>NZ_JAGQDN010000012.1:0-181462 GCF_021270385.1 Brevibacillus sp. AF8 | reverse complement strand
CGTCGCCTTGCCAAGGCGAAGGTCGAGGGTTCGAGACCCTTCGTCCGCTCCATTTTTGTTCGTAAACACCACTTGCTATGTGCCAGTGGTGTTTCTTGCTTTATCCGCTGAACACTTTAAAAGACGAGTCAGCTTGTAGGGTGCCGATGCTTCTGGTACGATACTTGGAGTGTAAGCTCCTACGATGTTGGAGGTTTTATGAAACATAACAAAAGTATTTTGAAGAAAACGACCGTCGTTGATTTTAAGCAAGATGCTGCTTTTTTTGTTGACCGGGGAATGCGTTGTTTGAATCGGTACGACTATGATAAAGCATTGCGTTCATTTCGCCGAGCAGTTGAAATGGAGCCATCGAATGCAGAATGCCACTGCCATTTGGCTAGTGCCTTAGCTGAAACCGGACAGTTTGAAGCGTCGAATGAAGTCCTCTATGAAGTGATAGAAAAATGGGACCCAACCATGACAGAAGTGTATTTCTACATGGCGAATAACTATGCCAACTTAGAAGATTACCATATGGCAGAAGAAATGGCTGTTCGTTATTTACAAGAAGATAGTACCGGACCGTATCGGGAAGATGCCGAAGAGCTTCTCGACTATATTTACTTTGAGCTGGACATGCCACCGCGACACTTCCTCCCAAGTGAAAAAGAGGACGTATACAGCAAGCATGAACGAGCTCGTCGCAGCCTGGAAGAGGGACGTTTCTTGGAGGCATTGGATACCTTAAAAGAAATCGTCGAGGCAGATCCTGACTTTTTGCCGGCGTGGAACAATTTATCTCTCGCTTACTATTATGCTGGAGAATTCCAGAAGGCGATGGAGACAATCGAACAAACGCTGGATAAGGAAGAAGGAAACCTGCATGCACTGTGCAATTTGGCGGTTTTGCTCTCCCATCACAATCAAACGGTAGAGTTGTTGAGCTTGATTGATATGTTGAAAAAGGTCGTTCCGTTCCATCCGGAAAATACCTACAAGCTCGCAACAACAATGGGAGTGCTCGGCCAGCATGACGAAGCGTATTTCCATTACCAGCGCATGCTGCGAAATGGACGGCCACATGAAGCGTGCACGTATCACTATGCTGCGATCTCGGCTTATTTGAGTGGGAAAAAGGATCAAGCACTGCGCTGGTGGCAAAAAGCCAAGCAGTTAGATCCAGAAGCAGGTATCGCAGATCAATACATTCAAATGGTAAAAAACGAACAAGAAGGGGAGACTATAAAACCGATCCCCTACCAATACAATACGACCCAACGTGATGTTTCATGGGAAAAGGCTTCGTTCACGGGAGTGGAAGATTTTAAAACAGACCCGATGATCCGAGCTTCCCTCCTCTGGGCATTGCAGCATGGACGTGATGAAGTGAAATTCGCGGTGCTGCAAACATTGTCGCTGATCGGAGACGATGAAGCGGAAACCGCGGTCCGTCAATTTTATTACCAGACAGATAACCAACAGCTGCAAAAGTTGGCTTTGCTGGCTTTGGCTGATATGGGTGCAGACATGCCGGAAGGAACTCCTGATGGATCGAATGGTTCACCGACGGCGGAAGAGCAAAAGAGCAGTATAGAAGAAGGCATAAGCCATTATTTGCTCGCGCAGGGCAAGCAAGAGGCTGGAGAATGGTGCCTTGATGTATGGCGCAAGCATCATGAACATGCCCAAAGTCAGGTACAAGTGCGAAAAGAAGTAGCGTGGGTCGCAGCATTAGAATATGTATACGGAACGATAACGAACGAAAAACAGTCACAAGCCCTTCTAGCTCAAAAATATGGCATTTCTGCCGCAACCTTGGCAAAGTGCGTCAAAGTTTTGTCGACACTTGATTTTAAATAGATTATTACTTTATAATTAATTTAAATAAGGAAACAGAACTGTGTGAGATGAGGAGGCAACAAGCATGAGCGACCAAAAAATTTATGATGTCATTATAGCCGGAGCTGGCCCTGCTGGAATGACGGCTGCTGTATATACATCCCGTGCGAACATGAGCACATTGATGCTGGAGAGAGGAATTCCAGGCGGTCAAATGGCGAACACGGAAGATATCGAGAACTACCCAGGTTTCACTTCCATTCTTGGCCCTGATCTCTCTACAAAAATGTTTGAGCATGCACAACAATTCGGTGCAGAGTATGCATATGGTGAGATCAAGGAAATCCGCGATGAAGAACCGTACAAACGCGTTATCACGGGTGACAAGGAATACTTGACCAAATCTGTTATTGTGGCAACTGGTGCAGAGCATCGTTTGCTCGGTGTACAAGGCGAAAAAGAATTGTCCGGGCGTGGCGTTTCTTACTGCGCGGTATGCGACGGTGCATTTTTCCGCAATAAAGAGCTGGTGGTTGTTGGTGGGGGAGACTCCGCAGTAGAAGAGGCAGTGTTCCTTACTCGCTTCGCTTCCAAAGTGACAATCGTACACCGTCGTGATCAGTTCCGTGCACAGAAAATCCTGCAAAAACGCGCTTTCGATAACGAAAAAATCGAAGTAATCTGGGATACAGAACTAAAAGAGATCCGTGGCGAAGGCAAAGTACAAGCGGTTCTCTTGCAAAACACCAAAACAGGTGAAGAAAGAGAATATCCAGCAGATGGGGTGTTCATCTATGTAGGTATGGACCCATTGACTGCAAGCGTGCGCCCACTGGGCATCACCAACGACGCAGGCTACGTACTGACAGACGAAAAAATGAACACCAAAGTAAAAGGTGTTTTTGCAGCAGGAGATGTACGCGAAAAAATGCTGCGTCAAGTCGTGACAGCTACTGGAGACGGTTCGATCGCTGCTCAATCTGCTCAGCATTATGTTGAAGAGCTAAATGAAAAGCTGAAGGAACAAAATGTCACAATCTCTTAACCTGCTTGTAACATGGGTGAAATAATTCAAGAGTAATCTATAGACAATGAATTGACCCCCTTATCTATATAAACAATTGTTGCGTGGCTGGCATTCAGTCACGCATCTTTTTTTCTAAATTTGCTTGTACTCCTGTAGAAGACGTCATTGGAAAAACAGGGGAAGCGTTTCAAAAAGGTGCGAATAAGGTCGACAATATGGTATGCTATTGTCAGAATCGTAGGAGGCGAGTTGCGTGACGGAATTGGGAAACGACAAGGCCATGAATCTCCTGATTATTACCGGAATGTCAGGTGCGGGAAAGACAGTTGCTGTACAAAGCTTGGAGGACCTGGGCTTTTTTTGTGTAGACAACCTACCCCCTGTACTGATTCCCAAATTTGCTGAGTTGGTTAAACAGTCTGGTGGGAGTATTGAGCGAGTCGCATTGGTGATTGACTTGCGAGGGCGTGAGTTTTTTGAAAATCTAGCCGTAACCATGGAAAGCCTCAATCAAATGAATGGATTATCTTACCATATCCTTTATCTGGATGCGAACGATCAGACATTGGTTTCTCGCTATAAGGAAACACGCCGTAGACATCCGCTTTCTCCGAACGGTTCGCCTTTGGAAGGAATCCACGCCGAGCGCCGTTTGTTGGAGGAAATGAAGGGCTGGGCGCATCAGATTATCGATACGAGTCAAATGAAGCCAGTTCAGCTTCGAGAAAAAATCATCAACCAATACGGTCAACAAGGATCACCACTTACGATTAATGTATTATCGTTTGGTTTCAAATACGGCGCACCGATAGACGCTGACTTGATGTTCGATGTCCGTTTTTTGCCCAACCCGCATTATGTGGAGGAATTGCGTCCGAAAACAGGATGTGATCCAGACGTGGCAGAGTATGTGATGAAGCACAAGGACACAAAAGAATTCTTAGAAAAGCTTACGGACTTTTTGGGGTACACCCTGCCGCATTACCAGCGGGAAGGAAAAAGTCAACTTGTGATAGGAATCGGATGCACCGGTGGCAAGCATCGCTCGGTCGCCATTGCAGAACATTTGGGAGAAACCTTTGGCAAAGATTTTTCTGTCCGTGTCAGTCATCGAGACATGGAAAAGAACAAATGAGCATAAGATGGCAGGAAAGACTGAAGCGTATATAAAAAGCCACCTGTGGTATATGTATTAGAAATAATGAGGTGACATATGCCTACTAAGGGAGTCGGGAGGCTACAGTCAAGGCCATTACGGGTAGTCGTTATTGGGGGAGGAACGGGTCTGTCCGTCCTTCTACGCGGTTTGAAGCACGAGCCGGTGCATATCACAGCGATTGTTACGGTAGCAGACGATGGGGGAAGCTCTGGACGTTTGCGAGAAGAAATGGATATGCTTCCACCTGGCGACATTCGAAACGTCTTGACTGCTCTGGCCGATACAGAGCCGTTGATGGAAAAAGTCATGCAATATCGTTTTTCCACAGGCACGGGATTAGCAGGGCATAATTTGGGAAATCTATTACTTGCAGCGATGAACGAAATCACTGGAGATTTTGTCACCGCAGTCAAAACATTAAGCGGAGTTTTGGCAGTGCGTGGAGATGTATTGCCAGCTTCCACGCAATCGATTCAGTTGAAAGCGGAAATGACAGATGGATCTCTCGTAATCGGAGAATCCCAAATACCGTTGACTGGCAAAGAAATCAAGCGGGTGTTTCTTGATCCAGAGGACGCTGTTCCTCTGAGCGAAGCCCTGATGGCGATTGCCGACGCGGATGCCATTTTGATTGGGCCTGGCAGCTTGTACACGAGCATCCTGCCCAATTTATTAGTACGCGGGCTATTTGAAGCGATTACACACGCACAAGCCCCGAAAATCTACATTTGTAACGTCATGACACAACCGGGAGAGACAGACGGTTTTTCTGCATCCAAGCACGTGAATGTCATGTATGAACATGTAGATAGACCATTTCTGGATACGATCATTGTCAATTCAGCCGAGCTGCCTGCCCATGTATTGGACAAATACGCGGAAAAAGGAGCAGCTCCCGTCCGATGTGACCTAAAGCGATTGCGCCAACTCGGTCTCCACGTGGTGGCGAAGCCGTTAGTCACATTTGAGGATGGATACCTACGTCATGATGCACATGCTGTCAGCAAGCAGGTTGTGTCACTCGTCAAACGAAGACGGAAGGTGCTGAAGATAGAGAAGGAGTAGTGAAGTCGATGTCATTCGCCGCGCATACCAAAAAAGAACTTACCATGACGGAGGGTGCCGATTGCTGCAGCAAGGCAGAGCTCTCAGCCTTGATTCGAATGAATGGAAGTCTGCAGTTTGGAGCCGGACGACTGGTGCTGGATGTGACGACAGAGAACGCGGCGATTGCCCGACGCATTTACACGTTAATCAAGAGGTTGTTTCAGATACACGCTGAATTGCTGGTTCGCAAAAAAATGCGTTTGAAAAAGAACAACGTCTACATTGTGCGTATTCCGAATAAGGCCAATGAGATCTTGCAAAACTTGGGCATCATGGATCAAAGCCTGTCGTTTATCCCGGGAATCGCTCCTGAGATCGTGAAGAAGTCCTGTTGCCGCGCTGCTTATTTGCGGGGGGCTTTTTTGGCGGGGGGATCTGTGAATCATCCAGAGGCATCCAGCTATCATCTGGAGATTTTCACTTCCTATCAGGATTTTTGCGAAGCGTTGACCAAAATCGCCAATCGATATAAACTAAATGCCAAGTGCATCGAGCGGAAAAAAGGGTATGTTCTCTATATTAAAGAAGGCGAAAAGATTACAGAGTTTTTGAGCTTGATAGGGGCTCATCAGGCGCTTTTGTATTTCGAGGACGTCCGAATCGTAAAGGACATGCGGAACTCCGTAAACCGTTTACACAATTGTGAAATCGCCAACATAAACAAAACGGTGAATGCAGCTACTAGACAAATGGAGAATATCCAGCTCATCGATCAAGAGATGGGATTGGAGAATTTGCCAAAACGTTTGCGAGAGGTCGCGGAGCTTCGAGTGGCTCATCCTGACATCAATTTGAAAGAATTGGGCGAGATGGTGCCAAGCGGAGTAGTAAGCAAATCGGGCATTAACCACCGCTTGCGAAAAATTAACGAAATCGCTGACAAAATACGAGAAAAACAAAATATTTCGATGTAGATGCATGTTATACTAAAGGATAATAGTCTACAAGTAAGGAGGTCCATTCATGGTTCAACAGCAGGTCGTGGTTCAGTTAAAGACCGGTTTGCAAGCCCGTCCAGCAGCCTTTTTCGTACAGGAAGCTAACCGTTTTGCATCGGAAGTATTTGTAGAAAAAGGCAACAAGAAGGTCAATGCGAAAAGCATCATGGGTATCATGAGCCTCGCAATCAGCTCTGGAACGGAAATTACCATTTTGGCAGAAGGGCCGGATGCCTCCCAGGCAGTCACCAGCCTTACGAATCTGGTAAGCAAGGAAGAATAGAGTCACGAGAGACACTTTTCCCGTAAAGGGAGGTGTCTTTTTTTGTTGGTCGTCTTGATGAAAATGTATCAATTCACTTCGGGCAGGGCATTTCTAACCTATGTAGATTGCATGAAGGAGGAAATGAGACATGAGTAACCGTGATAAGTGTTACGAAGGCCGCGATTGTTATGACATGGACATTGATCGAATGGTGAATGAGGGACTGGGGGGCGGAGTTATTTCCGACCAAAATGGCCTGATTGAAGAAACGACTGTAGACACGATGACAGGTGATACTTCAGCCAAGCAAGCTCTTGACGATGATCAATAGAGGGAGTCAGTCACATATGAATGTAACGAGAGCACAAGCCATCATGAAATCCGACGACCACATCAAGGTAGAGTACGAAGGACAAGCCGTTTGGATCGATGCTGTAGACGAAAAAACGTCAACAGCACGTGTGCATGAGGAAAAAAATCCAGGACATAGCCGAACAGTCTATGTCAGTCAGTTAATGGAAGTATCACAATGATCCATGAAAAAAGCCGAGCAAACCAAGGGGAAGCCTCTTGGGGTTTGCTCGGCATACAAAAAACACTCGGCCTGAAATCCAGGCACGAGTGCTTCTTTTTTTACTACCTATCTCTTATTTTTTCGAAGACGGTTCGGAAGTGATGACCTTGTCAATCAATCCGTACTCTACTGCTTCAGCGGCAGAGAGGAAGTTGTCACGATCGGTATCCTTTTGGATGCGCTCCAAAGGCTGTCCTGTGCGTTCAGCCAAGATGGTGTTCAGGTGATCACGCATCTTCAAAATACGTTTTGCGGCAATCTCAATGTCGCTCGCTTGTCCTTGTGCACCACCCAATGGTTGGTGGATCATGACTTCACTGTTTGGCAGAGCAAAGCGCTTGCCTTTTGCCCCAGCAGCCAGCAGGAATGCTCCCATGGAAGCAGCCATTCCGATACAAATGGTGGATACATCAGGCTTGATGAAGTGCATAGTATCGTAAATTGCCATACCAGCAGTAATAGAACCGCCTGGGCTGTTTATGTACAAGTGAATGTCTTTCTCCGGATCTTCCGCCTGAAGGAACAACAACTGTGCCACAACGATATTGGCTACGGTGTCGTTGATTGGGGTTCCCAGAAAGATGATGCGGTCTTTGAGCAGGCGGGAATAAATGTCGTAAGCACGTTCCCCGCGGTTCGTCTGTTCAATGACGGTTGGAATTAAATTCATATGCATCTAGTCTTCCTCCTCTCTTTGTAACAATATCATACACAAAAGGTCAATGAAGGTCAAACACATAAGTGCGCTCCCTCACTACCATGTTTGCCAATTTCCCTCTGTCTAAACCTACTCGAAAAAGAAAACATTCATTCCTTGGAATTCTCATCGGCCTCGGTTAAATCGACGGCGAGTTTCAGCGTGGCTTTCATCTTTTTTCCCTTGATGATCGTATATTCATCGACTTGTTTGGCTTGCAGCTGATTGATGGCTTCCGCCAGCTCCTGTTGATCTTTGTATGGTTCAATGGTCAATAAGCATTCTTCGTCACTGGCCTCTTGATAGATGAGAAAAAAACGTTCCCCTGCCATGGCAAGCCTCACTTTCGAAAGTTATCCACAATGTTATGCACAGGTTGTGCACAAAAACATTTGTTCGTGGGATATTTATTTTTTTCCTAGTCTTGTCATGTTTGGCGAGAGAATTACATAGGAAATGTATGGGATAAAAAAGAAGGAAAAAGTTGATTCGTGTCGAACCTTACAAAATTGGAATTCATTTCATGATATTTGAGGGGTGTTTATTATGCTTCGCAAGTTTTCGACAATGATGCTGACAGCGGCTCTTCTAACAGGAAGTGTAGCGGCAACGGCTGCTTTCGCCCAAACTGCTCCTGCTCCTGTACAGCAACAAAAAATCAAAGTTCAGCTAAACGGCAAGGAGTTCCCATTCCCACAAGAAATCGTTACTGAAAATGGTGTTGCGTATGTAAATGCGAGCACATTGGCGATTGCTTTGGGTGGTAGTGCAGCATGGGATAGCACGACCAAATCTCTGTTGGTTGCCAAAGACAACAAGTACGCTCTGCGTATGTACGAAAACCAAAACTTTGCTTATAAAAACGGCAAAGAAACCAGTGTAGCAAATCCGCCACGTCCAGTGACCGGAGCAGTGCTCGTGCCCCTCGTATTCATTGCCCAAGAATTGGGTGCAAAAGTAGAATACGATGCAAAAACGCTCACTTACAAACTGAGCATTCCAATTAATTCCTAATAATCAATGGGATACTTCCCATCAAGATAGCCACTTCTATGCGTAGAAGTGGCTATTTTCCTCAATAATACGCGTATACGCCTCTATTAGCAGACAGCGATAGAGGTTTTTTTGATTGATTCTTCTTTTAATCATTTCTATTGCAAATTTTCTAAAATATCCTACAATAAGATTGTGATTCATAGTTTGCTCATAAATAAAGAGGGGGATGTTTTGCAATGAAAAAACAGAAATCATTGTCGATACTGGCTGCAACATTTGCTCTGAGCACATTGCTCGCGGGCTGCGGCGGAGGTACGGGGACTGGTGGACAAAGCGCGACACCACAGCCAAGCAATAATAGCGGAGGAAGCACGGGCGGTGCAAGTGGCGCTACTGAGAAGCTCGTCGTTGCTGTAGTTGGTCCGATGTCTGGGCAGTACTCCGATTACGGAAGCACAGCAAAAGCTGGTGCTGAATATGCATTGAAAGAAAAGGCAGAGGCATTCAAAGCACTTGGCTTTGACGTTCAATTGTCCGCGCAAGACGACCAAGCTGACCCAAAACAAGGGGTAGCAGTCGCACAAATGTTGATTTCCAATCCTGATGTAGTCGGAGTAGTTGGCCATGCTACAACAGGTGCTTCCATCACAGCAGCAGCGCAATACGAGCAAGAGAAGCTCGTGATGGTATCTCCTTCCGCAACGGGATCAGATTTGACTGAGCAAGGCAAGAAGATCGTACACCGCATTTGTGCGCGTGATGATCAACAAGGCTCCAAGGCTGCTATTTTTGCCAAAAATCAGTTGAATGTAAAAACAGCATTCGTTATGCATGACAAGGCTGCATATGGACAAGGTCTTGCGGAAGAAGTGAAAAAGCAATTTGAAAAAGACGGCGTACAAGTTCTCGGCTATGAAGGGGTAACAGCAGGCGAGAAGGATTATAGTGCGATTATCACCCAAATCCTCGCGAAAAATCCAGAGATGATCTACTTCGGTGGATACTACTCTGATGCAGGAATCATCGTGAAGCAAGCACGTGAAAAAGGATTCAAAGGTGTCTTCATGGGTGGCGATGGCTATGACTCCGCTGACATGGTGAAAATTGCTGGTGCGGAAAATGCCAATAATGTAGTCTTTACTTCTACTGTTGGCGATATTGGTGCTACCGAAGACGGCAAGAAATGGATTACAGACTTCGAGAGCGCGACTGGCAACAAAGTAGGGATCTTCACTTCGTTTGGTTATGACTCCATGGGTGTTATGCTGAACGGTTTGGAAGAAGCGATCAAAGCAAACGGCGGCAAAAAGCCAACTCGTGAACAAGTGCTGGAAGCTGTTCACAAAACCAAAGATTACAAAGGCAAATTCGTTAACGTAACATTCAATGAAAAAGGCGACAACGACTTTGCTTCCGTATACGTGTACAAGTATGAGGACGGCAAGAAAGTATTTATGGGTGAAGCGAAGTAATCTTCATTATGAACAAGCCATTTGGGACATACTACGTTTGGCATGAATACCAGAATGAAAAGGAAGGGATTCTGATGTCAAACAATCGAAATACGAAGAATGGCGGCAATCAAGGACACAGCAGCAAGACGCAGGGCACCCAAAAGCAAAAGTCCGAAAGAGATCGTAACCTGAATAAACAGGATCCACAATAACAATGACAAAAGCCCACCCGTTTTAGCCAAAGGAGCTCAACGGGAGGGCTTTTGCTTGTTAAATACCTTGCTTGCTAGGCAAACGTTTTTCGGGATGACCGTAGCCCTGATGCTGTCTGCTTCGCAGGTTTTTCGCCTGGGATTCGCGAATTTTGGCCACGAACTCACCCGTGCTCATTTTGGAGAAATCCATAGGGCACCTCCACTGATGATGAGATGTACACCCTTCTAGGATGACCCAATTTGGCCCTGTACAATCGGCAGTGTTATTTCTACCACTGTACCTTCGTGCTCCCTGCTTTTAATTTCCAAGCTGCCATTGTGGTCTTTCATGATTTTGCTGCTGATCATGAGGCCGAGGCCAGTTCCGTTTTCTTTTGTCGTGAAAAAGGGGGCGCCCAGCTTGTGAATCATTTCTTCAGAGATTCCACAGCCAGTATCTGTGAGTGTAATGAGTACTTGATGATTGTCTTTTAAGGCGGTGGCAATATGAATCTCACCATGTCCGTCAATCGCTTCGATGGCATTTTTAATGATGTTGATAAAGACCTGTTTGAGCTGGTTTTCTTCTCCCGCAATGATCGGATGGTAAGCAAATGCGGTACGGAAATCGATGTTTTTCAAATTGGCTTCCGACCTCAAAAGTACCAACACGTTTTCCAGCAATGGGATGAGCGGAAGAGGCTTGATTTGAATGCTATGTGGCTTTGCCAAGACTAGCAATTCACTCACAATAAAATTGATCCGGTCCAGTTCAGAGAGCATGATATCGGCGTATTGCTGGTTATCTTTCATGCTCGGATAAAGAAATTGGATAAAGCCCTTCAAAGATGTGAGCGGATTGCGAATCTCATGGGCGATTCCAGCAGCTAGCTCGCCAATCACAGACAGCTTCTCAGCCTTTCGTAATAGTTCCTCGTTATGCCGCCGTTCTGTAATATCCCGCGATACGATGATAAAGCCATCACAATCTCCCGTTTTCGTCAGGATGGGGGCACCCTTTGATTCGAGAACGATCCATTTTTTATTTTTCGTCTGGAAACGGAATTCGCATATCTTTGGTTCTTTGGTCGCCAGCAAATGATGAAAGTGGTCAATAACAGTTTTGCGATCTTCTGGATGAATCTCGGCAAAGGTAAGCTGACGGCAATGTTCACTCGTTTCGATTACGCGTGAATGCGAAGGGGAGAGATAGAGGATATCCCCGTTTTTGTCCGTAATCAGAATCAGATCATCTGTGTATTCTGAGATGATTTTGTTCGTATTCTCGCTTTTAAACAAGGCGGCCTCTGAGTATTTGCGTTCTGTGATATTTCGCGAGACTAACATGATGTTTTGAACGTCTCCTACCGCGCTTAAAATGGGGATACCGCGTGTTTCAAAGGAGACTTCGTTTCCATTCCTATCCATAGAGCGTGTCTCGAAATGAACGGGTTGCTTCGTTGCCATGATCTCTTGAAATTTGTTCCGGAACATAGGGATATCCTCTGGATGTGTGAGCTGCAGATTGTTAGGGGAAGTAACCTCGGCTGGAACAAATCCCAATTGCTCGATAGATGGAGATGCATAGATGCGTCGCATGGATAAATCATAAATCGTCACGATATCCTGAGTATGATCGATGAGAAGACGATATTTGGCTTCAGTTTGACGCAAGGCCTCTTCAATTTTTTTGCGGTCAGAAATGTCACGAGTAATGCAGGAAGCACCAATAATTTTTCCCGTTTCGTCTTTGATTGGAGCAGCCGACAGAATGACATCCATCTTCGTGCCATCTTTTCGCTGCCTGATGGTTTCATAATTCGTTAGTAAGACACCCATGCTCCTGACTGCATCAAATAACTGTTTGGTCTCGCTCTTGTACTCTTCTGGAATAAAGCAGAGCGGTGAAGCGTAAATCTCCTCCATGGACCAACCGTAGTATTGCTCAAAAGCATGATTCACCAAGACGATATTGTTATCGAGATCACTAATGGAGATGGCATCCGTCGTAAAGTGGAAAAATGCTTTTAATATTTGATCGGGAAACAAAACTTGCGTGATTTCCTTTTTTGAACGTTTCTTTTTCCATAAGAAAGGGGTATTAAGCTTGTTCATCAGATTTCCCCCGCATAATCTATCTAGTATTTGAATGAGATAGTATTGTCGTAACTATTCGAGATATAGGAGCCATTTTCCTATCAAAATTTGGAATAGTTTGTTATTCTATAATGAATTGGTCATGCATGAAGGTTCTGACTCGCATGGAAATCAGCTATAATGAGAGTTAGAAAAAAGTCGGGGGTGTATGCATGACAACGGGTTTTATCGTTGCGTTGGTGCTCATTTTTATCGTCGTCATCGGTGCGACGATTTTGGTTACAAACAAAGCTTATTCGCGTAAACCTGAACAAATAGATCCGATCCTGCCCAGTAAGGATACTGCTGGAAATAAGGAACTCGATCAATAATGCCAGCAGGCAAAAGAAAAGGAGTGGTTATCTCAACCACTCCTGCTTTTTTGACGGTATCGGAAAGTAAATAGCCTACAGTTTGGAGAAGCGTTCCACGATGTCATCAACAAGCAGTTCAGCAGAAAGGATGCCGCCGCCTACGTTCCAGATCACTTCGTCAACTTGGAATGCCTTATTGTTTTTCGCGACATTCAGTTTTTGATAGAGCGGATCTTTCATCCATTCCTCTGTGTATTTATTGGCAGATCCATCACCGGAATAATCGCCGATCCAGTAAAACATGACGTCGCCATCCATTTCAGCCATGAGTTCTTTTGGAATGTCTTTTTTGAACTCATCGATGTCTTGGGAGGCTGGTCGAGCAAAACCGAGCTGGCTCAGAACAACGCCAGAGAAAGTGTCTTTCAAGTAGAGACGAGTTTTACCAGCTACGAAACGAACGACAGAGACTTTCATCTTCGTCTTGTCACCCAGTTTTCCTTTTGCATCCTCAATCTTCTTATCAAAATCAGCCATCAGCTTGTCGCCTTCAGCTTTTTTATTCAACGCTTCGGAGTAAAGGGCAAAGTTGATTTTCCATCTGCCTACGAGATCCTCGGAGAAGACGGTTGGAGCAATCGCGGATAGCTGAGTGTATACTTTTTCTTGCCCTTGGCGTCCTTTTGTTCCCAGAATCAGATCTGGCTTCAGGCTGGCGATCAGCTCAACGTTTGGTTGGTTCTCATCACCCAATTCAACTGCATCCTTCATTTTTTCTTTAATATGTGGATGCCATGGGTCACCAGATTTGCCAAGGCCACTCATGACAGCCCCAACTGGCGTAATCCCTAACGCGAGAACAGCCTCTGTGCTTTCACTGGTGAGAGTGATGACACGTTGAGGAGTCCCTTTTATTTTTGTTGACCCCATAAAGTGTTTTACTTCTCTCTCTTCAGACGCTGCCGGTGCTGATGTATTTGTTGACGCGGCTGGTGTAGAAGAAGATGAGTCGGATGAAGGCGTTGCCTGTCCTCCGCAACCTGTTACGAGCATGACAGCGGAAAGCATAGCCCCGAGCATCAAACGCAGGGAAGTTTTGCGCATGATGGAAAATCCCCCTTTTAACTGATAATGATTATCATTTTTCTTCACTACTGTATATGCATATATGACAATGTGTCAATATATTTTTTGGAATCAGAGGAAAAGTATAGATATTTATGTGCTAAATTTTCCAGTATCGATAATAAAAATCAATATCATTGACTAGCCCTATCCTCAAGCTTAGACTGATTAGTGGGAGAAACTTACATACATAGGTGGCGAATAAACAGAATAGGTAGAATGCATACGGAAAGAAGGGACCAGGCGTGAATGTGATTTTGTCCAGCCGACTGCAAAAGACTACTGTACTCATAGCAGGACTCGTCGTCCTGGCAGTCGTGATGGTAGCTAGTATCCTTTTCGGAATTAATCGGTATTCGCTCACTACTGCAGTAGAGGCATACACTCAATTTTCAGGTTCGGAGGAACACTTGATTATTACGACTTCCCGAATGCCGCGTACACTGACAGCGGTAGCGGTGGGGAGCAGTCTCGCTGTAGCAGGTGTTTTGTTGCAGGCGTTGACTCGCAACCCTTTGGCTTCACCATCTCTTATCGGTGTGAACGCTGGAGCTGCAGCAGCCATAGTGACGACGATTGCTGTATTTGGCTCGCAATTCCCCGTGTCGCAGATGATGTGGGCGGGCTTTATCGGAGCAGGGGTGACTGCTCTGCTTGTATACGGGTTGGCTTCCGCTGGGCGGGGAGGCATGACTCCGATTAAGCTGACACTTTCGGGTGCAGCGGTTGCCGCTTTTGCTTCGTCTGTGACTTCTCTGTTTATGCTGCTGCAAGAAAAGACGATGACAGAGGCCTTTTACTGGTTAGTTGGGTCTGTGGAGGGAAGACAGCTTGATCATTTTTTTATGATCATTCCTTATTTGCTCGTAGGCTGGTTAGGCGCTATGCTACTGACCGGCTCGTTAAACTTGATGGTACTCGGTGACGATGTAGCGACTGGATTGGGCCAAAAGATTATCTTGGTAAAAGCTACAGCAATATTGATCGTGGTGCTTTTGGCAGGTGGGAGTGTCGCGCTCGCCGGACCGATTGCATTTGTAGGCATCATCATACCGCATCTTTGTCGTTTTTTAGTCGGCCTTGATCATCGCTGGTTGATTCCCTATTCGATTGTCTTCGGCGGAGCTTTTCTGGTTTGCGCTGATTTGCTTTCACGCCTTGTATTGATGCCTATGCGTTTGGAAGTACCGGTAGGCGTAGCAACCGCCATGATCGGAGTGGCTTTTATCATCCCGCTGGTCAGGAGGAGAGCGTATGCATAGATATGTAGTCATACGGACCAAAAAGCCAGCGCTTTCTTTTCATGTAGATAAGCGGGCGTTAGGAATTAATTTCATTCTATTTATCCTGTTATCTGCTGTGATTGTATTGAGTATTGGCTTAGGAAGCTTGCATATTCCGGTGTGGGATGTCATCAAAGCTTTTATGGGAGCGGGCAGTGAACAGAATGAATTGATCGTGCTCGATTGGCGATTGCCTCGCGTTGTCGTTTCAGTCATGGTGGGGGCTTCCCTGGCAGTATCGGGGGCCATCTTGCAGTCCTTGGTGCGAAATCCGTTAGCTTCGCCTGATTTAATCGGGACTACAGCGGGAGCGACGGCAGCAGCGGTAGCATTTATCACCTTCGCAAAAGATGTGAGTGTGCAATGGATGCCATTGGTGGCCTTGATCGGTGGATTGGTAACCGCGACGCTTACGTATCTCACTGCGTGGAAGGAGGGAGTCTCCCCTTTTCGTCTCGCACTTGTGGGGGTATGTATCTCCGCAGGCATGGGGGCATTAACGATTTTTTTTATGGTGATTACCCAAACCCATAAAGCCTCAAATGCACTCGGGTGGATGACAGGAACCGTGTATGGTATGTCTTGGGTAAATGTGATAACGTTGCTTCCGTGGACCGTATTGTTTCTCGGCGCTACGATTTTCCAAATCCGTTATTTGAATGCCCAGGAGCTCGGTGATGATATCGCCAAAGGCATTGGTGTAGCGATTGATAAGAAGCGTTTGCTCTTGATTGCGATCAGTGTGGCATTGGCAGGTGCTGCGGTCGGTGTGGCAGGAGGAATCAGTTTTATTGGGTTGATGGCCCCACACATTGCTCGTAGGCTAGTAGGCTCTGCATATGGCTATTTGCTGCCGGCTTCCGCTGTTTTGGGCGGGATGCTCGTCGTCTTGGCTGATTTAATTGGGAGAACGGTATTTTTACCGCATGATTTGCCAGCAGGGATTTTTACCGCAGCGATTGGAGCTCCGTTTTTTGTTTATCTTTTGTATAAAACGAGGAATCATCAGTAGGAAATTGAAGAGTGATTATCGAGAGTTTAGTGAGAACCCTGAAGGAGAGGAATGCTTCAGGGGTCTTTGTGTTCACTATCTGTCAATTTATTACAAAATATTACAAGACTTTAATTTACAATACGCTTTAAATATGGTAATGATTAGTATAAATTACATTTATGATAACTGATGGGATTAATCGCTAATGGATGTTTTGCTCATGGGAACCCCTAGTATACGGAGAAAAGCAAAGAGCGATAATATCAGTCATCATTCGATAAATATAGACTTCATTCTAGCGAAGTCATCAAATAATTACAAAAAATTACAAAACTTATATTTACAATTTTTAGATAAAATGGTAAAACATAATAGTACCTACTATCACAGCTTTTGGAGGGATTTATTCGTGAAAAAAGTCGTAGCAAGTCTATTGAGCCTGTCACTCGTATTATCTGCCTCTGTATCTGTACTGGCTGCAGAGCCTGTAAAAATCTCGAAATCATCTCAAAAAGCTGCGGCGGCAAATGATCCTTATGAGCCAAATGACGATCCTGCATTTGCTTCTTATATAAACTCGAATACTTCATATTCGGCAGAGATTGGTCATGTTGAAGATAAGGATATTTTTAAATTTTATGCAAAACCAGGCGAACTGAAATTTTTACTTAACAGCTTAACTGTGGAAAAAGGACAATTTTGGGTTATTCTACACAAAATTGATGAGCCTGGTTCAGGAACACAGGACTTTTTCGCTGTAAACGGAAATGTTAACTTTACGACTAATATCACTAAAGAAGGAACATATGCGATTTACATATTTGACAAGCGTGTTATGGTAGAAAACCCAAAACCAATTAAACCAGTCCCTTATGCGTTTAAAGCCATTTTTAATCAATAAGATCACTGACTATTTCTACTAGTATATCTGGAGGTATTATTCATGAAAAAAGTCGTAGTTAGTTTGTTGACACTCGCAGTAGCTTTATCCGCATCTGCTTCCGCATTTGCAGCAGAACCAGCTAAAAATATGAAGTCTTCCCAAAAAGCTGCTGCTTCGGTGACCGATCCATACGAACCAAATGATAGTGTTTCATTCGCTCCATATATTAATTCGAATGTTTCATACACAGCTGCGATTAATCATAATAAAGATGTTGATTATTTCAATTTTTATGCAAAACCAGGAACGTTTGATTTTGCATTCAGCAGACAGTCAACAAGTTCTGAATCGATTACTATCTGGGTGAGGAAGTCAACAGGAGAGACAGTGCATAGAGTTGTTATTAAAGGTAATACGTCATTTTCAGTGAACATCCCTGAAGAGGGTCAGTACTACATTCAACTGATGGCTCCAAATGCAATGTTTGAAACTAACCCAATAGCACCAATCCCTTATTCTTTCAAAGCGATCTTTAACCAGTAAATGTAGCACAAGAAAAACAGTCCTTATTTGGGCTGTTTTTTTGTTCCCATGAGGGTTTAACATAAAAAAGCGACCTCTTGAAATTCAAGAGATCGCTTTTGGTTTGAAAGTATGGTACGCCTGAAGGGAATCGAACCCCCGCACATGGTTCCGGAGACCATTGCTCTATCCACTGAGCTACAGGCGTATATTGTGACGACAACTTTTATTATAAAACATCGAGAATCTCAATGCAAACGAAAAAAAGTAGTTCAGCAGAAAAAACTAGCGATATGGTAAGCGAGAGTGAAAAAGTCCAACGGTGAAGATCTTTCGACATTATTTGTGTTCTGTTTCATCAATTTGGCAGGAAAATTGCATGAGAGAACGAATATAATGAAAATAAAGAGTCATCGAGCAGCATGAGCATGTGCGAAGGAGGCGAGCTTCATGAACATGGGATTGGGGTTATTTCAAGAGCAAACACTGAAATTAGTGATGACGCCGGAATTACGCCAAGCGATTACCATATTGCAGTATTCAGCTATTGATCTCATCTCCTATTTGCAGGATCAGGCCAATGAAAATCCTGTTTTCGACCTTGAAGTGGCTGGAGAAGTCGCTTCTGCAAAAGCAGAGAAACCAGCTCCTGAGATTGACTGGAAAGAAATTGTAGGCAATCGCGCGACAGGTGAGTACGGTTCGTCGAAAAATGAAAGCACTTACAATCCGCTGGATTACGTCCAGCAAGGTGCGGAGACGCTGTACGAACATTTGGAGCGTCAACTCGGCTATGTAAAAGGATTCTCGTCGCTGCAAAAACAGATTGCTCTCTTTTTGATCGGGAATCTGGATGAGAAGGGGTATTTGGAAATTACACTGGAGGAAGCGAGTGCGCGCCTGGGTGCTGAAATGTTGGAGATTGAGGACGTGTTGTCCGTTTTGCAGCATTTTGATCCAGTAGGCGTAGCTTCACGCAGCCTGGAAGAATGTCTCTTGCTGCAACTGGAGCATTTGGCACTCGATGATGAAAAGATCGTGCAGGTCGTTCGTAATCATCTGCAAGATTTGGCGGACAATCGCTATCAGCGGATTGCAGACAAAATCGGATGTACACCTCAAGAGGTACAGGCGATGGCAGACCTGATCCGTACGCTGAATCCGCGTCCAGGGGCGGCCTTTTCTTCAGTAGAGACAAGATATGTCATTCCAGATGTGACGGTAGAGAAGGTCGGGAATGATTATGTAGTATTGGTCAATGATGTCGCAGCACCGCGGCTGAAAATCAACAGCTTCTATGAAAAAATGCTGAGCCAGCAAAAAAGTCAGGATGAAGCTAAGCAGTTCATTCACGATAAGCTGAATGCCGCCATGTGGCTAGCAAAAAGTCTGGAGCAGCGCCGCCTGACGCTCATGCGTGTAACACAGGCCATCCTCGATATGCAACGGGAGTTTTTTGATCGGGGGATACATTATTTAAAGCCCATGACACAAAAGGAAATTGCAGAGCGGGTCGGCCTGCACGAATCGACGATCAGTCGGGCAACCAGCAATAAATACGTTCAGACACCGCGCGGAATCTTTGAGCTGAAGTATTTCTTTACGTCAGCACTCTCTACTTCCAGCGGGGAAGCGACCTCTTCTGAGAGTGTTAAGCGCAGAATCAAAGCACTGATCGAGCAAGAAGATCGGAAGTCTCCGTTATCAGATCAAAAGCTGGGGGAGATGCTGCTTACAGAGGGGATTGAAATCTCCCGCCGCACGGTTGCCAAGTACCGGGAGGAAATGCTGATCCCATCGTCGGCCAAACGAAAGAGGTTTTAATGAGAATGAATGAAAAAACGTTTGAAATTGTCTTGTATGGACGAAATAAATGTCATTTGTGCGACGAGGTGGAGCTCTACATCCGCAGTCTGGCGGAGGAGTTCCCCCTTCGGATGCGCGTAGTTGATATTGAAAGTGATCCGGTCTTGCATGAAGAAATGATGTTCGTCATACCAGTAGTCGAGATAGATGGAGAGATCGTATTTCGTTCTATTACACATGTAGTGACTCTCGAGGAACTGCGAAACGAATTACAGAGACGTGCCGCTCGGTCATGAGTGGCACTTTTTTAATGGGGGCTCGGGGGAACTTGCAAGATATGGTTAAATATGATACATTCAAGTTGTAGAAAGTGATCTTTTTTTTGCATCAAGCGGGACATAAAATGTATATACAGGGACATAAAACGTCCCGATCAAACAACTTTTAACCAAGGAAGAAGGTAAAATGCGACGTTTACTGGAACTGCAACAAAAATTGTTGCCTGACTTGATTCAGGTTTTGCGTCAGCGGTACATGTTGCTCCGATCCATCTATCATTTGCAGCCGATTGGCAGAAGAGGTCTAGCTCAAGCCATGGATACCACTGAACGTATTTTGCGGGCAGAAGTGGAACTGCTAAAAGAAACGGGGCTCCTGCATGTAACGGCTGCGGGAATGAGCCTGAGTGAAGAAGGACAACAAGTCTTGGACGACATGGAACCTCTCGTCGGAGAGCTATTCGGCCTTACTGACTTGGCAGAGCGCCTGCAAAAAAAGCTGGGCATAGCAGAAGTCATTGTGGTGCAGGGCAATGCAGACCTATCGCCTTGGGTAAAGGAAGAGCTTGGACGGGTAGGGGCAAGGGTCCTCAAACAGGTCGTGCAAGAAGGAGACATTGTAGCGGTAACAGGTGGTTCATCCATCGCCAGTGTAGCAAGTCATTTGACGCCTTCTGCTTCGTTCAAAAACGTTCAGTTTGTCCCTGCTCGCGGTGGACTGGGAGAACGCGTAGAGCTGCAAGCGAATACGCTCGCTTCCGCCATGGCAGCGAAAACAGGTGCTTCTTATCGGCTTCTTCACGTACCGGATCGCCTTCATCCAGAAGCCTTGCAGACATTGGTCAAAGAGCCGCAGGTACAAGATGTGCTATCGCTCTTGGGAGATACTCGAATCGTTTTGCATGGAATCGGGGATGCCGTCACGATGGCGAAAAGGCGGAATTATTCGGAGGAAGAGCTCGCAGAATTAGTGGAGACGGGGGCTGTTTCAGAAGCATTCGGCTACTACTTTAATGAAGCGGGAGAAACGGTCCACAGAATGCCGACAATTGGTTTACAGCTAGAGGAAGTGCACAAGGCAGAAACTGTGCTCTCCATTGCGGGGGGCGAAAGCAAGGCAAAAGCGATTCTTTCCTTTGCCAAGCAATCGTGTCAGAATGTACTCATTACGGACGAAGGAGCAGCTTACACGCTGTTGTCCGCACGATTGTAACGGAAGGAAGTCGGTCGCATGTCTATCACATCGGTAACGCCCATCTTGGCAATGATCGCTGGCATCATTTTGAGCCTATCGCTCGGTTTTCCGATCGCATGGGGGATTGTTTTTGCGATCTTGGTCACACTGGTTAGTGTAAAAAGATTGGGTTATCCGTGGAAGCAGCAGTTCGTGTTTGGCTGGGAAGGTGTCCAAAAGGCAAAGCCCGTCCTTACGATTCTGTTTTTAGTAGGACTCTTGATTCCGCTACTAATGATGGGAGGAACCATTCCCGCCATCATTTACTACGGATTATCGATTGTGAATGTCGAGTATTTGTTCGTTCTTTCTTTTCTGTTGACCGCAGGCGTCAGTTATTTATTGGGTACATCAATCGGTACGCTGAGTACGATTGGGCTATCCCTGATGGGGATTGCACACGCAGCGGGGATATCACCTGCGATCGTAGGAGGTGCGCTCATCTCTGGAGCGATGGTGGGGGAGCGTTTCTCGCCGATATCCAGCAGTCGATTACTGGTGCTTTCCAATGTCGGTTTGACAGAAGAGCAGGAAAGAAGATTACGGCGTCCTGCTTTGCTTACGGTAGCGATTTGCGCGTTACTTTTCCTGATCCTTGATCTATTTCGACCTCAGGCGAACTCGACGGATACCATTCAAATGTACCAAGAGCTGTTGGTCAGTCATTTTTCTGTACATTGGCTGCTCATGCTGCCTCTCGTGGTGTTAATTGCTTCTTTTGCACTGAGAGTAAAAGCGGTGAAGGCATTGTTTTTCGGTATCGGAGCCAGTGCGATTCTAGTCGGGATCAATGGGAATTTGGATGTGAAGACGTTTTTTACATCGATGCTAGTTGGATTTGAGCTTCATTCAGGAACGCCGCTGGATCAACTGGTCCATGGGGGCGGGATGTTCGCCATCTTCAGTGTTCTGGCGTTAATCATTCTCGCAGGCTTTCTAAACGGCATTTTGAACAGAGCCAATTTATTAACCCCCATCGTAGACAAAATGATGGGTCATACAAAAAATAAGACGGTATTGGTAGCGAAAGCAGCGGCATTGTCGTTGTTGGTGGTTATCATCAGCTGTAATCAAACCATTCCGATTCTGGTTCTCGGTTCGACTCTTCTCGGACGGTTCTCCCAATGGGAGGGAGGGCGCGAGCTGTTGGGCAAGACAATGCTTGACTCCACAGTTGTCATGCCTGTACTGATTCCGTGGAACGGTCTATCGATGATGATGGCACTCACGTTAAGTGTTTCGACAATCCAGACGTTGCCCTTTGTGTTTTTTCCAATCTTATTACCGATTGTTACGATATTATCGACCCGCTGGTTTTCGCCAGAGGGCAGGTTTCTCGCAATGAAGAATAAAGCTAGCTAATGAGCAGGAGGTATACATTATGGTAAAAGTAGGTATTAACGGATTTGGTCGTATTGGTCGCAACGTATTTCGTGCAGCACTGAACAATCCGAATGTAGAAATCGTGGCGGTCAATGACCTGACAGATGCACACACACTGGCACACCTTTTGAAATATGACTCTGTTCATGGTGTTCTAAACGTGAGCGTTGAAGCTTCCGAAAACACGCTCATCGTTGACGGCAAAGAAATCAAGGTATTGGCAGAGCGCGATCCAGCTCAACTGAAGTGGGCAGATTACGGTGTTGAAATCGTAGTGGAATCGACTGGACGCTTTACAAAGCGCGAAGATGCAGCGAAGCACCTGGAAGGTGGCGCGAAAAAAGTCATCATCTCCGCTCCAGCAACAAATGAAGACATTACAGTCGTAATCGGTGTAAACGAAGACAAGTACGATCCGGCACAACACACAGTGATCTCCAACGCGTCCTGCACAACAAACTGCTTGGCGCCATTCGCAAAAGTTCTGAACGACAAATTCGGCATCGTACGCGGTTTGATGACAACCGTTCACTCTTACACCAACGACCAACAAATTCTCGACCTGCCGCACAAAGATTTGCGCCGTGCCCGTGCAGCTGCGGAGAACATCATTCCAACCTCTACAGGAGCGGCAAAAGCGGTAGCGCTCGTACTGCCTGAGCTGAAAGGCAAGCTGAACGGTTTCGCGATGCGCGTACCAACTCCAAACGTATCCGTAGTGGACCTGGTAGTTGAGTTGAAGGCAGACGCAACTGTTGAAGAAATCAACAACGCCCTGAAAGAAGCGGCAGAAGGCCCACTCAAAGGCATTCTCGGCTACTCCGAAGAGCCGCTCGTATCCTCTGATTACAATGGAAACCCTGCATCCTCCACAATCGATGCTTTGTCTACAATGGTACTCGAAGGAAACATGGTGAAAGTCGTTTCCTGGTACGATAACGAGTGGGGTTACTCCAATCGTGTCGTAGACTTGTGTCATTATGTTGCACAGCGCGGCTTCTAACACGTAAAATAGAACTGTTGTGGAAAAAAGGGAGAGCAATCTCCCTTTTCCCATATCTTTTTTCCGAATAAAAAGCCAATGATTTGGGAGGATCGTTCATGAACAAGAAATCTATCCGCGATGTTGAGCTGGCAGGCAAGCGCGTATTCTGCCGTGTTGACTTTAACGTGCCGATGCAGGACGGGGTAATCACCGACGATACACGCATTCGTGCTGCTGTACCAACCATCCGTTTCATGATGGAGGCAGGAGCCAAAGTAATCCTGGCGAGCCATTTTGGTCGTCCTAAAGGCCAAGTAGTGGAAGAGATGCGTCTTACTCCTGTCGCAGCCCATCTGTCCTCGCTCTTGGGCAAGGACGTGCGTAAGCTGGAGGATTGCCAAGGTGCGGACGTAGAAGCGGCAGTAGAACGGATGGAGTCTGGCGACGTCATTCTGTTGGAAAACGTACGCTTCCATGCGGGAGAAGAAAAGAACGATCCAGAACTGGCAAAAAGCTTTGCGGCTTTGGCTGATCTGTTTGTCAATGATGCATTCGGAACAGCTCACCGGGCACATGCTTCTACAGCGGGAATCGCTGAGTACATACCAGCAGTTGCGGGCTTGTTGATGGAAAAGGAAATTCGCTTTATGGGCGGAGCCTTGTCCAATCCGGAGCGTCCGTTTACAGCGATTGTCGGCGGTGCAAAAGTAAAAGATAAAATTGCTGTCATTGAAAATTTGTTGACCAAAGTCGATCACCTGATTATCGGCGGCGGTATGGCGAATACATTCCTCAAAGCACAAGGTTATGGCATTGGTGCTTCGCTGTGTGAAGACGACAAGCTGGACCTCGCACGTACATTGATGGATCAGGCAAAAGAGCGCGGCGTTCAATTGCTGATGCCAGTTGATGTTGTGGTAGCTGACCGTTTTGCGGCAGATGCGGAAAAGCAGGTCGTGGCAATCGATGCGATTCCAGAGGGCTGGATGGCACTCGATATCGGTCCAAAAACAGTGGAACAATACCACGGCGTCATTGTAGATTCGAAAACGGTTGTATGGAACGGTCCGATGGGCGTATTTGAAATGGATGCTTTTGCAGGCGGCACGATTGGTGTAGCCAAGGCGATGGCAGCATGCAGCGGAACGACGATCATCGGTGGCGGTGATTCCGTAGCAGCTGTGGAAAAAGCAGGCGTAGCTGAGCAGATGACACACATTTCTACAGGCGGCGGAGCGTCCCTGGAATTCATGGAAGGCAAGGAACTGCCAGGCGTAGCTGTGTTGGCAGATAACCAATAAGAGCGAAGAGGGGGAGTTTGCATGCGAACACCAATTATCGCGGGGAACTGGAAGATGTTCAAGACGATGGCCGAGGCAAGAGCGTTTGCGCAGGAAGCCAAGGCTGGCAATAATACTTCCGGAGTACAAAAAGTCATTTGCGCACCTTTTACAGCGTTGGCTGCACTTAAAGAAGAGCTGGCGGGCACGGATATTGCCATTGGCGCACAAAACATGCATTTTGAAGAGCAAGGTGCTTTTACAGGCGAAATCAGCGCGTCCATGCTAAAAGAAATCGGTGTGGAGTACGTGATCCTTGGTCACTCTGAGCGCCGTCAATATTTCAACGAAACAGATGAGACGGTGAACAAAAAGGTTGTAGCCGCATTAGCAGCAGGTCTCGTACCGATTGTGTGCGTAGGCGAGAGTTTGGAGCAGCGGGAAGCGGGCGAGACAGCTGACGTAGTCCGTACGCAGACTGAAGGTGCTTTTGCCGGAGTGGATGCTGCACAAGTGGCGGATACGGTTATTGCATACGAGCCGATCTGGGCGATTGGCACAGGCAAGTCTTCCACGGCAGAGGATGCCAATGAAACGATTGCGATTATTCGTAGCGTAATCGGTGAACGCTTCGGACAAGCGACAGCTGAGAAAGTGCGCATTCAATACGGCGGAAGCGTTAAGCCGGAAAACATCGCAAGCTACATGGCACAGCCGGATATCGACGGAGCATTGGTTGGTGGAGCGAGTCTCGTAGCGGACAGTTACCTGCAGCTTGTGGCAGGAGCTACGTCGCGATAGGAGGAGAAAGCAATGGCACAAAGACCAAAACCGGTTGCCCTTTTGATTGTGGATGGTTTTGCTCTGCGGAACGAGACGTATGGTAACGCAGTAGCACAAGCCAACAAGCCGAATTTTGACCGTTACTGGAACCAATACCCTCATGCGACCCTTGAGGCAAGTGGGCTGGCTGTGGGACTGCCAGAAGGACAGATGGGGAATTCCGAGGTTGGCCATCTCAATATCGGGGCAGGGCGTGTTGTTTATCAGGATTTGACGCGCATTACCAAGTCGATTCAAGAAGGCGCTTTTTTTGAGAACGAAACGCTGATCGCTGCTTTCCGGCACGCGAAGCAAAACGGCAAACAGCTCCACCTGTTCGGGCTTCTGTCCGATGGTGGTGTACACAGTCACATTGACCACCTGTTTGCAATGCTCGAGTTGGCGAAAAAGCAGGACTTTACGGATGTGTTCATCCACGGTTTTCTCGATGGCCGCGATGTATCGCCTGACAGTGCAGTGGGTTATATCGAACAACTGCAAGCCAAAATTGCAGAGATCGGCGTTGGCCGAATTGCTACCGTACAAGGTCGCTACTATGCGATGGATCGTGACAAACGCTGGGAGCGCGTAGAGAAGGCGTATCGTGCCATGGTGTACGCAGATGCTCCTGCTTATCGTGATCCAATTCAGGCGGTTAAGGAATCCTATGAAAAGTCCATTATGGATGAATTCGTCATGCCAACCGTGATTCTCGATGAAGACGGAAAACCAGTGACGACCGTTCAAAGCGGCGATTCGATTATTTTTTATAATTTCCGCCCGGATCGTGCGATTCAAATGTCGCAGGCATTCACGAATGAAGATTTCCGTGGATTTGACCGCGGAGATAAGCGACCGCGTGATCTGCATTTTGTGTGCCTGACGCATTTTTCCGAGACGGTTAATGGGTACGTCGCTTACAAGCCTTCCAATCTGGATAACACGTTGGGAGAGGTGCTTTCCCAGCACGGCTTGAAGCAGCTGCGCATTGCCGAGACGGAGAAATACCCGCATGTGACGTTCTTCTTCAGTGGCGGGCGTGAAAAGGAGTTTCCAGGTGAGACGCGTATCCTGATTCCTTCGCCAAAAGTGGCGACGTACGACTTGCAGCCGGAGATGAGTGCTCCAGAGCTGACAGACGCTGTTGTCGCTGAGATCGAGGCAGACAATTTTGACGCGATCATCCTGAACTTTGCCAACTGCGACATGGTTGGTCATTCCGGTATGATGGAGCCCACGATCAAAGCAGTCGAGACAGTGGATGCATGCTTGGGCCGAGTCGTCGATGCAATCGTAGCAAAAGGTGGCGTAGCCGTCATCACAGCTGACCACGGAAACGCGGATCTGATGCTGGATGAAGCGGGACGTCCGATTACTTCACACAGTACGTATCCGGTGCCTGTAATCGTGACAAAAGACGGGGCTACTCTGCGCGAAGACGGTATTTTGGCCGACTTGTCGCCAACGCTTCTGGAGCTTTTGGGGGTAGCGCAACCGGTTGAAATGACAGGCAAATCGTTACTTGCAAAATAGGCTTCACTGGGACACACTGTAAGGGTAGCTTGACGTTTAACTCGAAATAGATTGTAAGTGCATTTGAAAAAAGGAGATGGACGAGAAATGGCAATGATTACTGACATTTATGCACGCGAAATTATGGACTCCCGCGGTAATCCAACTGTGGAAGTAGAAGTATACCTCGAAGATGGCTCGATGGGTCGCGCAGATGTTCCATCTGGTGCGTCTACAGGTGCGTATGAAGCAGTGGAGCTTCGCGACGGTGACAAATCCCGTTACTTGGGTAAAGGTGTTCTGAAAGCCGTAGAAAACGTGAATGAAATCATTGCTCCTGAACTGATCGGCATGGATGCCCTGGATCAAGTTGGCATTGATATGGCGATGATTCAGCTCGACGGCACGCCAAACAAAGGCAAGCTGGGCGCAAACGCGATTCTCGGCGTGTCTATGGCAGTGGCACGTGCGGCTGCAGAATCTCTCGGCGTTCCTCTCTACAACTACCTCGGCGGCTTCAACGCGAGAATGTTGCCAGTTCCTATGATGAACATCCTGAACGGTGGTAAGCACGCAGACAACACCGTAGACATTCAGGAATTCATGGTCATGCCAGTAGGTGCTACATCCTTCAAGGAAGCGCTGCGCACAGGTGCGGAAATTTTCCACTCCCTGAAAAAGGTACTGGGTGAAAAAGGTCTGAGCACAGCAGTAGGAGATGAGGGCGGTTTCGCTCCAAACCTGAAATCCAACGAAGAAGCGATCACAACCATTTTGGATGCGATCAAGGCAGCAGGCTATGAGCCAGGCAAAGACGTGTTCCTCGCGCTGGACGTAGCAGCTACAGAAATGTTCAAAGATGGCAAATACCACTTCGAAGGCGAAGGCGTTGTGAAAACAACAGAAGAAATGATCGCGTTCTACGAAGACCTCGTAAACAAATACCCGATCATCTCCATCGAAGACGGTCTGTCTGAAGACGATTGGGATGGCTGGAAAGCGCTGACTGACAAGTTGGGCAGCAAAGTTCAGCTGGTTGGTGACGACTTGTTTGTAACCAACACCGAGCGTCTGGCTCGCGGAATCGAGACCTCTACAGGTAACTCCATTCTGGTAAAAGTAAACCAAATCGGTACGCTGACAGAAACCTTCGAAGCAATCGAAATGGCGAAGCTGGCTGGTTATACTGCGGTGATTTCCCACCGTTCCGGTGAAACCGAAGACTCTACAATCTCTGATATCGCAGTGGCTACAAATGCAGGTCAAATCAAGACTGGTGCACCTTCCCGCACGGACCGCGTAGCGAAGTACAACCAATTGCTCCGTATTGAAGACGAACTGGCTGATACAGCTCGTTTTGGCGGTCGTTCTGCATTCTACAACCTGAAGAAATAAGCTCGTATGATTGATAGATAAAAAGAGCACGCGGTAGTCCAGGACGCAAAAAAGTCCGGGACTACCGCTGTTCTTTTTGTAGGATTAAAGAAACATGCCACCGGACGCCTCGATTCGTTGCGCGTTCACCCAGCCCATTTCGTCGGTGCACAATGACGCGACAAGACCACCAATATCATCAGCTCTCCCAACACGGCCTAACGCTGTTTGCGAGCCAATAAAGTCATGTATATCCTGATTATCCCGTACTGCCCCTCCCTGAAAGTCCGTAGCAATCGCTCCCGGGGCGATCGTATTAACCCGGATACCCCGTTTTCCCCATTCCTTTGCCATATATCTCGTCAATACTTCGACGGCACCTTTCATGGCGGCGTATGCTCCATAGCCGTCAAGGGCAAACCGGGTCAATCCAGTCGAGATATTAATGATTCGTCCATCATCAGAAATACGGGACAATAATTTCTGTGTTAAGAAAAATACGCCTTTGAGGTGCACGTTTACCAAACTGTCAAACTGTTCCTCAGTAGTAGCCGAAAGTGGAGCGTTCACTCCGAAACCAGCGTTGTTAATCAGAACATCGAAATGCTCTGTACTCCATTTTTCTTTCAGTAAATCGGCAAGGCGGGATGCGAACCTTTCAAAAGTGGATACGTCACCCGCATCAAGTTGCAGGGCGGCAGCTTTTTGACCATTCTCCTCAATTTCTTTGATTACCAATTCCGCTTCTTCCTTGCGAGAATGATACGTCAGGATGACATCAAATCCTTTTCGAGATAGCGCGATAGCTGAATTTCTCCCTAGCCCGCGACTACCACCCGTTACCAGCACGATCTTTTGAGTTTTTTTCATAGCGATTTATCCCCTTTATGTTTTGATTGGACCACTTGAATGGTAGTAAACATGTGATCTATAGTGAGCATAAAGGTTAAAGTTTACTTTAAGTCAAGGGGGAGTGAAAAGTATGTTTTACACGATTAAGCAGGTGGCTGACCGATTCGGCCTACCCGCTCATACATTGCGTTACTATGACAAAGAAGGCCTGCTACCCTTTGTCTCAAGAGACAAAAACGGCAACCGTCTCTTTAGCGAATTGGATCTCAATTGGATAGCCTTAATCTGCTGCCTCAAAAATACCGGTATGCCCATTAAAGAAATCAAAGAATACAGTGATTGGTGTAAGCAAGGTAGTCAAAAGTTGGAGGAGAGAAAAGCACTCCTAATCGCTCATCGTGAACAAGTGGAAAAGCAAATCGAGGAATTCCAGAAAAACCTTGCGCTCATCGATACGAAGATAGCAACCTACGAAGATCCCGAAATGGTTAAAAAAATGGACGAGCAAGCGACATTGGCTTTGCAGCAACCTTCCCGTTAGCTTCATGAAGGACGTTTTTGCTTACGAAAAAATACTGCCCATACCACTCGATGGACAGTCTTTTTATTGTTTGGAGCTTATGACATGGCGAATGCTTTTTGTTCGGTCTGCACAGTACCCAGACGGCTTTTACTGTACGGGATGCACATAGGAGTTCCGTACAGGGGGTCTTGCGTAATTTGGCAATCCATATCGAAAACCGTACGGACAAGGTCGGTCGTCAGCACTTCGTTCGGAGACCCTTCTGCCACGACGGTCTGATTGTGAACGGCAACGATATGATGGGCATAGCGGCAAGCGAGATTCAGATCGTGGAGAACCATGACGATGGTGCGCTGTTCCGTTTGATTCAGTTCAAACAACAGGTCCAAAATCTCAATCTGATGCGACATATCCAAATAAGTCGTAGGCTCATCCAGCAAAATGGTTTCGGTTCCTTGGGCGAGCGTCATCGCAATCCAGGCGCGCTGACGTTGGCCGCCAGAGAGACTGTCGACGGCACGGTTAGCCATATCCGTGAGTTGAGTAGCTGCCAATGCTTTGTTGACCATCTGCTCGTCTTCTTCTGACCATTGCTGTAGCCAGTTTTGATAAGGATAGCGTCCTTGTTTGACCAATTGCAGAATCGTCAATCCTTCTGGTGCAGATGGGCCTTGAGGAAGGATGGCAAGACGTTTGGCTACCTCTTTGGTAGAGCGTTTCGCGATCGATTCTCCTTCCAGCAGGATGGCGCCTTCCTTTGGTTTGAGTAAACGTGCCAGAGAGCGCAGCAACGTCGATTTGCCGCTGCCATTACTTCCAATGAAAACGGTGATTTTTCCACGCGGGATGTTTAAGTCTAATGCTTCAATGATGTTGCGTTCTCCGTACGATAACGTAAGCTGTTGGGTTTCCAAAGCTTGCATATGGTCTGGACTCCTTTCAAACGCATAGGAAGTAAAAAAATAATTTCAGGGCCGCATGTGGCTCTGGTGGGGAGAAGAATATTTCCAGTCTAGGCTCCAGGCTCCGTCCCACTGGAAGTGTGTACTGTCCGCTCCGAAGGGATTCGCGGGGAAACGCAAAAGCGGTAGCCGCTTCGTCGTATGGGCACGGTTGCGTTTCTTTTGCCCGCGAATCCCTTCTCCGCTCGGTAGGACTCCACAAGTCGCTACGTCTGGAAATATTCTTCTCTGGAGTAACGGAATATGCTCTACATTCTTTTAAGGCTTTTAAAATCGGACTAACATGGAAAGCTCGTAGAGGAAACAGGAGAAAACAGCGAAGATCTTTGGTACACCGACCGAGACTCCATGCAAAAAGTGAAACACGCTCTTAAGCGTCCACCTCTGAAAAACATCCTGAAAGAACAACTTTGGACGCGGTTTCGCTTTTTGCATGGAGTCGGGCAGTGAATCCCTCAGCGGGTGGGACAAGAATCTGAGCGTTTTCTCCTGTTTCCTCCCCACCACTACAGCGGGACTAAGTTTTTTCCTAGCGATTTCGGTTTTTGTACAGCAAGTAGATGAAAAACGGAGCGCCGATGGCAGAGGTGAATACTCCTACAGGCACTTCGATTGGTGAAAAAGCCATGCGTGCAATCAAATCCGCAAGCAATACGATAATGGCACCCAAGAAAGCCGAGAGTGTCATGGCACCGCCAAAGGACGGACCAATCATTTGTTTGGCAATGTGTGGGGCCAGCAAAGCCACAAAGCTGATATCTCCTCCAACAGAGACGGCTGTTCCCGTCAATGCCGCGCAAATCATCAGTAGGAGGAAACGATCCAATTGCAAGGAACTGCCGAGACTCGTTGCCAGATCATCGCCGAGCTGTTGAATGTTCACGCGTCTAGCAAGGAAGCCGGCTACGAGAATCAGTCCGACGACCCACGGCAAAATCATGAATACATCGTTCCAGTCAACGCCGTAGATGCTACCAGTCAGCCAGAGTAATGCCTTATTTTGCAGCAAAAACGGACTGAACATGATCAGCATGGTGACGATGGCACCCGCTGCGATTTTGATTCCCACACCGATCATGACGAGACGAAGCGGTGTGACGCCTTTTTTCCAAGAGAGGGCGTACAACAGGAATGTCGTCAATGTTGCCCCCAAAAAAGCGATGGGAGGAAGCCACTTAATGCTCACTGTTTCAAACAAGATCAAAAAGCCGACTGCAAAAACAGATGCTCCACCCGATACCCCAAGAATATCCGGGGAAGCCAACGGGTTGCGGACGAGCCCCTGCATGATGGCACCAGCGACGGCAAGTGCAGCACCTACCAAAATGGCAATGACGATGCGAGGCAGTCGAAATTGCTCCACAATCAAAGCATTCTCTTCTGAACCGATTCCCAACAAAACTTTTACCACATCGAGCGAGGCGATTTTCATTTCACCCATTCCGAGACTGACAACCGCTACTGCGATGACGACCAGCAAGGAGAGTAGCGAAAACAAGATCGTCCTTTTATGTAGCTGAAACGATGAAAAGCGCTTGCCGATGCGAAGAGACAGGTAGTCTTTCATTATTTATCCAGCCCCTTGCGTGCGACATAGATGAAGAACGGAATCCCGATCAGGGCTGTCATTACTCCAATAGGAACCTCAACAGGCATTGCAATATAGCGAGCGCCGATGTCTGCTAACAGCAGCAGGATGGAACCAAGCAGACCGCTGTACAAAAGTACCCAGCGTGTATCGATTCCGACGAGATAGCGGGCCAGATGTGGAGTGACCAAACCGACAAAACCAATAGGTCCAGCAACAGCAACTGCGCAACCGGATAAGAGAACAATGACGATTCCAACACTGAATTTGACCAATAATGTGCGTTGTCCGAGACCTTTTGCTACGTCATCACCCATCAACAACGTTTGAATCGGACGTGCGAGGACAAAAGCAGCGATCCAGGCGATGACCATATAAGGAAAGACAGTGGCTAAGTACTCCAGCTTTCTGCCTCCGACTGACCCTGCCAGCCAGAAAAGCACCTCGTCCGTAGCCTTTTCATTCAGGACCATCATGCCGTGTCGGATCGAAGAAGCCAAGGCGGTGATAGCTGCACCCGCTAGGACCAGCTTCACAGGCGAAAGTCCATCTCTGCCGAATGAACCGAGCATGTAAACGATCAAACCTGCTACAGCGGCCCCTAGAAAGGAAATCCATGTAAACTGGGTCAAGGAGCTGATCCCGACAAAAGTAACGGCGAACACAACAAAAAGAGAAGCACCTGCATTAAGACCGAACAGTTCAACGTCTGCAACAGGGTTTCTCGTCAAGGATTGCAGCAGAGTTCCGGCCAAGCCGAGGCAGAAACCGACCGTAAGTGCATTGAGCACACGCGGTACTCGCACTTCTTTAATGACGATGTGTTCATTGGAGCCGTTAAAATTCGTATAGGCATCAATCGCAGTTTGCCAGCTCGTGTCAATGACGCCAAAGATGAGGCTGGCATAACTGAGGTAAGTCAGAAGGAGAAGGGCGAATACCAGTCCCAGAATTTTACGAAAGTTGCTAGCTAAAAAAGTATTCATGATGGCTACATCCTTATTTCTTAGATGGTTTCATAGTTAAGTGTAGAGCTACATAAAGGAAGTGTCAATGACGTTGATAGTCATTATCATTTTATGATTGACTTTTGACAAGCAGGGGAGTAGGATAGACTCTGTCATTGATATGAATTCTCATTATAGAAAAGGGAAAGGGGTCCTTTCATCATGTTTTCTCGTACATATCGGACCGCAGGCGGTAAAGCTTTTTTTGCTGTCTTAATGGCGCTCTTACTGGTTGTTACCGGTTGTGGAACTCCGCAAGCAAGCGAACAAAAGCCGGCAGAACAAAAGCCTGCTGACCAAGCAACAGGCAATTCCGAGGGTTCCGGCCAAAGCTACACAGTGAAACACGCGATGGGCGAAACAACCATTAAAGGTACGCCAGAACGCATCGTCATGTTGACTAACCAAGGTACTGAAACTCTGATGGCTCTCGGTGTGAAGCCAGTAGGGGCTGTAGGTGCAGCTAATGATCCAACACAATTCTACGATTTCACCAAGTCTTTCCTTGAGGGTACAAAATCCGTAGGTACAGAAGGACAACCTAACCTGGAAGCAATTGCGGCACTGAAACCTGACTTGATTCTGGGTATGAAATTCCGTCATGAAAAAATTTATCAACAATTGACTGCAATTGCTCCAACCGTATTCGTGGAAGAGCCACGCGGCGACTGGAAAGAAAACTTCTCTTTGTTCGCGGAAGCAGTAAACAAAAAGGCTGAGGGTGAAAAAATCCTCGCTGATTGGAACAAACGCGTAGAAGAGTTTAAAGCAAAAGCGGGCGACAAGCTGAACACAAAAGTATCTGTTGTACGTTTCATGCCTGGCAAAGTTCGCATCTACTACAAAAACACCTTCACTGGTGCGATTTTCAAAGACCTTGGCCTGGCACGTCCAGCTGCCCAAGACAAAGACGATTTCGCAGCAGAAGTAACCAAAGAGCGCATTCCGGAAATGGATGGCGACATCATGTTCTACTTTACGTACGAAACAGGCAAGGGCGAGGCATCCAAGCTGGAGCAAGAGTGGACAAACGATTCACTCTGGAAAAACCTGAACGTCGTGAAAGCGGGCAAAGCATTCAAAGTGGATGACACCATCTGGAATACTTCCGGTGGCGTAATCGCAGCGAATAAAGTGCTGGATGAGCTGGAAGGCTACATCATCGGTAAATAATGAAAAAAGACGGGACTGATGCTCCCGTCTTTTTTTTGTGTGGTTATCCCGCCATGTTGTTGAATGTTCCTCGTGGGTAGTAAATGTTTACGTGATCGATGAAGATAGTGTTTGGGTCATCGGTCATGATGCCTGAGAAAATAAATTTCAATTCGTAATCAGGGGTTACCTTGTAGGTGTAGATGGTTTGGCCGCCCGTTGTGGTTTTGCTAGCTGGCTCCCCAAGTGTTTCACGCACCTCGGCAAGTGTAATTGCTTGCAGGCGTGGGTCATAGGAACGAATATCAACGATTTGCATTCCTTTGTTAAAGGCGAAGACTAGGTTGAGATCCCGGTACGTATTGTATGTGATGCCATTGACGAAGGAGACGACATCCGGTTTGCCCAACTGTTTTTCTGCGTCATCGAATACATCCTTTTCTAAACGATACTGACTGCCGATGATTTGGCCTTTCCCGGCGAGATCACGCACGCTTTGCAACAATTCGGCATTATTCCCATAAAGCATCAGATTTTTGTTTCCTTGCGGGTAGTACAGTTGGTATTCCACAAGAATCAAGTCTTCTTTGCTCGTGCTTTTCGTGCCTTGGAAGATCAGCTTGACCTGATATTCACTCGTCACATCATAGGTATAAATTGTATGATCGCCAAACTCGCTGATACGGCTCGGTTTTCCCCAGCTCTTTTCGACGGCAGACAAGCTGATTTGCTGCAAGCGTGAATCTGTCCTGTGCATGTCTACGAGCTGCATGCCTTTGTTGTAGCCAAACACGACTTCTTTTTTCGGGTAGGCAGAGTAGATCAGTCCATTTGCTGAGTAGGTTTTCTCAGGCTTTCCCCAGCCCTTTTCTACTTCATCTATCGTTTTTTCCAGAACGAAAGGAAGGGAGATGACTCTGCCTTTTTTTGCATTTGAACGAATTTGTGACAAGAGCTCCTCTGACTGCGGAATAGGCTGTGTTGTCACGCTGTTGTTTGGACCGGGTCCCGGAGAAGCGGTAGGAGAGCCAGGAGCAATAGGTGCAACGGTATCTGGCAATGTACTCTGTTGTTGGTTCGTAAGGAGTGAGGCTCCCAGCCAGACGGTCACAGCAAGTACGGAGCAGAGGGCCAATCCCTTGCCAATCGTAGCGAAACCACGATAAGAAGCAGTCCCCCCAGATTTGCTCACATTTGTTTTGCGAATAGCAGAAACGATCTCGTGCTTTTTTTCTCCGCTCATTTTCATATCCGGCATCCCTTTCAATTTCTCTAGTAAATCATGGTCTGAATTAGATCGCATCGCCAATCATCTCCTTTTTCTCACGCTCAAGTATTTCTCTGACAGCTTTCATGGCGCGGTGCAATGTCACGTTTACTTTGTTTTCGGACCACCCCAGTATTTCAGCCGTCTCCTTGGAGGACAGTCCCTTGACCCCACGCAAAATGAGCACCTCACGAAATGCGGGTTTTACTTCTCGGATTGCATGGTAAAGTGCTTGCTGCTCCTCATGTACGTGCAAAATTTCCTCCGGTGTTTTTTCTTCAGTCTCTACATTCGCCAGCCATTTGTCTGGCAGCCAATTACGCAGACGTTGCTTTCGTTTATGATCGATGGCGGTATTTCTGGCAATCGTCAATAGCCATGTTTTCGGTTGCGATCTGCCTTCGAATGCATCCAGAGACCGAAGCGCTTTTAAAAAGACATCCTGAACGAGGTCTTCCACATCGCGGGTTCCTGTGTAGTAAATAAGAAATTTGTAAATATCATCGCCATAGCGTAGGAACCATTGCTCCATTAAACCGTTTTTGTCCATAGCTGAACCACCTTTTGTACGTTCTACATGTAATTTGACGACTCAGGGTGCATTTCATTACAAAAACAAAAAAACTGCCGGAAGCTGTGTCCGACAGTGCTTGTATTTAAGGGTGGAGCATGGAATCCCGCGTAAACCAGAGCTGATAGCTGAGTATGCTGATCAGAACCGCTGAAATGGCCGCTGAGGAGCTAAAGCTGAGCATAATGAGGATTTGGTAGCGAACGGCCTCGATGGGACTGGCACCCGCGACGATCATTCCGGTCATCATCCCTGGCAATTGGACGAGTCCGATTGTTTTCATCGTGTCAAAGGTGGGGATCATACTCGCTTTGACGGCTCGCTTCAACACTACATGCACGGCTTGGCGAGAAGTGGCTCCCAGACAAAGCAGAGTTTCGATTTCCCCGCGAGAGGCTTCTACTTCTCTGTTCATATGCGTGAGAAAAAGGCTCATGACGATCATGGAGCTGCCAATAATCATGCCGCTCATCGGGATGAGGTACTGCGGCGTAGGAGAAACAAGCCCGAGTACAACCAACAGTCCCATAGTGATGACCTCTGTTATTGCAATTGATATAGAGATCCGCCAAAAGATCCCCGATAAATGCTTGGCTCTGCTGGCAGCGTTCCACGAAGCGACCAAGATCATCATGAGAATGATCAATAATATAAACCAGACACTATCGGCAGCAAAGACAAAATGTAGGACGTAGCCGATCCCGAGCAATTGAACGGTAGAGCGGATGGTGCCAATCAAAATATCCTTTTCCAAGCCGAGCTTCTGCCAAACGGAGAGCAGGAGGGCAATGAAAACAAATGCATAGGCAAAGAGTAGCCACATGTATGAATCCGTAAGCGTATGCGTCATCGCTGCACCTCACTGAGGGCAGCGTGGACATTCCCATCTTGCAAAAATTCACGAGCTTCCTCGGATTGAGGCGAGTGGAAAAACGCTTCAGAATCTGTGTCTTCTGCGAGCTGGTGGTTGGCCATAAACCAAATGCGCTTGCAAGCGGCTCGTGCTTCTTCTAAATCATGGGTGACCCAAATTAAGGTCGTGCCCGTTTGGTGGTGCAAATCCACGAGGAGCCGTTCAGCAGCCTGTTTGCTTTTCGTATCGAGTGAAGCGGTGACCTCATCCAGCAGCAGGACAGATGGCTGAAGCATCAGGCTACGAACGAGAGCGAGCCGTTGTTTTTCACCGCCGGAGAGTTGAGCGGCCGGTTTTGACCAATCAATCTCTTCCATATATAACTGTTCCATCAAGGCTGAGGCGAGCTTCTTATCAAAAGGACGCTGATGCAGGGTACTTACTGTCCGCAGATTGTCTTCCACGCTGCCTGGCAGCATAACGGCCTGCTGAGCCACATAACTGATTTTCATTCGCCAAGCTTTCGCGTCCCACAGTGTCATTTCTTTCTTCTCCAGGAAAACCGTACCGGCGTCAGGTTGCAGAAGACGACCCAAAATACGAAGCAAGGTGCTTTTTCCCTGACCTGATTTCCCCAGAATGCCAATAATCGTAGGCTCCATAATGCTAGTGTTTACGTCACGGAACAACCATGTACGTGCAGGGGAGTGGATTTGTTTCCCCAAAGCTTCAATCTTGATGATCATATGAAAAGCCTCCCCATTAACGCGGAAAACACCGAAGAGGAAAAGTCTTCGGTGTTTCTTTCTTACAGGCTATCTATGTACTTATTTCTTCTCCGACAGCCACTGTGAAACCGCTTGAATTTCTGGTTGTTTCTTCAGCATTCCAGGGGGCATGCCGCCTTTACCTTCTTTGATGATTTTAGCAATGTCGTCAGCGCTAAGTGTCGCTCCAATTTTTGTCAGGTTTGGACCTGCAATGCCTTCGAGATTTTGACCATGACAGGAAGCGCAATTTTGTTTAAATACAGCAGCAGCGTCAATTTGTGCAGTTGGTGCGCCGCCACCATTTGCTTCTTCGCCATGTTTTGGTGGGAAAATGATTGATCCTACAAGTGCAATGAGAAAAACAAGAAACAAGATACCAAACGAAGTAAAAAAGGCCTTCGCGGAATCAATTACATCGTTTTGATTCATGTCTTTTTTGTTGGACCCAGCCATCTGACAAAGACCTCCCAAAGCAAATTATAAAGTTTCATGGTAATTTTACGGCAAAAGTTTGACAATATCAAGGCGACTACCCAACAAGACAAAGAAAGTACACAATTTGCCATTTTTTCGTAAAAACACGTTGCTCTTATTCTACCTTATAACGGTCAATATTATTTGAAAGAATTTCTCTTATAATGGAAGGGATAGCGGGTTGCTGTTACCAGACAAGTGTGATAAAGTTGTTGTATTGGTTTTTTCCGCCTTGGAAATACGTTTTGAGGTGAATGAAGATGGCATTGGCTGCGAAAATTTTACTTGTGATCGCAAGTATTGGCTTAATTATCGTCGTGTTGCTGCAATCGGGAAAAAGTGCCGGCCTTTCCGGAGCGATTGGTGGCGGCGCAGAGCAACTGATGGGCAAACAAAAAGCCCGCGGGATTGACGCACTTTTAGGGAAACTGACCGTTGTATTTGCGGTTGGCTTCATGATTTTTGCGATTTTGCTCGGGTATTTCTTGAAAACAGGAGCGTAATAGACGAACGGCCGAAAGACAGCGAGTGCAACTTGCTGTCTTTTTCTCTATTCCGATTGCGATATGCGGGAACGGTGAATACTACATAATAGGATGGTCATGGAGAAACGCGGGAATGCCACGCGAAAAAGGAGGTTTGTGAATGGAAGATCAAGAAAAAATACTCGCGTTTATGCGAGAGCAAGCATACCACCCGATGACGGTGAGGGAACTGGAAGAAGCATTTGGAATCAAGGATTCTGCCACGTTCAAGGAGCTTGTGAAAACACTGAATGCACTGGAAGCGAGCGGAGAGGTGATCCGCACGAGAGCGAATCGGTATGGTGTGCCTGAAAAAATGAATCTGGTGCGTGGACGTCTGCAAAGTCATCCGAAGGGCTTCGGATTTGTGATCCCGGAAACACAGGGCGCGGAGGACGTATACGTTCATGCGAATGATATGAACGGTGCGCTGCATGGGGATACCGTATTGGTCCGTGTGGAAAAGGAAGCGGGCGGCAATCGTCTGGAAGGACAAATTATTCGCATCGTCGAGCGGGGAATGAAGCAGGTCGTAGGGACGTTCAAGGACGAGACGTATTACGCGTTTGTCATTCCCGACGAAAAGCGGCTCGGCAAGGATATTTTTATCCCAAAAGAAGCCTATAACGGTGCTGTAGATGGTCACAAGGTAGTCGTCAACATCGTTCGTTACCCAGAGGGGCGAGTGAATCCTGAGGGTGAGGTCGTCGAGATTCTCGGCCATAAGAACGATCCGGGCGTCGATATCCTGTCGATCATCCGCAAGTTCAACTTGCCAGAAGCTTTTCCAGATGACGTGTTAGCAGAGGCTGAGGCTGCACCAGATGAGATTTCCGAGGAGGAGATCAGCGGTCGTCGTGACTTGCGTGAGCGGATGATGGTTACGATCGACGGTGCAGATGCCAAAGACTTGGACGATGCCGTTTCCCTGGAGAGGCTGCCAAATGGAAACCTGAGACTCGGCGTGCATATCGCTGACGTCAGCTACTATGTTCGTGAAAAGTCCCAGCTGGACAATGAGGCGTATCGTCGCGGTACCAGTGTCTACTTAGTTGACCGCGTGATCCCGATGCTGCCACATCGCTTGTCCAACGGCATATGCAGTCTCAATCCGCAGGTAGACCGATTGACGATTTCCTGCGATATGGAGATGGATGCGAACGGAAACACCGTCAAGTACGACATCTTTTTGAGTGTAATTCGTACAGATGAGCGCATGACGTATGCAGATGTACGCAGTATTTTGGAAGACAAGGACGAAGCTTTGATTGAGAAGTACAGCAGACTCGTCCCGATGTTCGAGGATATGAAAGAGCTGGCCTTGAAGCTGCGTAAAAAACGGATGCAGCGCGGCGCCATTGATTTCGATTTCCGCGAAGCGAAAATTTACGTCGATGAAGAGGGAACCCCTACAGAAATCGGCTTCCGTACGCGATCGATTGCGGAGCAGATCATCGAGGAGTTCATGCTCGCTGCCAACGAAACAGTGGCCGAGCATTTCCACTGGATGAAGCAGCCGTTCATGTACCGGATTCACGAAGATCCGAATGCTGAAAAACTCATGGCCTTTATGGAGTTCATCACGAATTTTGGCTACTCAATCCGTGGCAAGGGCAATTCTGTCCATCCACGTGCGTTGCAGCAGTTGCTGGAAGAGGTAAAGGGAACACCGGAAGAAATTATTATCAGCACCGTCATGCTGCGTTCGATGAAGCAAGCGCGCTATGACGCGGAAAGTCTGGGGCATTACGGCTTGTCTACGGAGTTTTATACTCATTTTACTTCGCCGATTCGCCGTTATCCCGACCTGATCGTCCACCGTCGCATTCGCGAATGGATCGAGCTGGGGAATCAAATATCAGAAAAACGTCTGGGGTACTGGGCAGAGCAAATGCCAGTAATCGCGGAGCATGCGTCACAACGTGAACGGTTGGCTGTCGATGCCGAGCGTGAAACAGACGATCTGAAAAAAGCAGAGTTCATGCTTGAGCGAGTGGGAGAAGAATTCGAGGGCGTCATCTCCAGCGTCACTTCGTTTGGGATTTTCGTCGAGCTTCCTAACACGATTGAAGGCTTGGTGCACGTCAGCTTTTTGACCGACGACTACTATCATTACCATGAGAAAATGTTTGCGCTGGTCGGTGAGCGTACAGGCAAGCAGTATCGGATCGGGGATGTCGTCGAGGTACGTGTAGCCAATGTAAACGTGGATGAACGCACCATCGACTTCGAAATCGTCGGGATGCCAAAGGCTGGGTTCCGCGGCAGCCGTGAGCGTACGCCTCGCGTAATAGATGGTCGAGGTGGAGATCGTAAGCCGACACGTGGCAAACAAGATCGTTCACGCACAGGCCGTCCAGATCGTCCAGGCAAACCAGATCGTCAAAAGGACAAAAAGCATCCAGCGGAAATCCGTCAAAAATACAAGGATCGCCGCAAAACGGAAGGGAACAAACCTCCTCGCCGTGCTGGATCGGGCAAAGCATCGAGCGGTGAAGAAGTGCTGCCAATCGGTGCAGGAGAAGGAGATACCCCAGCGAAACGCCAGAAGGGATTCTGGGAAGATCTCGTCAAGTCGAAGAAAAAGAACCGCAAAAATGTAGCCAGTCAGGCGAAACGGAAACGCCGTTAAACAGTTGTTTAAACCCCGAAAAGTACGCGGAACGATCCGTTTCCCTTTTCGGGGTTGGCTATTTACCGGGTAAATGACTTGCCACAATGGGCAAAATTTGCTAGACTAACTGGTACGAAACGCAGTACGTACAAGTGAGGTGATCTCCATGTCAAAAGATAAGGCCGGAACCAAGACAATCGCCCAAAACCGAAAAGCGCGCCACGATTACCACATCGAGCAAGTATACGAGGCAGGCATTGAGCTGACCGGTACGGAGATCAAGTCCGTGCGTGCGGCTCGTGTCCAGCTCAAGGACAGCTTCGCTCGTGTGCAGAATGGCGAATTGCTACTGTACAATGTGCATATTAGTCCGTACGAGCAGGGAAATCGTTTTAACCATGAGCCAGAGCGGACTCGCAAGTTGCTGATGCGTCGCTTGGAAATCCTCAAGCTCAATGGTCTGATTCGCGAAAGAGGGTACTCGCTGGTCCCGCTCAGCATTTATTTGAAGGGCGGTTGGGCCAAGGTCGAGCTCGCACTTGTCAAAGGGAAAAAGAACTACGACAAGCGTGAAGACCTCAAGAAAAAAGAGTCTGCGCGTGATATCGAGCGTGCTCTGCGCGAACGCCAAAAAGGTTGATTGGATTGCACTGGCAGGCTTGGCAGCAATCAACGTTGAGTTTTGGTTGTCGCCTGTGCTATATTTAATAAGCAACAACAAGCCAATACACTGTTAGTTACAATACAGTCTAGGTGCGGATTTAATGGCTCTTCACCTAGACTTTTTCTCACCTACCTGGGGGCGTTCTGGATTCGACGGGGATGGTAGAGCATGAGAAGCGAGCCGGGGGGCTGCGGACCTCGTCAACAACGCGGAACGCCATTAACTGGCAACAAACAACTTTCTCTCGCTGCTTAATAACCAGTGAGGCGCTACCATTCCATCGCCCATGTGGCATGACTAGCGCTCAACTTTAGTGGGATACGCCGGAGGCTTCCGCCTGGAGCCGAAGGAAGAAGATCAATCAGGCTAGGTAACGGGTCAGCGCGTCACTCCGCGAATCCGGTACCGAAATTTAAATGAGTGACTGCGCTCGGAGATGCTCATGTATCGCTGTTTTCGGACGGGGGTTCGAATCCCCCCGCCTCCACCAAAATACACCCACAATATCGAGTTTAAAAATGACGTCTACATGTTCTGCATGGACGACAACTTTCTCTACATAGTGCTGAATAAACTTTTTGATTTCAGGAATGTTTTTCTCAGCAATGAATGATTTAAACCGAGAGAACAGTTCACGAAGGATTTCTTCTGTGATCACTGTTCTTTTTTCTTTTAATTCAAGCTCTTTCATCCGCACTTCCAAACTGGCTTTGTTATATTCCAAGTCCTCCATTTTGGACAAAAATGATGCATGAGTAAGACCCTTAGAAACAGCATCGACAATATTCTGAATCTGCTTATCGATTTCCGTAAGCTGCTTTCTCGAATCACTGGTATTTCGTTCATGCTCTCATCTTCATTTTGCTCAATGTACTCGTTGAGCCGGACTACCAATTCAGGGATTGCTTCTTCGCACAGTAGATTTTTATGAAGCTGGTCAACTACATAATTCTCGATGTATTCCCGGCGAATCTCCTTATTGGTACAGCCTTTGGTTCGATCGCGATGATTGCAGCGATATGTTACATACTTTAGCTTGCTCCGACCGCTGAATTTACGGTTACCAACCATCGCGGCACCGCATACCCCGCAATAAATCAATCCGCTAAGCATGTAAGTCTGACGGATATTGTAAAACTGCTCGGGGAGCGGATTCGGAATATACGAAAAGAAATGGGTTTAAGTCAGGAGAAATTAGGGGAACTGACAGGGCTGCATGAAAAATATATTGGACAAGTGGAGCGGGGCGAGAAGAACCTGTCTATCGATAGTTTGTATAAGATTTCTAATGGCTTGAACATGTCATTGGAGGAACTGTTCCGTTCATTAGACCCGATTATAAGAGAGGATGATTTCGGGGAACTTTTGGAACTTCTGAATAAAAGACCAAAAACTGACCATACAATGATATTGAAGGTTGCGAAGGTTATTTTAGAGCAGCGGGGTAACAAGTAATTTAAACATTGAGTATTAAAAATAAATAGAATTTAGGAAATAAAAAACGGCAAAACTCTTTTTAAAACAGGGGCTTTGCCGTTTTTACAATTTTATAAATTGATTTACACCTGAAAATGGAGCTTGAGAAAAATGATTTCAGTAGTTGTTAAATACAGGTAATGAGTAGATAATTAGTCCTAGAGAATATTTGCCATTGAGGTGAAATAAATGAAATTACAGAAATCAATGAGTACAGCTTATATATTGGCTATTTTCCTAGGAGGCATCGGAGCGCACTTATTTTACTTAGGAAAATACAAGAGAGCTGTTTTATATCTAGTCTTTTGCTGGACATACATACCGTTTGTTCTTGGGTGGATAGACTTGTTTTTTATTAGAAAGTGGGTAAGGGAGAAAAATTATTCGTTAGAGAAACCACTGATCGTTCCAATGGAACCCTTTATAAAGGCATCAGAACAAAGAGTAGAGCGAGTAGAATCAAAGGACAACAGTAAGACAATATTTGAAAAACCGAGTAAATCAGGACTGTTTTACAATGAGAATGAAATTATTCTCGATAAGTATGCACATCTGAAGACTCCGCAACACATCCTTGATGATATCAGAAATATACTAAATCCAAAGAAGAAGAAACTTGAAACAGGATATGGTATTACATTTGAAATTTCATATTCAACTAATTCAACAGGTTTTCTTAAAGACTCTATAAAATATGCAACAGAAAGAGGCAAGCCTGCTGTTCACCAACCCCTCATGTCATACTGGACTACGTTTGACCATTTAAATAAAAAACAAAAAGAATGGTATCTCTATTGGAGAAATCAAGTACTCCAAGGTAACTACTTGGATACGGATTTAAGTTACCTAATTCTTTTTACATATGAGTTAATCAACTACTCTTTTAATCAAAATGCTGCCTTCAATATTTCCATGTTGGTGAGATTGCTTGAAGCATATAAGGAAAGAGACCCCAAGGTGGAGCGTTATCTGAAGTCTTGGATATATGATTTTCTTATCGAGTTGGATGAAAAAGAACTTGCTAAAGAGTGGGGAAGTACCGCTGTCAGGACAAACTCGTTATATGATAGTTTGTTGGGAAAAAAGGATACCTTGGAAACCGTATCCATTACTCTCTGGAAACAATATATCAACGGGTATCGTGAGACTGAGTTTTTCAGGGGAAACAAAAGCAAAATCTATAAGACGTTTAAACTAAGTATTCCTTTGTTACGGGAGGCATTTGAAGAACAAGGTATTACTTATATGGATAGGTGGTTCAAAGAGATTAAAGGGAAACAAAGAAATTATCTCTTTGGGAGTGCAGTAATTGGGCGGAATATTCCACAAAGGGAATATTTTACAGAAACAATTGAGCTAAGACCAACCCAAGAATTATATGATGATGTAACTATTCTATTTAGATTAGCTGAAAATGTTACAAGAATTGTTACAGGCGAGAAAAGACAACTCAAAGTGGACGAGGAAAAACTACCAGAAGGATTAAAAGAGAGAATGATTGATGTGTTTTCCAAGACTTCAGCATCTAAAACTCGATTTAAAAAGGTTCAAGACAAAAGTTCTCAAACAGAAGGAAGTAAAATTCCTCAACCTGAGACTGAGATTGTACCGCAAAAGGTGTTTGCATTAGACCTTGAACGTGTTCAACAATTACAGCAGGAGAGCAACGAACTTCAACAGCTTTTCGAGGAAAGCGAAGTTGGTCATGTAGAAGTTGCTTCGGGAGAGCATAAAGAACATACGAATATTACAATCGATATCCCATCAACTGAGAATATTACGAATCTGGATGTATCCTCCATTTTTGATACGCAAATTGAGGAAAATGATATGGGATTAGTTGAAGCATTAACAGCTGAAGAAATTGAATTCTTAACTAAATTTGAATGTGGTAAAAGGGACTTTACTGAAGCCAATCAGTGGCTCAAAACAAAAGGGATTATGCCTGGTATGTTTATCAGTTCACTAAATGAGAAGTCTCATATGTTTTTAGGTGACAATTTAGTGGAAACAAGTAGTGAGAATTACGAACTTTACGAAGAGTTTGAGTATATTTTAGAGAGATTAAAGGTTGGTGAAGCATAATGAAAATTAGAAAAAAAGATTCCCAAGCGATACTTAATTCTCTTGCTGGAGGCGTTGTGCCAAGCAGAGGACTGGAATATATCATGGTAGGTCGAGCTGAAGAAGCTAAGCAAATCCTACTTGATTTACAGAACATAAAAAAAGGTACATCCATTATCAAACTATTTATCGGACCATTTGGTAGTGGGAAAAGCTTTATTCAGGCATTGATTCAACAGATTGCTTTTAAAGAGAAATTTGTTGTGACCAAAGCCGATTTTACACCTGAACGTCGTTTATACGGTACAGAAGGAAAGGCAGTAGCTACCTATACTGAATTAATGAAAAATATGGCGATTGCAACTGTTCCTGATGGTAATGCTTTACCTACGATACTTGATAAATGGATTAGTGAAGTGCAGAGTGCTGTGGTTCTGGAGAAAAATTATGGCTCTGTATCCTTTGAAAACGATGAATTCGTAAAGGACGTTGAAAGAGAAATTACCAAAATTGTTTCGAAAATGGATGAGCTTACCGGTGGATTCGATTTTGCACGTGTGCTAACTCAGTATTTTAACGGATTTGTTCATGATAACACCGAGCTACAGCGCTGTGCGTTACGTTGGTTACGTGGGGAGTACACTACTAAAACGGAAGCCCGTTCTGATCTAGGTGTAAGGGATATTATAGACGACAGTAATTACTATGAATATATCAAGGTCATGTCTCAATTTATTAAACAGATTGGATATTCTGGAATGGTTGTCAACTTTGACGAAGCCATTAATCTATATAAAATTACCCATCCTCAAACAAGAGAGAAGAATTATGAAACGGTATTAAAAATTTTTAATGATACACTTCAAGGAAATGTAGAAGGCATATATATTACCTTTGGGGGAACACCTGAATTTTTAGAGGATGAAAGAAGAGGTCTTTTCAGTTATGGTGCGCTGAAAAGAAGATTGGAATCCAATCAATTTGAAACAGTTGAGTATCGCGACCTATCTCAACCAGTAATTAAGCTAACCCCTTTAAAAAACGAAGAAACATTTGTTCTGCTTCAAAAAATTAGAGATGTGCATGCTGTCCATTTTGAATACCAAAAAACTATAACCGAATTAGAAATAATGGGATTTATTCAAACGCTTTATTCAAGACCCGGGGCAGAAGATAATCTCACGGCGGGAGATATTGTTCGGCAGTTTATTGGTGCGCTTAATGTACTTCACCAAAACCCCACTTTTGATAAGACGCAAATTTTTGGAAGCATGGATACACCAACAAATGACACAAAGCCATCCGTTCATTCCCGATTTCAAAAAACGAACTTGTAGGTGGTAGTATGAACCCGTTTTATTTGTTGTCAAAAAGTATGCAGAAAAAAATATGGGATATGAAATGGGATAAATTTACCCCGATTCAAGAAAGGGTTATCCCAACAATTATCCAAACGAATAAAGATATTGTGATTTCTTCAGGTACTGCTTCTGGTAAAACAGAAGCAGCTTTTTTACCTATCCTCACACTAATTGAATCAACAGCTGAGAAATCTTTAAAAGTAATTTATATATCACCACTAAAAGCACTGATAAATAACCAGTTTGAGCGAATTGAGAAGCTTTGTGAGCATATCCATGTACCCATTCATCGCTGGCACGGAGATGTTGATCAAGGGAAGAAGAAAAAATTTATTCATTCACCAGCAGGTATTCTTCAAATCACACCTGAGTCAATAGAAAGTCTGTTTATTAATCGAACTGAGTACATAAAACGTATATTTTCAGAAGTTGAGTTTATCGTGATAGACGAGATTCACTCTTTCTTAGATACAGAGCGTGGGGTTCAACTGCGATCTCTGTTATCACGGATTGAGAACTATTGTAAAAGTAGACCTAGAATTATTGGATTATCGGCAACAATAGATAACTTTGACTTCGTTCGTTCTTGGATCAACTATCGTGACACAGATAATGTAGAAATTGTAGAGTCCCCCGGAAATGATAAAGAGCTAAACTACTCCTTAATGCATTTTCAAAGTGACGAAGGTTTTAAGAAACGAGTAGAATTTTTTGAGGATTTGAGGGAGCTTACAAGGGAAAGTAAATCAATCATTTTCTGCAACAGTCGAGGGGAAGTCGAAGAAACTACTGTATTTTTGAACCGATTAGCAAAGCGAGAAAATATTGGAGAAACTTATTACGCCCACCACTCTTCCATAGATAAACAGGAACGTGAATATGTTGAAAGAACAATAGCCAATTCATCTGCTCCAAAGAGTGTTGTTGCAACAAGTTCACTAGAATTAGGGATTGATATTGGCGAAATAGAATTGGTAGTCCAAGTCGATAGTACATTTACTGTATCGTCACTGAAACAACGGCTTGGTCGTTCAGGTAGAAAGAAAGACACGAATCAGTATCTGCAATTATATACGACCAATCAGGATAGCCTGTTACAATCACTAGCTGTGATGGAGCTGCTATTGGAGAAGTGGGTTGAAGCATCTGAAGGGTATCCTATGCCGTATGACATTATGTTTCAACAGATAATGTCAATTTGCCAAGAGTATAATGGAATTACGGAAACTGACTTAATTAAACATTTAAATGGAAACCATGTATTCTATTCGTTACCTACTGACGATATCAGAATGTTAATCCATCACATGATAAATAATGATATCCTCGAATTAATTAATGGAAGCCAAGAGTTAATTGTAGGACTGGATGGCGAACGAATATTACGTGACAAAGATTTTTACTCGGTTTTTATGACATCGGAAGAATATGAAGTAGTAAATGGAGCTAAAAAAATAGGACAATTGGATAAAAAGTGGCTTATTAATGAAGGAGACAATATTATTCTTGCAGGAAAACTGTGGACTATCCAAGCTATTGAAGAGAGCAAAGGGAAGGTTTACGTTACAACAGCAGTCAATGCAAATCCACCAAGATACTTTGGGGATGGTAGTAAGATACACTCCAAAATATCAGAGAAAATGCATGAGATTCTTTGTTCAGATGATAAGTTTGGTTATATAAATGAGGAAGCATTGGGTGAGCTGAAAGACATCAGAAGGGCATACCATCTAAACAACGTTGAACCACAGCAGAGGGTTGTTTGGAAACAAAGAGACAGTTATTTTTTTGAGGGGTATACAGGAACCAAAATTGCTAGGACATTGGTGTGGATGCTGCGTTCACTGGAAGTACAAGTCAAAATGTATGATGAATTTGGAAGGATAGAAATTACGGGTTCCTTTGACTTGCTTGAAAGATTTAATCAAATTACTCAAAAAGAGTGGCGGGCAGAAGAGTTAATTGCTTTTACACGAGAGGACGAGTTTTTTCATTCGAAATATAGTGCTTTCTTACCTCAAAAGTTGTATATGAAAATGCATATCTCAAATGAGATAGATATTAATGGAGTCGTGGAATTCCTTAAAAATATACAAATTATCGTTGTTTCTATGGATTAATCAGGAAATATATAGGATAAGTTTTTAAAAAAACTCCCTTCAAGGGAGTTTTTCTACATATTTGATTCTACTTGTTCATTTATTTTAACTTGAGTTTTTAAATACTCTTCATACATTAAAGCCTCATCGTCATTTGGGTAATTATTCAAGATGGTATCTACAATAGTTTTCGCCTTTAAAAGTTCATTCTGTTCAATTAATAATTCAGTTTTCAATTTTAAAGTACTAATTTCAATGGGGTTGATGGATAGTGACTGCTCTAATAATTCCAAAGCCTCATTGAAACGCCCATCCCCAGCATAGATATATGCTTGATTATAATAAGCAACATAAAATGATGGGTTCATTTCAATAGCTTTTTTGTACGCTGAAAGTGCCTCGTCCTTTTCACCGATTAACATAAGATTTAGCCCAATACGGTTGTGTAAATCCTCCTTTTCTGGAAAAGTATCTAAAAGTGAAGTGAAGGTTTGTATTGCCTCCTGATGCTCTCCCATTTCTTGTTGGCAAATACCAAGAGAAAATTGTGCATTAGTCGAGTTAGGATAAATAAAAAGGAAACGCTGGAGTTCGGAATAAGCAATATCATATTGATTATCAAAAATATAAGCCCAAACAAGTTCTAAAGTAATTTCCTCATTATTTGGCGATTTTGACAGAGCTGCCTTAAAATAAGATATTGCTTCTTTAAAGTTTTCCATATGCATTTGACAACTACCCATGTATGCTGTTGATTCAAATTCTTTAATTTTGTTAGATAGACATATTGAAAAAATATTTAACGCTTTTTGATAATCACCATTTTTAAACATTTCTTCTCCTTCTTTAAAAATCGTCCATATCTCAGGTGATTTTTTCTCTAGTTTGCTTCTAATGAAACTTAAGATACCGAGAAGAAAGAAAATAGTCAAAAAGGCATAAGTGAATCTTCTTGAAGGCAAAGAATTCACGAGCATTAATGACATAAAGAGGAACACTATTGCTATTGAAAGATGTTCATAATGCTGAATTCTTCCATACCAAGTTAGATACTTATTTATACCTTTTAATTTTCTAAACTTGTATATTATAAAGGAAACCGAGGCGAGAAAAAGAAAAGCACCCATAGCAACTTTTTCGTCTCTAAATATAGAAACCCAAATAGAGACTAACCACTTAATAAATGTGTCAGTATGCTGTTGTACCCAATCAAAAAAACTACGGACGTCATCATGCCAAACGAAAATGAGGCAGAAAGAAAAAATAGCCCACAAAATTATGAGGATTTTTCCGTATTTCCCTTGCAGCCAAATTGATCTTAAAACCCACATGTAAGCCTTGAAGGAGGGAACTCTTTTTTTGAGAGAACTTTCATTTTCCAATAGAGAGTCCCAGTTTGTTTGAAATTCGGTTTTATGTCTCTCTTTTAATTCTTCAAGGCATTGTCTAGTTTTATCTAACACAGTTGGAAGTGACAAAATAAGACTACCTATTAATACAGCAATATTATAAATGTTTCCCAAATCCAGTGTTCCGTTTAAATAATAAATGAATTGAAGGAATCCCCAAACTATCGCAAAGAGGAAAAGCAAAAAGTATGTAACAAATTGTCTAATATAACGTTTCAATTTGTCGAGAGTTAGTTCAACATAAATGGATATTGATATTAGAAATGAACCAAGGATAAGTGTCCCCAAGAAGGAATTTATATTATTTGGTGGGACAACAACCTTATAAAGAATAAAGGCAAAGCAAGAAGTTATGGTTACAGTGCTTAATGTAATGAATACTAGAGCGATCACAATTTCAAGAAACAATCGAATTCGACTGAAAAGACAGATAACAAAATAGATTGTGTAGGGCATACTGAATTTTTTATGTTGTAGATTTAAGAACATATAGGAACAAAAGAAACCTAAAAATAAAATATAGGGAGGCAACAACAAATATAGGTCTGTTATCGATACGTCGATATGATGAGAGTTGTACATAAATAATTCAATTAGAGAAACAAAAAGACTAATAGGGAGCGATAGCAACAAACAAAATGAAAAATTTAGTAACAAACCATTAAATCGATTTAGTGGCTTTTCATTCTTATAAGCCAATTGGATAATCCGATGGCATTCAATTAGAAACAGAGTAAACAGTTGAAGAATAGGTGTTCTTTTCACAGAAATCGCCCTTTTTTTGGATTATTTTACTTTGTACTACGTAACAAAGGGATTAGGGTTGCATTTTAGGAGGCATGTATGGAATCTTACGAATTCAGAGATTGTAGTAGTAAGTTTATGTAAGCTGTATATAATTGAGATTTAGAGGTTTAACAGGGGGTGTATACGGGGTGTAAACACAATCGCCGCTTATCCGAGGTTCGCGGAAGCGGCGATTGTATTAGTTTAGCTTAATTGAGTGGCAACTTCGAACAATGATGCAACAGCTGGGGAGTGAGCCTGATATTTGATAATCTTTATCTTCTTTGTTGTGGCGACGTACCTATAAGCTCCACCTCCACCAATAATAAACCTTCATAATTTTACATATAAAAGAGCACCTTTTTTACAAGGGTGCTCATAATTTTTTATCTGTATTAAAGATGAAAATCGTTCATATATCCATCTAACATATCTTGATGAATCCCGATATACCTTAAAGTATCATTTGCATTATTGTGATTGAAAATTTCTTGTAATATTGCAATGTCTTTTGTTCTTTTATAGAAATGATAGCCGAAAGTTTTTCTTAAAGTATGTGTCCCAATTTCTGTTAAGTCGACCTGTTTTGCTACTCCATTAAGAATCTGATAAGCTCTTACCCTTGTAATGGGACTATCTCTTTTAGAAGAAGGAAATAGGTAGTCCTTATCTTCCATTTCTTTTGTATATTCATCTATTTCTTCGACCAAATAGTCATTAAACTTTAGGCGCAAGTTACTATCTGTTTTTTCTTCCCTTATTGATAAGTGGCTTCTACCTCGCACGTCACTCACTTTTAATTTTAGAATATCAGAAATTCGCAATCCTGTATTTATACCAAATACAAACAAAAAGTAATCTCTAGTTGAACGCTGTTTAAGCAACTTCTTAATCTTTAGGATCTTTCCTGGATCTCTTATCGGTTCGACAATATTCACTATCTTTCACCGCCGGAAGATTTATACGTTTACGCTAACAATAATTTCAAAAAAATACAAGGTCTTCATCTTAAATTATCAACAGTCTTTCTTGAATAAAATTATTGTGCTAATGGACAGGGTTATTAGAGGTGTTAACCCGCCTCCACCAAAATACATAAAGTGAAGCCACCTGATGAGGGTGGCTTTTTTGTGTTTATGGGGGAACTGCTCTCTATACATTGGGGGTTGGTATGCTATTTTAGTCGCTGGGCGCATTGATGTGAGAAACTTTGGACAGCTATGAGAAGCGTTTCATAAACCCCACTAAAGACTCCTCGCCCAATTTTTGGGTGCAGGGTCTCTCTCTTATGCTAAACTAAAAGAATAATCTCAAAACCAAAGGAGCACCACCATGTCTTCCACTCTACGCAACCTACTAACCATGCTCCTCCTCGGAGCCGCAGGTGGCATCACAATCTCCTTCCTAGACATAGAACCTACCCCAATCGTATGGATCACTTTTTTCATAATCGCTTTCGTCCTTCTCATCAGCAAAGACCTCTATATTTTTAAATTCAGCACCAACATGAAAACAGTTGAACGCTACGTCAAACATTCAAAACAACCTTACTATCGTTTCTTGTACGCCTATCTACACGACAACGAGGCGGAAGCCGAGAAAGAACTAGCAAAAATTACATCCGATAAACTTCGCGCCTACATCACCATAGTGGTAGAACTCCATCGCGGCAACTACGATCTGGTAGAAAAAGCACTCGGCAAGATTGATTCAATCGAGCATCGAAACTATTACTCCGCACATTTAGCACTACTAAAAAACAACCAAGATGCCTACAATCAACACCGCTCCGCAATCAAAAACCGTATCTACCAGTTGTTACTCAATGCTGAAGTGGCCTATCACCAAGGAAACATGGCAGAAGCAGAACAATACGGTCAACTAGCCATTGCTGAATCCAAGGGCGTACAAAAATATTTGCTGATCAAGACACTTGAAAAAAGCAAACGCAGTCTGCATCGGAACTCTTACTTCTAGGTTACTTTCCTCGTTAGTTTGCTGATTCCTGGGTGAAAAGCCATGTCTGACGAATACCGATCTACAAAAAGGACTGTCCCGATTCAACGATCGAGACAGTCCTTCTTTGCGCTACCACTCCATCACTCATGTGGCGTGACTCAGCAACTCTATTTCCTCAATATAACCCACTCCACAATAACAAAATTAAGAATAAGCCCAGCCCAAATGTTTACATTCAATACCTCTGCAATGACCGTTTCCATCCCATGCGGAAGAGAAAAACCGTGCAGTATAAAATACAGAAGGAGTAATACTGGCACCAACAGACGCGCGCTTACGGCAACCAGTGTCATTCCAAAACTGCGAATCATCCATTTTCGGTGTTCCTCATATTGCCTGTTGATGGCGGTACGGTACCCTTTCCAGCAAGTGAATAGCCAAGCCAAAGATAAGATCAGGAAGCTTGTTGCCTTCATGAAATCTTCTGCATAAAAGATACTCGCTAAAGAGAGGAGTCCGCTGATAAACACACTGTACACATAAACTCTCCCAAGAAAACGATGTATCCTTGGGTTCTTCAGGCGAATTCGATCGACAAACTGGAAAAAGCCAGTGAGAAGAGCAATGAAAGCAGACACGATATGAGCAACTAATAAAGGATACTGAACAGTGCCGGGAATAATCGTGATTCGACTGTTTGCAGAATCAAAGGTTAAATAAGGAAACATAAATGGAACGATAACCACTAGAGATACAAGAAATAATACCCACCAAATTTTTGGGAGTCTCATGCCTTCTTCCTCCCTACATTATGAGCATGTTTTAATGTGGTGAGAGAGCCCCAGAAGAGAAACAAGGCAATAACCGGGTGAAGCGCAGAGAGGAGTCCTAAGTGAGAGGAATAAATAACGGTAAGGAACTGCGCAACGATCATGAGGTATAATCCGAGACAAATCCAACGTAGATGTACGGGCAGCTTTCCAAGGAAAGAGAGAACCAAATAAGGGGGAAGGGGGATCTTTTTATTCATCTCAAGCATGCAAAAACCGCTCCCATCTGAATCATTTGTCTTACCCCCATCCTAAACGCAAGTTCAAAACAAACCCTAAACGATTTCTAAAAAAAGGATAAAATCTGAATGCCATCGCGGGATATGTATACGTTACATAAAAAAACAAAGACCAGCATAGGAAATATCGCCGGTCTTTGACTCATCGTCAGCTATTAATTGGGCTCTAATACAAAGTAATAGGGTTTGGAAAGAAGATTGTGCAAATGGTCGCGTACTTCCACGTTAGGTAATCGGTTTAATGCTTCGCTAATTTCTCGTTTCATGTCCGCGTACTGGCTTTCATGCTGCTCTGCCGGGCCCTCTTTTTGTTTCTCCTCGTGAATGACTCTAGCTAAACGATTTGCTATCTGAAATAGCTCTTGATTGGTCTCACCGTGACCAGATTCATCGGTGCTTGCCAAATATCCGCGCATTTCTGCCAAACGAGACAGGGTATCACGCCAGTTCCAAACTTGAATATTCTTTTCCCTCGTCTGCGAGCATATCTCATCGAACGGATTTTTTGATAACAAATCCTCTAATGTCCCCCATGAATCTGGCCGCATAGATTCTTCGAGTTTTTGCAGACAGTACGCATCAGGAGAGAGTAACTCTACCACTTCACGAAACGCTGGAATCGAGTTTCGTCGATAGCTTTTGATTCCCCACAAGCTATGTACCTGCAATGCCGTAGCAAATGACTTGCAGTGAGTATCGAGCTCTTCTAAACGTTCCTGATCTAGTTTATGACTAGCAAGAATCCTCGCTTTCACCTCATTATCAGGGATGTTTTCATTAGCTTCGCCTAATTGCATACTTCTTTTGATGTACGTTCGAACTGTGTCTTTTGGTATCGATCTATCTTCTTGAGCACCAAGAATTCCAAAGCGATAAGAGATAAATTCCTCGAAACCTTTACTGCTTCCGAATCCATCATCGATGGCATGCAAATCTGGTTGGACTTCCATCATTTCAGCGAGCACTTGTTCCTCGAGTCCGTAAATGCATGCCTCGATATGTGTCCAGTAGCTTCTACATTCATCTACGCTCCCTAGCACACGTTGATAGACGTCATGGAAGAAGAGGATATGAGCAATTTCGTGGAAGTAATTTTGAAAAGGAAACTTGATGTGCGTTCCCTCCAAATACGATCCTGCATTTTGATAAATCCGTCCATGCTCCGGTCGGAATAATGTGGGTAGCGTCGAATGTAAATCTAAGTATAATCCAATCCCCTCATTGTAACTATGTGCCCAAACAGCTAAATAGGTTGGGCTTAACAACAAAGCGATGGAGTGATTGGTAATTTGAACGGGCAAGTTGAAATAGCTGCCGTTTATTTGAGGCTGTAAGCTCAACCAGGTCATCCCAACTGCTAGAGCCTGGTATAAAGGGAATTCACCTTCCGCAGATGCATCTCTACAATAATGTTGAAATTGACGTATAGTGCTTACAATTCCATCGTTCTTAAATCCGTAATTACCCTCGAATCGCTCAAGTCCCTCAACAAAATCCTCTGTTGATACCGTTAAAAATACGTTAATTCCATCCACCCAAAGATCGGAACCGATCTCTGATTCTAGCCATGCATCTGCGTCCTCGGCAAGCTCTCTCAACTGATGATATCTTTCCAACAAATGCGCTTGACTCATTATCTGCACCATCCCGTCATGTTTGCTTACTGCATGGAAAGCGAGAACTTTCTACAAAAAATTCAAGAGCACACGAGGTGCTCTTGAACAATTGATTACTTTTTACACGCAAGTGTCATAATTGGATGGAAAAGCAATTTCATTTCTTGAACGTTTTGATTGTTAGAAAGTTGTGCTTTCACTACCTTTTTCATGGGCAATCCCGTCCTTCCTAACTTTTATCATTTTATGGAAAGCATGCATGCCTTTTGGCTCTCTTACAAGCAAACATCAACAACTACGCGCCATTTCAACGCTTTCATTTCTTGCACTTGTTTATTCTTGTTTACTGCTACTTTTACGACTTTTTTCATGTGTTTACACCTCCTTTCCAGAGTAATGGAACTAATAGGTTTGAATGTAATTATAAGGAAAATTGCCAATGTATTTCAAGTTAAGAAAAATAAATATTTTCTGAAATATTTTTAAAGTTTTTGGTGCTTTCTAGGGAAGGTACTTCCAGATGCGATATATGGGTGCTTGTAGTAAACTGTATCAGGGATGTAAATTTGGTTTTTTGACAACTCGGAGTGTCTTTCTCTTGCGAGCGGTGCTTTGAGTTATCATGTGTTTGAAAAGAATGTTTATTTGGAGTATAGTATCAGAATGAATAAATGAGGGTTGGGTTAGCAGCCATCTGCATGAGCATGTAAGAATGAGAGATAGAGAATAATTAGGAGGATTGTTGTGTCACAGAAAGCACCAGTTTCTTTTGTAGTTACGATCGGATTCATGTTATTTGCTTTGTTTTTTGGAGCGGGTAATTTAATTTTTCCACCAATGCTTGGCCAATTAGCAGGAACAAATGTATGGATAGCCAATGCAGGTTTTTTGGTTACAGGGGTTGGGTTGCCTTTGCTAGCAATCACAGCCTTTGTTTATTCGGGAGTAGACGACTTGCGCTCCTTAGCCAGTCGCGTGCATCCCGTATTCGGAATGGTATTCACCGTTGTTCTGTATCTAGCAATCGGTCCGTTTTTTGCGATACCTAGATCTGGCAATGTATCGTTTGATATTGGGATAAAGCCTTTCCTATCAGAACAGGCAGGTTCGGCACCGCTGATTCTATTTACCATCGTGTTTTTCACAATTGCCTGCTTCTTATCGCTCAATCCTATGAAAATTATCCATGTAGTCGGAAAAATCTTAACTCCGATTAAATTAACATTTATCGGAATTATTGCAGTAACGGCTATTCTTTATCCAATTGGAGCCCTTCAAGCCCCGCAAGCAGATTACACATCCCATGTATTTTTCAAGGGTTTTCAAGAAGGGTATTTAACATTGGATGCGCTTGTTGCTTTTGTTTTTGGAATGATCATTGTGAATGCGATTAAAGAAAAAGGGGTTACTGCCAAAAAACAAGTTTTGGCTACGTGTGCTAAAGCAACAATGATAGCCGGCTTACTTCTCGCTCTTTTCTATACCGCACTTTCCTTTATGGGTGCCTCTAGTGTAGAAAAGTTGGGCCACTTAGAAAATGGCGCTGAGGTTTTGGCGAAAGTTTCGAATTACTACTTTGGTTCTTATGGTGCCATTTTATTGGGATTAATGATTACAGTGGCATGCTTGACTACAAGCGTTGGGCTTATTACAGCCTGCTCTTCGTTTTTTCATTCCTTGTTTCCAAAGATCTCTTACAAAAAATTCGCGGTTATTTTGTCTGTTTTCAGTACACTCGTTGCCAATATTGGATTAACGCAACTCATTAAGGTTTCCGTTCCGATCTTAATGACGATGTATCCGATTGCGATCTCGTTACTCTTCATGACATTTCTGCACAAAGCATTCAAGGGCCGGCCAGAAGTGTATCAAGGAAGTTTACTTTTGACTTTTCTGATTAGTCTGTTTGATGGCTTAAAGGCTGCTGGACTCGAAAACAGTTTTGCCCATCATTTTTTTACTCAGTACCTTCCAATGTATGACGTAGGTTTGGGCTGGGTGCTGCCTTCTCTAATAGGTGGGGTTTGCGGATACATGATCAGTGTTTTCCGGAAGAATTTGTACCACGTTCAAAAACAAAAAGAGGCATGAGAATAGCTTTTCACAGATGCTACTTAGCCAGAGTATTTACAAACCCGTCCCTTCCCATATAGGAGACGGGTTTTGTTCATAATGAAGGTGCTTTTTCTATAGTTAAAAATGTTTGTGCTTTTCAAAAGTTTGTTGATTGGATTTACCCATTTTATGGTATTCTATTTTTTGCGACGGATGTCATATATATGGGGTGCATAGGGATGATAGGGCACACGACAGGGAAAGAAAGGACGATATTTGACCATACCGGAAATAGGATCAAGACAGAAGATCGAGAGATTCGAATTCTTGCCAAATATGAGGAACCGCTGGTTGCCGTGTTAGGAAATGTGCTTAGTGATCACGAATGCGATGAGCTAATCGAACATTCTCGAGAACGATTGCAACGCTCAAAAATAGGCGAAGATCGTTCAGTCAATTCTATTCGGACGAGCAGCGGGGTGTTCTGCGAGCAGACGGAGACGATTACAAGGATCGAGAAGCGAATCTCTCAAATCATGAACATTCCGATTGAGCATGGCGATGGTTTGCAAGTTCTACGATATACCCCTGGCCAGGAATATAAACCTCATTATGATTTCTTTGCAGAAACGAGTCGCGCAAGTACGAACAATCGCATTAGTACGCTCGTGATGTATTTGAATGATGTGGAGCAAGGCGGTGAAACGGTGTTCCCTTTGCTTCATTTATCTGTTTTCCCAACCAAAGGCATGGCTGTCTACTTTGAATATTTTTACAGGAATCAAGAATTAAACGAATTCACTTTGCATGCAGGTGCACAAGTGATCCATGGGGAAAAGTGGGTTGCAACGATGTGGATGAGAAGACAAAGCTTTCGGGTCTCCTAGATAATGTTGTAATACAAACCACCACCTGACAAAGGTGGATTTTTTATGTCCCCAAGCCAAGATCGTTGCTTGAACTTTCTTGTATACTTGAAATGAATATTATCAAGTGTTAGACTATTTTTTATTTATTGCCTAACTGCTATATGCCAAATACAAGGGGGCATCCAATGCCTGTCTTACTAAAAAGAGCAAACCGCCCGAAAAAGATTAGTCTAGTGACACTTTTAACAGGACTAGTCTCTTTATCCGTTGTCTTGACTGTCACTATCCTCCTTATCTCATTCTATCAATCCAAAAAACAGGCACTGATTAACACGACTTTGACCTTAAATCATACGAGTGCAATCAAAATGAGTCATACCCTAGATGCTTTGATTAAATCCATGCGCAGTAGCTTACAGTATTCGGCAAGCACCTTTTCCAATCGGAACGAGATGAATGCGGATGAGGTATATTCCAAGCTTGAGTTGATCCGTCGTACAAACAACTATTTTAATTCGGTTACCGTGGTAGATGAAACGGGGCGTGTTCAAAGTGTGTCTCCCGGATCTATTGGTACAGTAGGAAGCTATGTTAAAACGGAAACGGCGAAAACGGCATTAGCTTTAAAAAAGCCATACATTTCCAAACCTTACGTAACATCAAGTACGAAGCGACTCATTGTATTGATGAGCGAACCCATATTTGATAAAGATGGGATTTACCGGGGGCTTATCGGGGGAACGATTTATCTTCACGAGGATAACATTTTGAATACGATCTTTGGAAGTAATCCAACAGACGAACTAGGTTCCTCTTTTTACATCGTAGGATCTGATGGTCATTTGTTGTTCCACCGTGATCCAAACCGGATCGGAGAGGATATCAGTGCCAATCCAGCCGTACGCAAGCTGATTCAAGGGAAAAGCGGCTATGAACAGATCGTCAACTTGAGGGGACAGACGGTATTAGCCGCGTACGTAAAGGTTCCGGCGAATGACTGGGGTGTCGTTGTCGTGTCACCTATCAGTGTTGTTCAAGAACAATTAAATCGTGATATTCAATCCGTGTTGTTGTATACGTTGCCCCCCTTTTTATTATTAATGTTAGTTGTGATCGGGCTTGCCCGCAAAGTGGCGAAACCTTTCGTATCCTTGGCCAATCTTGTGAGTAAGGCCGGGAGAGAAGAGGTGGAACTCTCTGAGGGTAGCCAGCATTGGAATCGGGAGGCCGAGCTGTTATCTCGTGCCATTCACTTTGCCTTGAGCGATATCAAAAAGCAGACGGAGCAATTGGCCCATGATGCTCGAACAGATCCTTTGACAGGGCTAACGAACCGAAGGACGCTCGAGGAAACCATGCAAAAATGGATGGCGGAGCAAATCCCTTTTTCTATTATGATGATGGACCTTGATCGATTTAAAGCTATTAATGACACATATGGCCATCCGGCTGGAGATGAAGTATTGAGGCATTTTGCGAAAATCATTTCTTCCTCAATTCGGCCTGACGATGTCAGCTGTCGCTTTGGGGGTGAAGAATTTGTTGTCCTTGTTTCCCATGCTGGCTTGGAGGAGGCCTATCAGGTGGCCGAACGAATACGCCAAGCCTTAGAAACAAGCACAAACCCAATCGGACAGCGGCTAACCGTGTCACTAGGCATTGCGCACTATCCTTCTCATGCTGTTACTGCTGAAGATCTGCTACATGTAGCAGACGAGGCTATGTACAAGGCGAAGAGATCAGGTAGAAACCAAACGATGATAGCGGAAGCGGAGTAATCTATGTTAGAGCGAAGAGGCGAGAGATCGCCTCTTTCTTTTTGAAAATAAATCATGTGTCAGGTGCTAAAAAAGCAAATTCGGAGATATATTATCCCGCTTTTTACATATGCATGTAGCAAATGGATAAATAAGGAAAAATTTTGTTCAAAAATGTGAAGCACATGATTCTTGTATCTCACTTTGAAAGAGGGGGATTGACATGGAGAATGTTGTCACATGGGAACAGTATGAGAGGGCAAAACGCTTGCATCCCACCAATTATTACGACGCCGTATTCAATGCTTTTGTCAGGCCGCGGTGGATTAGCGGGAGTCAGTTCTGGTACATCCGTGAAATACGTCTGGAAAAGGGTACTGGGAGGCAATATGTGATCGTGGATGCTGAACAGAATACGAGTCAGCCAGCATTCGATCACGAACGACTAGCTGTCTGTTTGTCAGATAGTGCAGGCAAAACGTATGATGCAGAAACATTGCCACTTGGGGAACTTATGTTTACCCAGAGTGGATCGGCATTCCAGTTTGAGGTGGGCGGTACTGTTTGGAGCTGTGATTTACAGGAATACAACTGCAAGCCCTTACATCATTTTAAAAAGCCGTCGATGGATGAACTGCCGTCTCCAGATGGAAAATGGGTGGCGTTCGTATATGATCACAACTTGTATGTTCGCTCACTCGAAACCGGAAGGCGTATCAGGCTAACCCATGACGGCAAGGCATACTATGATTACGGAACCCAACCTGAATGTCGGCTCTCGACAGTGGCGGAGCGATTGAATGGCAGTAAGTCTCCTCCAGTGGTGATTTGGTCACCCGATTCAAAGATGCTGCTGACCCACCGTCTTGACCAAAGAAAGGTACGTGAGATGCACCTGATCCAATCTGTTCCGAAAGGGGAAGGAGTCAGACCGGTACTGCACTCGTACCGTTATCCACTCGTTGGCGATCAACACGTACCTTTGGCTGAGCTGGTCATCTGTCATCTGGAAAGGCGAACCACAGTCCGGATTGAAAGCGAGCCTTTACTGGCATGTCCAGTCTCACCCCTCACTCCGGGGATGCAAATGGCTGGATGGTCATCCGACAGTAAACAGATCTATATCACCCGGATGTCCCGTGATGCCCGCTCTGTCGATTTTTCCGTAGCGGATGCTTGCTCCGGTGAGGTTTGCACGTTACTGCGGGAAGAAAGCGATACGTTTTTGAACCAAGACCTGCATAATCTCGGAGCTTCCAATCCGAATATTCGATTATTGGCCGACGGTTCGTTCATCTGGCATTCAGAGCGTGATGGATGGAGCCACCTCTACCATTGTGATGGCAAAACGGGAGAGATTCGCAATCCGATCACATCGGGTCCCTGGACGGTACGTAGGCTGATGGCAGTGGACGAGCAGCAGGGATGGGTGTATATCACCGGAGGAGGGCTAGAAGAGGGGCGCGATCCTTACTATCAACATCTGTATCGTGTTCGCCTGGATGGAACTGGTCTGTCGTTGCTGACGCCAGAGGATGCAGAGCATGATGTTGTGTTTTCTCCCACTATGAAGTATTTCGTCGATACGTTTTCGCGAGTTGATTTACCGCCTGTTACTGTCCTCCGTTCGGTAGATGGTAGCTTGATTCGCGAATTGGAGTACGCTGATGTGGAAATGCTGCTCGAGATGGGGTACCAATTTCCAGAAAGGATTACCGTCAAAGCACGAGACGGCGTTACCGATCTTTATGGGGTGATGCTGCGCCCATTCCCGTTTGATCCTTCCCGCAAATATCCGGTTGTCGATTACATTTACGGGGGACCACAGATCATCAATACACCAAAAGCTTTCGCACTCGATCCCGGCCGAAGCCATGACCCGCTGGGGGGTGGGCAATCATTGGCGCAATTGGGCTTTGTCGTATTGATCCTGGATGGAATGGGAACACCTTATCGTTCGAAAGCGTTCCATGACATCTCAGACGGAAAATTGGAGGAAGCAGGAGGCTTACTTGACCATGTAACAGCGGTTAGGGAATTGGCAGAGCGCTACCCATTTGTGGATGTTGACCGGGTAGGTATCTGGGGATCGTCAGGGGGAGGTTACGCTTCGACAAGGGCCATGCTCTCATTTCCTGACTGTTACAAGGTTGCTGTTTCCGCGAGTGGGAATCATGATCAACGGCTGTATATAGCAGCATGGGCAGAACGTTATCAAGGGCTGTATGATCCAGTCTTGTACAGAGATCAAGATAATGCTCGTCTAGCAGCGAATCTGGTAGGAAAGCTCTTGTTGGTGAGTGGGGATATGGATGAAAATGTGCATCCTTCCCAAACAATTCGGATGGCGGATGCATTGATTAAAGCGGATAAAGATTTTGACATGTTGATTTTGCCCAACCGACATCACGGATTTTCTTTGGAACCGTACTTTATCCGCAGAAAATGGGAGTATTTTGTACGGCACTTGATGAGAGCAGAACCTCCATGGGGGAATCAAGTAGCCAACAAAAAGGCCAGTGAGGAATAAAAACTGAAAAATGTTTTCTGAGTACCGGGAAGAAGCCACCTGATGAAGGTGGCTTCTGTGTTCTGTCGCTATTTTACCTCGCGAAAACTTGCACTGACCTTTTGCAGTTCTTGCTTGAGGGACTCGAACCTTTTTTCTTCTGTCCAAGCCATGATTTGATGAAAATGCGTAGGCGTTTCGACCAATGTCACAATATAAGCGACCTTAATGCCGTCTACTTCGCCTTTGGCATTGAATTGGGTGGCCACCTGATTGTCGACTACCGTACGAATCTGTTTATCAATGGATACATTTTCTACTGCCTCTTGAAGGTTTGCTTCAATGGCTTGGGCATAATCTTGAAGTGTGAATGAACTATCTAAATCCTGTTTCGATTCTGACAGGACCAATACATACTTTTCGCTAAAACGATTGGAGATTTCTATATCTGCTTCATCGTGAAGGGTGGAATCCTTGCTCCAATCCGAAGGGGCTGTTATTTGAAACTTTTTATCCTTGCTATAGAAAATTTCTTCGGAAGGCGTTCTTGATGCGAGACTGATTATCCCAAAAATCATACCAATGATGGATAAAACGGCTACGATGGAAAAGACAACAGCGAGTACGGTTGTTTGCTTTTTGCTGACGTTGTTCAGATCCTTCACTTTCACGACGTATGTATTCGCTGCCAGATCGCCTAACCGTTGTCTTTTGTCGGAAGCCAACACACAGATACCGGCCGGCAACCCGCCTAGAAGAAATACATTTGCTTCGAATAGACGAATGAGGGAACGGATAAATGATTTCCATAACCCCGGTGGCCGTCCTTCCTCATTGACAGCAATGATGCGGAACGTAAATTTTCCGATCGTATATCCGGTAAGTCCTTCTAACAGTACATAATAAGAACATAGGATAATGGCGGCTAGGATGAAGAAATAGAGACTGTTGGCGTCTTTGGTGATGGAAACCCCAAGCGAGAGAAAGCCGGTTAGAAAACAAGCGAGAAGAATATAATCAAGAACATGGGCTCCCCATCTCGTGAAAAAAATCGTCGCCCTGTCATACGATTTCGATAAATCTCCCATGTTTTTTGGTGGCTCTTGCTGGGCGAGAGGAGAAAACTCTGTCGGTACCGATGATGATGGTGGTTGTTGCTCCAATTTTGTGCACCTCCTGAAGAAATGTAAACATGTTACATTTAACCATTTTGAAAATTGTATTGTCAATTGTTGACGGTTAGAATGGAAAAAGATGAGCAAGGTGTGGCTATCCCATTCAAGGGAGAGGAGAATCGCATATGGAAATCAACCAAATACCCGAGCAATTGCCATTGATCAAACATGCCAAAGACCTCTGGGGCTCTTTTGCATACAGCAAATGTAAGGATGCATACGGTTATGACAAAAACGGGCTGAAAAGATACGCCTTGATCGTTCAGCTTCAATACGATCAGACTGTGACGGAAGCAGACAAGGAGCTCCTGTACTATTTGATGAGCCAAGAGATTGAGATGCATAAGTCTCATCCGTATCAGGGATTTTATGAATCGATGGACATCGTGGCTTATTTGTTGGCGAAATGCAAGGATGTTACCCATATCCCACTTTTTGAACGGGCAAAATTAAGCAATTTTGATACCTACTATGGTTTTGATACCGAGTATATCATTTCGGCGGGGATTGAAGAGGCGATCGCGTATATCGAAGAGAACGATCTGTGCCGAACCAGCTCTTTCTTTCAGGATAAGAGAGAGGAGCTGGCAACGATGTATACGCCTGAACATATGGAGCGATGGTTTCAATCCAAGGCGAGGAATTACCCAGCCAATCTCGAGGATGAGTCCTTGATTACATTAATGGACAGAGCCTGCGATTTCGGTAACATGGCAGAAGCCAGAAAATTACTGGAGAAGCTAGAGGAGCAGCTCGGCTCTGACAAAAAGAATTATTCTCTGCTGTATCATCAGGCAAAACAATTGGAAGAGTACGACAAGGCACTTCACTATCTCATACAAGATCTCCCGGAACAGAAAGATTCGTTTAACAAGGTATTCCTTTGGCTAAAAATGGCCGAAATCCATTTGCTCAAGCAGGATTGGGTCCAGGCTTTTGCGAGCGTCAAGCAGTGCGAACCAGAGCTCAAACTCTTTTCTTCCTGGAGGAGTGCCGGTTTGGGCAGAAGCTTGAGCGAGACCTTGTTGGATATCAGCTTGAAGGCAAAGGATAGTAACGAGACTTTGGCTAGAGAAGCGTACCGCTGGGCTGATCAGATGTTGAAATCGACAAACAACTACAGCAGTAATGTTTTGAGAAAGGCGCACCAGTGTGCCAAGGTGCTGCAACTCAAACAGGATAAAAGGCTGTACAGTAAAAAAGTCGCGATAGAAGCCAGACGAATCAACAGAATGATTAGATGACGCAAAGGAAACCCGACATCTGCGATAGTTGGGTTTTTCTCTGTCTGGATGCAACGTTCATAAAAAAAATACCCACGCAGGGATCACTTTGCTGTATCTTTAATCTGAGCAATATTTCCTATCATAATATGATCTCTTTTTCCCCCGTTAGCCAACCTCATCGCGCTTCCGGTCATCGATAGAAAGGCTACTTTCCATGTTTCCTTCATGAATGTCATTTTACTTCTAGGCAGGAGATGCGTATGGATTTATTAACGTACAGTCCACTTATTGCAACCAAACTTCATGTTCCGAAGTATGGTTCGGACTTGTTACTTCGGCGTCAGATATTGAAAGAAATCGATGAAGCGGGCGCCGCAAGATTGATTCTCGTGTGCGCACCAGCCGGCTTCGGTAAAACGACAGCAGTCAGTCAATGGACGCAAAATTCCGGCAAACCGACCGGTTGGATCTCCCTGGATGAATCAGATAATGATCCCGTGCGCTTTTGGCGATATTTTGCCAGAGCAATTGATATGGCACAGGAAGGCTCGGGCAAAGAATCTTCCTCGGTGCTTCACCCACAGTACACGGCTTCTGCTGAGCAGTTGATGTCTGTGCTGCTCGAGGAAATTGCGGGGTTTGATCGTGACTTTTATCTGGTATTGGACGATTACCACCTCATAAAGGAGCCTTCCATCCATGAAGGATTGCAGACACTGATCCAGCATGCTTCCTTGTATATGCATGTCGTCCTGATTACGCGGGAGGAACCTCCTTTTGCCCTACACCGTCTACGTGTCCGGAAACAGTTGAAGCAACTGGGCTCAGACACTCTTCGGTTCAATGAGGAGGAGTGCCGGCGCTTATTCCGCGAGCAACTGGGTCTGAGTTTGTCAGAACAAGCCATTGGCTTGCTGAGCAAACGAACAGAGGGATGGGTGGCCGGTTTGCAGTTAGCAGCCTTGTCTATGCAAGGAAAGCCCGAAGCATCAAAGGTCATTCATCAATTTTCCGGTAATGACAAGTATGTCGGGGACTATTTGACGGAAGAAGTATTGAAAAGACTTCCAGAAAAGGTGCAGATGTTTTTGTTGAAAACGTCCATACTGCCGCGTCTGACAGGAGATCTATGTGCAGCCGTTACCGGAGAGCCGGACGCTCACGACATCCTTCGTATGCTGGAGAGGACGAATTCATTTGTTATCGCACTGGATGGCGTAAATGAGTGGTATCGTTATCACCATTTGTTCGCAGAACTTCTGCTTTCCCACGTAAGGAAAACATATAACGAACTGCTTCCTGCCCTACATATCTCTGCAAGCTGTTGGTTTGAAAGTCACGGGTGGATCATGGAGGCGACTGAGCATGCGTTTCTCGGAAAAGATTGGAACCGGGCGAGCCGTTTAATCGTCACACATGCGCCGTGGATGTTGAAACAGTACGAAAATATTACACTGCGCAGATGGATGAAATACTTTGATGCGTCCTGGTTGGAAAGCAACCCCGAGCTGTGCATTGCTTTTGCCTGGCTGCATGCTGTGTCCAATGAAATTGATCAGGCGGAAATCCTCCTTCAATTGGCTGACGAAGCAACACGGATGAATCATGGGAGCTATGACGACTGCCGAGTAGAAATGTGTGTGCTTCGGGGTTATATCGAAGTGATGCGGGGAAATGTAGACCTTTCCCTCAAATATATGGAAGAATCGGTTCACATGAAGCCTAAATTCAGCCGCTACTTCATCGTCGGCATTGAACTGAATTCGGATGAGCCATACGTCCTGCGCAGTCGTGTGGCCTTGAGCGGGTATTTGTCCAACGTGAATGAATACTATCCAAAACTAAGGGCGATCTGGAAGCACAGTGGTCTTGGTATATTGGCCTATGGTTCTATTGTTTTGGGTGAGCTTTATTATGAGCAAAATGATTTTGAGCAGCTGAAATATTTCGTACCGCGTGCGATACAATTAGGCACAATCTCTTTGAACTTTGGTGTATTGGTCCCGGTTTATCTGACTTTGGCTCGATGGAGAAAAGCAGAGCATCGTAGCCAGGAGATGTGGCTAGCCATGGAGGAAATCACTTCGCTATGCCGCCAGCATGATGCGCCTCCTCATTGGATGGCTTTTGTAGAAACGTTCCGCGTCCGATTATGGATCGAAGAAAATCGACGGGAAGAAATAGAAAAATGGGCCGAGCCCTATACCAAAATGAATGTAGATATTATCGCTTCCCGGCATGAATTTGAGAGAATGACGTTGGCCCGGGTATACATCTATTTAAAAAACGACAGTGCAGCCATCATGCTGCTAACCAGCTTAAAGCACGAGGCGGAAATAAAGGATCGGCTCGGGAGTCGGATTGAAGCCTTTCTTCTGCTCAGTCAAGCTTACATGATCCAAAAACAGCAGCATGAAGCGATAGAGTGTATGCGCATGGCGGTGACGTTAGCCGCGCCAGAAGGCTATGTCCGCACTTTTTTGGATGAAGGTCCCGGTGTTGCCAAAATGCTTTACTCGCTCTATAAAAGCAAAAACGTATCCAAGCAAGAGATGGTTTATCTTTCGATGCTGCTCAAAAGCGTGGAGAAGGAATTTCCTACGCTTGATATTCAAATCCGGGTATCCCCTTCCTTGGAAAAATTGACGGAAAGAGAATCGGAAGTACTGGCACTGATTGGTGAAGGGTTGTCCAACTCGGAGATTGCGGACAAGCTGCATCTCACACTAGGGACGGTAAAAGGGCATGTGCATCAGATTTTTAGCAAGCTCCAGGTAAAAAATCGTGCACAAGCAATCGTCAGATTAAGAGAAAGTGAGCTCGACCATTAGAATCCCCCCGCCGATACGGAGGCCACTGAAAAAGTCCACTCTTTCAAGATCAACAAAATAACGAAAGAAAAACGAGTCTATAGAATCAATTCTAAGGCTCGTTTTGTATGTTTTCAGTGGCCTAAGTCATTTGTTTTCTTTGGAAATCCATCTCATGTACACACAACGGTCACATCAGCCATCTATACTCATCTTGTAAAACCAAGGTTGGCGGTCATGGAATGGTGACGGTGAGAAACGGATTCGTATGTTTCACGATAAATTGGTAATCTATGCAATAAATGCACAACCACGAGTAAGGAGTGCGGAAATGAAACGGAAAGTGTTACTCGTAGAGGACGACGAGCTCATACGTGAATTTGTATCGGATTATTTTAAAAAAGAAGCTTGGGAAGTGTACGAAGCGCAGCACGGTAAAATGGCGATGGAGCTTTTCGCTCTGCACTCTGTCGATTTAGTTGTGTTAGATATCATGATGCCCGAGATGGATGGCTGGTCGGTGTGCAGAAAAATCCGCCAACAATCCGACATTCCCATCATGATCATTACAGCAAGAGTAGACGACGATGACCAGTTGATGGGTTTTGAGCTTGGCGCAGACGAATATGTCACCAAACCGTTTAGCCCAAAAGTATTAGTGGCCCGTGCCAAAGCTCTGATGAAAAGAGCAGAGGGGAGCATCGGGAGGGGAGATGATATCGCTCAGTTTGGAGCATTGACGGTAAACAAACGAGCTCACACTGTCACGATTGCCGGCGTCCCGGTTTCATTGACACCAAAAGAGTATGAGCTGCTTCTGTTCTTCATCAAGCATGAAGGGACGGTCTTGTCCCGAGATAGCATATTGAATGGGGTTTGGGGGATGGACTACTTTGGCGACCATCGCACCGTTGATACCCATGTGAAAAAACTGCGGGCCAAGTTGGATACAGAGCAGCATCTGATTCAGACGATGATCCGTTTTGGATATAAGTTTGAGGCAAAGCGATGAAACGAGTTCGACTAAACGTTGTGACAAAATTATTTGCCGCCACTTTTGTTTTTGTCTTTTTGCTCTACGCTTTGATATTGATAGGGGAAAAATTTTTCTTTGAGCGCTTTTATCTAAATGCGAAAGTAAGCGAGCTCTCGCAAGCAATGGCATCTTTCCCAGATGAGTACGCCAAACTCCCTCCCGACAAGCACAAGCTGGATAAGCTGGTGGGTACATTGATGAATCGCACAGATGCCAGCATCGCGATCGTAGATGAGCAGCTCAGGCAATTGAATCTCGACCCCTATTTTCTGGAAATGAAAGTAGCAAATAAAAATCAAGTGATTACCTTACCGCTAAAAGAAATGAAAAGCACCGATCTTCCTGAAGGACTCCATGTTGGAGACACGATTACCATCGACGGAATCTACATGGATGAGAACAATACGATCATGAAGCCGATACGGATTGCGAGGCAAAGTCCATCCACAAATGTGACCGAAAATGGACTAACCCGGGTTACGGCAGTTATTTCTGAACTCATGCTGCCTAGTCAGCAGCGGGCACATAACCCTTTTTATCAGGATTCTCTCGTAGCTGATCAAATCGGACCATGGCTGACGCAGCAATCCGACGAGATTACACAGATGAAAAGCGGATCATTCATCCAGCGGAAGTGGACTGATCCGTGGAGTGGTGTAAACTATGCCATCGTGATTCATCGATTCTCCGATCAGGGCGGGGCGAATTATATACTGGCGGTGACGACGTTGCAACCAGTGAGCGATGCGGTAAGTATGCTGACCAGCTATTCCCTATACGCGACGCCAGTCATCCTCGTCATCTTACTGCTGCTGTCCTTTGTCTTTTCGAAGATCATCACGCAACCATTAGTTATGCTGAGTCATTCCGCTTCACGCATGGCTAATCTGGACTTCACAGAACTTGCTTCGATTCATTCTCAGGATGAATTCGGTGAGCTCTCTCGCCATCTGAATACGTTAGCTGGCAAGCTGGATCAGACATTAAAAGACCTGAAGAGTGTCAATGTCACTCTTCGCGAGGATTTAGAGCATAAGGAAAAAATGGAGCAGCTTCGCAAAGAATTGATTGCAAACATCTCTCATGAACTGAAGACCCCCCTTGGCATTGTGAAGGGCTTTGCGGAAGGGTTAAAAGATGATGTCGCACATGAAAAGCGGGAGCGATACATGGACGTCATTTTAAGCGAAGTCGACAAGATGAACGAACTCATCATGGATATGCTGGAGTTGTCCAAATTCGAAGCCAAAGCCATTTTGCTTCGTAGACAATCGTTTCCTATATCGGAAATCGTAGATCGCGTAGCCGCTTCCTTTCAACTACAGCTGGCAAACAAGCAGGTACGACTATCGCTCGCCTTACCTGAAGAAGAGATCAACGTATGGGCAGATGCAAGACGTATCGAGCAAGTGATCGTGAATTTGCTTGGCAATGCAGTCCGGCACGCCAATCCATCAAGTGAGATTCGGATTACCGGGGCCCGCGAGCGGGAGTGCATCCGGTTTCGAATTGAAAATGAAGGAGCTCACATCCCAGACGATCAACTAACGCGGATATGGGAGCAATTTTATCGAGTAGATAGCTCTCGCTGGCGGAAATCTGGCGGCACGGGTCTCGGATTGGCGATCTGTAAACATATCCTCGATCTACATGGCAGTGATTATGGTGCGGAAAATACCGTGAATGGAGTCGCTTTTTCCTTCACGTTGATTGAAAATGAAAACAAAGGTGGAAATGACAATGAATTTGAAAAAGAATAATATGAAAAACTTACTGGCTGTATTGGTTCTATCACTCGTTACTAGTGCTTGTGGCACACCGGTTCCTTCAGAATCGACTGGTCAAGTGCCGCAGCAAGTTCCTCAGGAAAACAAAGAAAACACGGAGAAACAACCGGAGAAAGTTGCACAAGACATTGCCGCAGAACAGCAGGAAAAAGAAATTCTCGTCGTGGTCGACCAGGAACCGAAACCCATCGAGGGGAATAGCTTCGATTTCTTTATTGAAAAGCTTCCTGCCGGCTATTCGTTAGCTAGCATGCAGTGGAAGTCTGAGAAAACTGACATCGTAAGCACTACAGAGCAAGCGATCAAAAACGACACAGAAGGTATCTCTGGTGGGAATGGCTTTTACATCAGTGGCAATGGACAGTTCACCGGTTTCTTTTACAAGGATGAGTTGAAAGGGGAAAAGGGGAAATTGATCTTGGTCTTTCAAAATGAGCAAGGCAATAAAAAGACATGGGAGAAGGAGCTAATCCTTAAATAACGCCCGCTAAATTGGAACCCCATTTTTTGGGGTTCTTTTTGTTTGCAACAGTACGGTGGGTTTTTTTATTGAAAAAAATCAATCACGAAAAGACATAACTTTAGTTAGTATTTTTTGCAAAAGACTGTTGTTACCATATTTTTGTTTCACCCAGATGTTTTGCTGGGGGAATGTGTCGACAGTAGGGGGAGTTGAAATGAAGAAGGAAGGAGGACAACGTTATTGATGAAAAGAATGATGGCTCGTTTGTTGGTATTTACTTTGCTGTTTGCAATTGTCCAACCTATGCTTATTCAAGAAAAAGCCAACGCAGCGGAACTTCTAGAGATTGGAGTAGAGGCAGACAAGTTCGTGGATGCGTTTGGTGCCTATCCTGATGGCTTGGATTATCAGGGTGTTCCCAATACGCTGATCGTCGGCTATGCGCGAGACTCTGGTGGGGATTATGGGGCTGCGAATGCTGCTCTACGTTTTGACCTGAGCGGCGTGAAAAGTGAGAGGAAAATTCAGTCTGCTGTTCTGAAAATTTATGTGCATAAGGTAGAAGCAACAGGCGGAGATATGCCTTTCATTGATCTATGGGGCTCGTTTGATGACAATTGGAACGATGATTTTGCGACTGTGCTACCTTCGTATCAGGAAAGAATCATAACAAATGAGTTTATTCCTACTAATTTCACAGGGTGGAAATCGTTTGATGTAACCAGCTTTGTCATGAGTAATATTCCAGACAAAAAAGCTACCTTTGTTTTAAGAGGAAGACAAACAGCACCACCTGTTCCTGTCTTGTATCAGCCTCAAATCATTTTCTACGACAAAAGAAATGTTAGCTATGCTTCACAGCTAGAAATCACGTATGCTCTTAACACTCCACCAACCGATATCCTCTTATCGTCCAATTCGATTCCCGAAAACAATCAAATAGGAGCGGTAGTTGGTACGCTTTCGGCAGTAGATCCTGATCAAGGAGACACCGCTTCGTTCCATATTCAAAACCCTACGGTGCCATTTACTGTTGACGGAAATCAACTGAAGGCGACAGAAACGTTTGATTTTGAAACGAGCTCGACTTACGCTGTACCGATCACCGCAACAGACTCGGCTGGCAATATATTCACCAAGGTGATGAACATCCAAGTGACGGATGTAGATGAACCACCAACGACAGCAACGGTTACCATCAATGGTGGTGCTGCGTTTACGAATTCACCAAATGTGACGCTCACCATGGCCCATGATGATCCTGACGCAGCCCAGCCCGAATATCGTTTGACGAACGTGGAAGGCGGTCCTTGGAGCGAATGGAAGTCGTTTGCGACACCTGTAATGTGGACCTTTACGACAAACGAAGGGACCAAAACGATCTTCATGGAGCTGCGTGACGGAACAGGAACTGTCCTGAAAGCGCAGGATAGCATTGTGCTGGATATAACACCTCCGGCAGGGACTATCGAAATCAATAATGGGAACGTAGCCACTTCATCAGAAAAGGTGGAGCTTACCATTCAGGGAAGTGATGCGAACGGCCCTGTAGAAGTGATGTTGTCGAATGATAACAGCTTTACAGGTAGCTGGATACCTGTTCCTGTCAACAACAAGCTGGAATGGAACTTGGCTAGCGGAGATGGGCAAAAAACGGTCTACGCGAAGTTCCGTGATGGTGCAGGGAATATGTATTATACATCTGGTACCATCGTGTTGGACAAAACGCCACCTGTTGTGACAGGGGTAGCGAATGGCAGCTTCTACACGGCAGATGTCACACCTGTCTTCGACGACGGCACAGCAACATTGAATGGTGCTCCTTTTGTCAGCGGCACAAAGGTGAGTGTGGAGGGCAAGTATACGCTGGTAGTGACGGATACAGCGGGGAATACGACTACGGTAACCTTTACCCTGGATAAAACCGCGCCGACTGGAACACTTGCGATCAATAACGGAGCCACTCATACGAATAACCAAGATGTCATTTTGCAAATCGATGCCACTGACGTTTCCAGCAGGGTGAAAATGAAGCTGTCCAACGATAACATCAGCTGGAGTGCGCTAGAGGATGTGGCGACCGCCAAGTCTTGGAAGCTAACAAATGGGGATGGACAGAAAACGGTCTATCTACAGTTGATCGACGAAGCTGGCAACACTCATGATTTACAGACAACAATTACACTCGATACGGTTGCGCCTGTAGTCACAGGGGTAGAGAACAACAAGCTGTACAATCAGAGTGTGACGATCAGCTTCAACGAAGGAAAGGCGACCTTGAACGGAAAGACGATAGCTGACGGAGAAATCGTCAATGACGATGGCGCTTATACGCTGATTGTCACGGATGAAGCGGGCAATACAGCAATGCTTGCATTTTCGATTGATCAAACGAAGCCGTCGGGCAGTCTCAAGATCAATGGTGACGCCGATTATACCAATACACTTACAACCACATTACAAATTGCCGTTACCGATTTCAGCAATGAACTACAGATGCGCTTTTCCCATGATACGAGCGATCCAGCCAATTGGACTGCTTGGGAAACGCTGACCACAACAAAGGTGTGGAACTTGCTGACGGGGGACGGAACCAAGTCGGTTTCCATGGAAGTAAAAGACAAAGCAGGGAATATAGCCAGCTTTACCGATGAGATCACACTCGATATGACCAGCCCTACGGGGGCCTTTGAGATCAATCAAGGTCAATCGTATACCAACACGAGCAAGGTTACGTTGAGTGTGGAGTCGGCTGATACTCATGGTGTGGAAATGCGCTTGTCGAATGACAACCTGACGTGGAGCGATTGGAAAACAGCGCCGACAAAAGGCGAAGTTCCATGGGAACTAAGCGGTGGTGATGGAACCAAAACGGTCTATACCGAGCTGAGAGATCCGGCAGGAAACCAAGTGGCCCTTCAAAAGCAAATCACGCTGGATTCCACTGGACCAGTCGTCACAGGAGTCGCCCAGGACGGTGTCTATGCGAGCGACGTAACGATTACCTTCAGCGAGGGAACAGCATTACTGAACGGCAATCCGTTTACGAGCGGTTCGGTCGTCACTGCGGAAGGATCGTATGAGTTGGTCGTCACAGATGATGCGCAAAATCGCACGACGATTCGTTTCACGCTGGATAAAACACCACCGGCTGGAACGCTCAGCATTGATAACGGAGCCGAATTTGCGAAAACAGAAGACGTTACACTGCAACTCACTGCGTCGGGAAATCCAGGCGACATCGAAATGGCGATCGCTAACGCCGATGACAATTCGGGTACGTGGGAGCGTTTTGCGGAGTCAAAAGCATGGAAGCTGGTTGATGGCAGTACAAACGGCACCAAAACGGTCTATGTCAAGCTGCGGGACAAAGCGGGGAATGTCACAAAGCTAAGTGATACGATTGAACTCGATGTGGTGGCGCCAACTGGAACCGTCACGATTAATAACGGAGACAATTCCACCAAGTCACGTGATGTTACGCTCTCCATCACAGCGAACGACAGTACGAGTGATGTACAAATCCGCTTTGCCAATGGTGACAACGACTGGAGCAATTGGGAGGCAGTAACTGCGACCAAAGCATGGCAGTTGAAGTCCGGTGATGGAACCAAGACGGTCGAAATGCAGATCGCAGACAGGGCAGGGCACATCACAACCGTGTCCGATACGATTGAGCTGGATGCAGATGCGCCCGTTGTTTCTGGAGTCGAGGATAAAGGCATTTACAAAGATGACGTGACAATCACATTCAACGAAGGAACCGCGACGTTGAACGGTGCCCCGTTTGCAAGTGGCGACCGGGTAACAAGTGAAGGCAAGCATGAACTGCGGGTCCTCGATGCTTCTGGAAACGAAACCAAGATCACGTTTACTTTGGATAAAACCGCACCGACAGGAACATTCGTCATCAACAATGATGATCGTCTAACCAGCTCCACCAGCGTGAGACTGCATGTTACTGCTTCGGACAACTTGGGAGATGTCGAGATGCGTATCTCCAATGACCAAGGCAAGTGGAGCAGCTGGGAAAAGGTGACGGGAACAGTACCGTGGAGCTTAACGTATGGCAATGGGATGAAAAAAGTTTTGATCCAGCTTCGCGACCAGGCAGGAAACACCGTCGAACTGGATGATTCCATTGAGCTATACGTGCCAAATGTGCCGAATCCACCAACAGGAGAGCCGGTCACCGGAGTTGAGCTGGAGGAAGAGGAGTTAACGCTGCGTGTGGGTGATACAGAAAGCCTTCGAGCTACTGTAAAACCAACAAATGCTACCAACAAACGAGTCAAGTGGGAAAGCAGCGACTCTGAGATCGTCGAGGTAAATGAGGAAGGCAAGATCAAGGCTGTAGCTCCTGGAACTGCGACGATTACAGTGACGACCGTGGACGGGAACAAAACCGATTCGGTGGAGGTCACCGTTAAGGGAATACCTACCTTCCAGTTGGAAACAAACGAACCGTCCTTCTGGATGAAGCCGAGAGTAACCACAACCTTACGAGTTTATAAGGTAGAAGGCAAAAAACGCAAGGATATCACGAGAGACAAAAATGTTGAATACGACACGGAAAACGGGTTGGTTACCGTCAAGCAGGGTCGCATTACGGCGGGCAAAGAAGAGGGAGAAGACATCGTTACCGTTCGCTATATGGGCGAGGAACTGGAGATTCCGGTGACGGTTTCTAAGAAAACGATTCGTTCGTTGACGACTTCCTTCAAGGATTTGGTGCTGGAGATCGATGAGGAGAAGCAGCTAACGCTGACAGCCGTCTTCAATGACAAGAACACGGAAGAGGTGACAGAGAAAGCGACTTGGTCCTCTAGCGACGATGAGGTCATCGAAGTAACAAAAGAGGGAAAAGTGACAGCGCTGGCTGAAGGGAAGGCTGTCATTACTGCAAAATACGGCGGTAAAAAGGTAACCAATCGCGTGCTCGTCGTAGAGGAAAAGAAAGTGAAAGATTTGCGAGTATCGCGCTCTTCGCTAAGCTTGAAGGCAGACAATACTGGAGAGATCGTCCTGTATGCGGTCTATGAAAATAGGTACGAGGAGATCGTCACCAAAGATGCCGAATGGACAGTGGAAGATTCTGAGATTGCGACTGTAGAAAATGGTGTCGTGACCGCACTGGAATCTGGTAAAACGACCATTACAGTGGAATACGGCGGCGAGACCATTACGATTCACATTACAGTCAGGTAAATAAAAAGGGGCTGTTCGATCTACCGTGGAGGGCAGCCCCTTTTCCATTCTGTTTTAAAAGGTGAAGAAAGATGGAAAATGCACTCATTGCTTTTGCAAGTAGCATCCTGATTGGGGCAATTTTTTTCGGGATCTTATGGTGGGAAGGCTCGTGGTTCAGTCTTCGATTTACGAAGTGGTACTTTGGTATATTATTTGCAGTCTCGATAGTAGTAGGAGGGTATACCCTTTTTCAAGGTTAATGGAAAAATAGACATGTTCAGCCTTCTCAGGTATCGATGAATTTCTACACCAGACTACCCGAGAAGGTAAACATGTCTATTTTTGTTTTATAATAAACCAATGGATACGCTATGATTTGACATAAAATTCAGATATGGTATAATGTACCTAATTGGTAATCTATTACATTTTATACTTTGATTAGGTAATTGTTCTAAAAATTCCCCTCTTCCTAGTAGAATCTGAAGCTACCTTTCCACGATTCGAAGGAACAATTTACCATTCAATTGCAATACTGTCCTGCATAGGTGTTTCATACTCAACAGTATTCCAAACACTACTCCACTTTTTCACGAATTCATAGCAATTCGATTCACTTACCTTCCCGTTCACATCTCGTTTGTAGCCGCTTTGAACATGCCCAATAAAATTAGGAAACAACATGTTTGTTTGGTCAACTATTCTGACCTTTTTTGACGCTGCTTACTTGCTTCACCTTAACGAATCGGGTGTCCGGTCTTTATCATGGACGATTCGCTGAGTCAACGCCTACTTTGTAAAGGAGGGGGAGGCTTACCGACCAATATCCATTTTTAAAGTCTGATCAAGCAGAGCGGGTGAGGAACTTCACCATTTTAGAGGGTTCCCCCTTCATTATCAAGCTCAAAAAAGGAGGATAATCATGACCATGAAAGATCATGTGAATCATTGGCTTTCAGAATTGGCAGAAGAGGCTCCATTGCTGCAGCTTCCGTTTGATGTCCCGAGACTGAATAATGCTCGTTATGCGGAAGAGACGCAATCGATTGACTTGTCAAAAACGGTGGGGGAACAAGCAAGATTACTTTGCATGCAAGAAGAGACTGACATGTTTACACTACTCTTAGCTGCATACTATAGCTATCTTTACAGATATACGGGGCAAAACGACATTCGGATTGGTACGATAGCAGGTGATAGCTCTGCCTTTTTTACAAGTCGAGTAATTGTTGGTGGAACGTCGAATTTTAAGCAGCTGTTGAACGAGGTCAAAGATAATGTGTTGGAGGAGGAGCCTGCTAGCAACTCCGAAACTACGAAATTATTTCATACCTTTTTAAGAGTGGGAAAAGCCGGGGATAAGGATAACAGACTTTTTGTCGACTCCCAAATAGCAAATGTAGAGCTGCGTGTTGATGTCGAAGAGGCCGAGGGCATGCGCATAACATTCACATATAATTCCTTCTTGTTTACACAACAAACAATACGACGAATGATCGAGAACTTTTGCAACTGGATTGAACAAGCAATCACTGATGTCGAAACGCCTATCGATTTGTTGAGACTGATAGCCAAATCCCAAGAGAGAGAATTGGTAGACGACTGGTGCAGGAATGACGAACCCACGAATGTTCCTGATACAATCATGACTGCCTTTAGTTTCCAGGCCAATCGCAATCCCGATGCCATCGCGCTCGTTTTTAAGCAAGAGAAGATGACTTATAGGGAATTGGATATCCGCTCAAATCAACTAGCGAATTACCTCCGGAAGATTGGGGTAACGACTGAAGGATTGGTGGGGATATGCCAAGAGCGTTCCATAGAAATGATCGTGAGCATATTAGGTGTGTTGAAAGCAGGAGGCGCTTATGTACCGATCGATCCTGCTTATCCTGTTCAAAGACTCCACTATGTTATGGAAGATGCAGCTTTACAAGTAGTGATTGTGGATGAAGCGTCCGCAACAAAAGTGCCTGACGGAATAAAAGGGGTAAAATTGTTGGATTATTGCGAAAATTTGTCGAATGAAAGCACGGAGCCCCCTGCAATTGAAGTAACCGGCCACAATCTTGCTTATGTCATCTATACCTCCGGTTCGACAGGAAATCCCAAGGGGGTAATGATTGAGCATCATTCCGTTATGAATTTTCTTCAAACGCTGGAGAGTCGCAGTCCTCTTTTACATACGGACAGGCTTTTGCAAAAAACGTCTGTTTCCTTTGATGCTTCTGTTTGGGAACTCTTTTGGTGGATGTTAAAAGGTGCTAGCCTGTACATTCTCCCGAGTAGCGATGAGAAGGACCCCGCCTTGCTTGTGAAAGCAGTCGAGACGCATCGAATTACCCATCTTGAGTTTGTTCCGTCAATGTTGAAAGCCGTATTGGATTATATAGAAAATCAGGGTTCTTCTTCTGCATTATCCTCTTTGAAATACGTCACAGTTGGAGGGGAAGTGCTTCCGCCTCATGTTGTTGCGAAAAGTATCGATCTATTGACGATTCCTTATGGTACAAGCTTATACAACACGTATGGGCCGACTGAGACGACAGTCGAGGTGGCCAGCTTCCCATGCCATTCAGATGATAAGCACACGCAAATACCCATTGGAAAACCGAATGCGAATACACAGTTATACGTGTTGAACGACCGTTTGCAAATTCAACCTGTCGGAGTTGCTGGAGAACTGTATGTCGGCGGATCAGGCGTAGCAAGAGGTTACTTGAACCGCCCTGAATTGACAAAGGAACGCTTCATTTCCAACCCGTTTTGTCCAGGATCAGACTCGCGTTTGTATCGAACGGGAGACTTGGTTCGGTACTTGGCCGACGAAAACTTGGAGTATATCGGGCGAAATGACAGCCAGGTAAAAGTGAGAGGGTACAGAATTGAGCTGGAGGAAATTGAAGTTACGTTAGGCAATCATTCGACTGTGGAACAAGCAATCATTGTGGCGAAAAAAGACGCCTATGAAAATAACAAGCTGATCGCTTATGTGGTCGGGTCTGGAACGATAACAGAATGGCGTGATTATCTGAAAGCTCAGCTTCCAGAGTTCATGGTTCCAGCGTATTTTGTGAAAATGGATGTTTTCCCGCTTACACCCAGCGGAAAAATTGATCGTAAATCACTGCCAGAGGTAGGCAATAGTCGCCCGCATGTTTCGACGGAATATGTAAAACCGGAAACTGAATGGGAAACGAAGCTCTTGGATATTTGGAAGGATTTGTTCGGATACGATGAGATTGGAGTCGAGGATCATTTCTTTGAATTAGGTGGACATTCGTTGTTGGGGACTCAAATGATTGCGAGAATCCGTGCTCTTTTCAAGAAAGAGATTCCGTTGTCTGCTCTGTTTGCCTATCCGACGATTCGGAGCATCGTACCGATCATAGCTAACGCAGATGAGGTAAATGCAGTGGATGCATTCCCTGCCATCAAAAGGGTATCACGAGATCGAGAATTGCCGCTTTCTTATTCGCAAGAAAGAGTGTGGTTTTTAGAGCAGTTAAGTTCCAATAACTTGGCTTATATTTTTCAAGCCACAATGAGAGTGCGTGGGAGGCTGGAGCTCCCTATTCTCAATAAGTGTTTTACGGAGATTGTGCGCAGACATGAAATATTCCGAACCGTTTTTCATGAGAAAAATGGACAACCGTATCAGGTGATCTATGAACCATTCGATGTGGAATTGCCTGTTATCGATGTTTCGCACTTACCTGAGAGTGATCGTGCTGCAAAAGTTCAAAGACTGATTCAAATGGAGATCAAAAAGCCGATTGATATCTCGCAGCTACCATTGGCGCGCTGGATTGTTTACAAGATTTCTGAGTGGGAATCTGTCATTTTGTTTGTGGAGCATCATCTGATTCATGATGGATGGTCATTCCGCAAATTTTTAAAAGAGCTGTTTACGCTGTACAGTGCCTATCTTGAAAATAAACCGTCCCCATTGGCTGAATTGCCGATTCAATTTGCAGACTATTGCGTATGGCAAAATGAGCTGTTTAAGCGCGGCAAGGAAAACAAGCAGCTAACGTACTGGAAGAATCTACTGGAAGGAGCCAATGGGGTTCTGGAACTGCCCACTGATCGGCCACGACCAGTCAATCAAACCTTTAACGGGAATATGTTCACCCAATTAATACCGGAAGAGCTGTATCTTCAACTGCGTGATTACTGCATGAAAACAAACACGACCCTCTTTATGGTCATGATGGCTGCGTTTCAAACCTTGCTCCATCGTTATTCCAGCCAAGAAGACATTATTGTAGGTTCGGGTATCGCGAATCGGCGTTGGAAAGACACGGAAGAATTGATCGGGATGTTTGTTAACAATATTGTGATCCGTCAGCAATTTACCGACACTATGACGTTCCGGGATGTATTGCAAGACGTGAAGAGGTCAGCCTTGGAAGCGTACGAGAATCAAGAGATTCCTTTTGATCAAGTAGTCGATGCGTTGAAACTGAAGCGTGATCAAAGTCGCAACCCTCTATTCCAAGTCATGTTTAGTTTCCAGGATGCAAAAGTCACTCATTTGCCTGTATCCAATCTGAATATTCAACTCACCGAAGGCATTAGCAACGGATCGGCCAAATTCGATATCAACGTCGTGGTGACGAATCACGAGGAGCTCTCTTCTTCCCTTTTAACAAAGGATGAATACGGAAGTATCAGCCTTGACTGGGAATACAATACGGATTTGTATGACGAATCTACCATGCGCCGCATGTTTGCGCATTATATTGAATTGCTGAAAAGCGTTCTTACGCACAGTGACCGGACGCTGCATTCCATGCCTATGCTGACCGCTTCTGAGCAGAATCAAATCCTCCAAGAGTGGAATGACACGGAAGTTGCGTTTGAGGATCAGAAAACGCTCCATCAAATCTTCGAGGAGCAAGCTGCACGGACGCCAGAGAGAATGGCGGTTGTATTCGGCAACGAACAATGGACCTACAGGCAAATAAACAACCGGGCAAACTTCCTGGCAAGCAAATTGCGAAATCTGGGAGTGAAGCCGGATACATTAGTAGGGTTAATGAGTGAGCGTTCTCCCGACATGATGATTGGTATTCTTGCCATTCTAAAAGCGGGTGGAGTGTATATGCCGATGGACACAGCGGCTCCGAAAGAAAGGCTGTCCTACATTCTCCGGGATAGCGATACGAAGGTCGTCGTCATGCAGGAGAAATTCAAGACAGCGATTGATTTCAATGGACCTGTCCTGTTATTGGAAGAGAATAGGCCAGATCAGGATGTAGAATACGATAATCTTGAGTCGGTTGCCCATTCGAAAAATTTGGCGTACGTCATCTATACCTCAGGTTCGACGGGAGCACCAAAAGGAGTCATGATCGAACATTGCTCGGTTGTCAATCGGATGAACTGGATGGTCCATCGCTACCCTATGAACGAGCATGACACCATTTTGCAAAAAACGCCCTATTGTTTTGATGTTTCCGTAACGGAATTAGTCCTGTGGTTTTTCACTGGCAGCAAACTCTGTTTCCTCGCTCCCCATGCAGAGAAAGATCCGGAGCTTATCGTCAAAACGGTAGCCCGGCACCAAGTAACCTATATTCATTTTGTTCCTTCTATGCTCAGCATCTTTTTAGATCATTTGGAAAACGTTGATTGCGCAGAGGAAATCAAAACTTTACAGCGAGTTTATACAACCGGGGAAGCTCTGAGTACGGAACAGGTTCAACGTTTTCATCGATTAATCGGGCAACGGAACCATACGACGCTTATTAATCTGTATGGTCCTACGGAAACGACAATTGAAGTGACCTACTATGATTGCCAGGCCGATAGCAAGGTAATCCCCATCGGTAAGCCTATGGATAATATTCAAGCGTATATCCTCAATAAGGAAGGCGACCTGCAGCCAATAGGCGTGATGGGCGAATTGGTTATTGGGGGCATTGGACTTGCACGAGGGTATATCGGAAGGCCCGAGTTAACAGTTGAACGTTTTGTCCCGAATTCTTTTGGCAATCGATCTGAAAGGCTCTACAAGACAGGTGACTACGCGCGGTGGATGCCAGACGGCAATATTGAGTACATCGGCCGTATGGATAATCAAGTGAAAATTCGCGGTTATCGGATTGAATTAGGTGAAATCGAAGCGGTTATGAGGAAGCAACAGGGGGCAGGAGAAGTTGCCATCATTGCCCATGAATATGAGCCGGGGGATAAACGATTAATCGCTTATTACAGTGGGGCATCAGAGGTCGAGACATTAAAAAACCATTTACAAAAACAATTACCGCCTTATATGATTCCTTCTTATTTTGTACGGGTGGAGGAAATGCCGCTTACATCGAGTGGCAAATTGGATCGTAAAGCATTGCCACTGCCTGAGATCCATATGGTAAGCCATCACTACACAGCGCCACGAAACTCAACAGAAGAATTGCTCGCACTCATCTGGAGTGAAGTTTTAAAAGTAAACCCAATTGGGGTATATGATTCGTTCTTTGAATTGGGCGGGCATTCCCTGTTGGCAACACAGGTTGTATCGCGAATACGAGCGGTGTTTGGTCAACATTTACCCCTCCGAGCGATCTTTGATTGCCCGACCATTGAGGGCTTGGCGAAGCGGCTAACCGAATTGCGTCAAGGCGAGAAAATGGTTCAATTGCCTGCTCTCGTGCAAGTGGATAGAACGGAACCGATCCCGTTATCTTTTGCGCAGCACCGGTTGTGGTTTTTTGACCAACTGGAGCCCGGAAGCAACGTCTATAACATTCCCTATGTATGGCGCTTAAGCGGTTCATGGGATGTTGCCGGCTTAGAAAAAGGATTGAACCAATTGATTGAACGTCATGAAATGCTTCGTACCGTATTCGCAAAACAAAATGGCGTCCCTGTACAGCTCGTTAAGCCGCATCAACCAAGAGCACTGCCTGTCGTGGATGTAAGCAGTCTATCTGCGGATGAAAGAGAGAAGCAGGTCCAGCATTATATTCAACGGAGTGCTGATCGCGTATTTGACTTGAGTCAAGGGCCGTTGATTGAAGCCGAGCTGATTAAGCAGGATGAATCGGAGTATATACTGCTTTGTACGGTCCACCATATTGTGTTCGATGGCTGGTCAGAGGATATCTTGCTGGACGAGTGGATGGCGTTTTATGAAGAAGCAATCGGCGGAACACCTGCCAATCTGCCACCGCTATCCATTCAATACGGAGACTTTGCAGTATGGCAAAGACAATGGTTATCGGATGAGACGATGAAAGAGCAAGTGGCGTATTGGGAAAAGGAACTTGCAGATGAGCTTACGGTGCTTCAGTTGCCGTTCGATCGTCCACGACCAGCCATTCAAACGTATGCAGGGGATATGCAGCATATCGATTTGGCCCCTTCATTACTAGAAAAACTAAAAGCTTTCAGCAAACAAGAGGGTGCTTCTCTGTTTATGACATTGCTGGCTGCCTATCAGGGCTTTCTCTCTCGCTATACCGGACAAACAGACATTTTGGTAGGAAGCCCGGTCGCGAATCGCACTCGAAAAGAAATGGAAGGGGTAATCGGGTGCTTTGTAAACACGCTGGTTTACAGAGTAAACGTCGAAGACAATCCAAGCTTCAGGCAATTGGTCGCCCAAGTCAAAGAAAAAACGTTGCGCGGGCAAGAAAATCAGGATGTGCCCTTTGAAAAAATCGTAGAGGTCCTTCAGCCGGAGCGAAATGCCAGTTACTCCCCTGTCTTTCAAACAATTTTTACAATGCAGACCCATCTGAGAAACGTAAAGCAATGGCCAAATCGAACCATTGAGCCAGTGAAAAGCACCATCAAGGTTGCCAAATTTGATTTGTCCATTTCCATAGAAGTGAATTCAGAGCACTCGTTGACGATTTCATTTGGCTACAATACAGACTTATTTCATCCGTCCAGCATAGAACGAATGATCGGACATTTTGTGAATTGGCTCGAACAAGTGATGGCATATCCTGAGGAGTCTATAGAAGGCTTGCGACTGATTTCAGAAGAGGAAGAAAAGCAACTGCTGGAAATGTGGAGTAATCATTAGGAGGTGCTGTATGCAAGATTCCATTACCGCATTATTGGAAGAACAAGTGGAACTTCATCCTGATGCCATTGCATTGGTATACAAAGATGCAACCCTTACCTACAAGGAGCTTAACAGCAGAGCGAATCAATTGGCGCATTATTTAAAATCGTGCGGGGTTGGAGCAGATAGCCGAGTAGGCTTGTACATGGATCGCTCGTTTGAAATGATCATCAGTATGATCGCTATTTTAAAGGCAGGCGGGGCCTATGTCCCGCTTGACCCTGCCTACCCCGAGCAACGATTGCTTTATATGCTGCAAGATGCAAGCATTTCGATTGTGCTGACACAAGAAAGCTTGGTGCCCAGACTGCCGGACGGATTGAAAATCGTTTGTCCCGATCTGGACGCTAGCAAGATCAGCAAGGAATCAGATGCGAATGTAAGAGAGAGCACGAATTCGGAAAGCCTAGCCTATTTGATGTATACATCCGGTTCGACAGGAAATCCGAAAGGGGTGCTCATCCCGCATCGAGGGGTGATTCGACTTACGAAGCATGCTTCTTACGTAACCCTCACATCGGACGAAACCATGCTGCAACTCGCCTCGATCTCCTTTGATGCGGCGACCTTCGAAATCTGGGGGAGCTTGCTAAATGGCGCGAAATTGGTGATTTATCCATTTCACGGTCTGTCTCTGGAAGAGTTGGGACAAGTCCTGCGTAACGAAAAAATCAGTACGCTATGGCTAACCGCAGGCGTTTTCCATCAAATGATCGATTACCGGATTGAAGACTTAAGGGGAGTGCGTCAATTGCTGACGGGCGGCGACATCGTGTCTGCCAAGCATGCGCAACGAGCCTTGGACATGTTACCGGATACACTGGTGATTAATGGATATGGTCCGACAGAAAACACGACATTTACTTGCTTTTATCACATTACACAGAAGAGCGAGATTCAACATTCCGTTCCGATCGGTCGACCCATCAATGATACCGAGGTCTTTATCCTGAACGATAAGCAAAAGCTCGTTCCTGTTGGTCTTGTGGGCGAATTATATGTGGGGGGAAAGGGACTCGCTTTCGGGTACTGGAATCGGCCGGAGTTGAATCAAGAGAAATTTATTCCGCATCCCTTTCAACAAGACCCCGAGGCTCGGTTATACAGGACGGGCGACCTGGTGAAATTTGTGCCAGGGCGAGGAATCGAATTTATCGGGCGAAAAGATAATCAAGTAAAAATAAGAGGAAACCGGATTGAGCTCGGGGAGATTGTAGCTGTCCTCAGTCAGCATGAGGGCGTAAGAGACGCTGTCGTCCTTGTACATGAATATGGAGCGGATGATAAACGGCTGATTGCTTATATCACCGGGGACGGGGATGTCGAAGAATGGAAGCGGTATGCGAGTGAACAATTGCCGCCTTTCATGGTCCCTTCCTATTTTGTGAAAATGGACGCTTTTCCGCTTACAGCCAACGGGAAGGTAGACCGTCAAGCATTGCCGTTGCCTGAAATGCGTACGACGAAGGATGAGTTTGTCGCGCCACGTACGGATACAGAGAAGCGGATCGCAGAGATTTGGCGTGAAATTTTAAAGGTGGAGCGCCTTAGCATCCATGACTCTTTTTTCGATTTGGGCGGACATTCGCTGCTTGCGACGCAGGTCATATCCCGCTTGCAGGATGCCTTCCAACTGTCTGTCCCGTTGCGCATCTTGTTTGATTGCCCGACGATCGCAGGCCTGGATGCCAAAATTACGGAGCTTGACCGGGATGGCAAAAGAGAATGGATACCAGTTATTGCTAGAGTCTCTCATCGAGACAAGCTGCCGTTATCGCATGCCCAGCAGCGTCTATGGTTTTTGCATCAATTGGAACCGGAGAGTACGGCTTATAATGTCCCTCACATGTGGCGTTTAACAGGAAAATGGGATGTGCATGCGCTGGAAACGGGATGGAATGCGTTACTTCAACGCCATGACATCTTACGCACTGTGTTTTCGAATGAAGGGGGGCAACCTTTCCAGGTCATTGAACCCCATGTGTATCGAACGTTGCCCGTGATTGATCTACGAGATCGATCTGCTGACGAAAAAGAAGAGCAAATCCACGACTATATCGAGCAGGAAGCAGACAAAAGGTTTGATCTACAACAAGGACCTTTGATTCAAGCCAAATTAATCGTCGTTGAAGAGGATCAGTTCCTTTTGCTGTGCACGATGCATCATATCATTACGGATGGCTGGTCAGAGGATATCTTATTGGAAGAATGGCTGGCCTTTTACGAAGAAGCAGTAAGTGGAACACGTGCGGAGCTGCCAGAATTGCCGATTCAATATGCGGATTTCGCCGTATGGCAGCGCGAATGGCTGACGGATGAGGTAATGGGCCAACAACTGGATTATTGGAAAGCGGAGTTGTCCGGGGAGCTTCCTGTCTTGCATTTGCCGATCGACCGCCCAAGACCAAGCATTCAAACTTATGCCGGAAGTATGCATAAGATTGTGCTGGCATCCGAACTGCTTGAGAAGCTGAAAGCGCTCAGTCGGCAAGAGAATACGACTTTATTCATGACCCTGCTAGCCGCTTACCAAGGCTTTTTATCCAGATATACCGGACAAACTGATATTTTGGTAGGTAGCCCGATAGCAAACCGAAATGTAACGGAAATCGAAGGCTTGATTGGTTTTTTCGTCAATACGCTCGTCTACCGGGCAAACCTCCAAGACAATCCAACGTTTAAGCAATTGCTTGCCCAAGTAAAAGAAAAAGCGCTTCTAGCACAGGAGTACCAGGATGTCCCGTTTGAAAAAATTGTAGAAATGCTGCAACTGGAACGCAATACGAGCTACTCTCCGGTATTTCAGACGGTATTCACATGGGCAGAAATGGGAGCGGATGTTTATCGTACGTCCGGTGGACAATTAGAAAAAATGCCGGTTCAGATCAATGTGGCGAAATTTGATCTTCAGTTATCCATGGGTGAGTCCGAGGCTGGCCTTGTGATGAACATGATCTACAACACGGATTTATTTGATCCATCCACGATTGAAAAAATGGCAGACCGCTTCGGGCATTGGTTGCAAGAGCTTGTAAACGCACCAGACGTGCCGATGGCCTTGCTGGAATTGTTGAGCGAGGAAGAACGTCACAAACTCTTGCTGGAATGGAATCAGACGGAGGCTACCGTCTCCACGCAAGATTCCATCCCTACAATATTTGAAGAACAAGTCGAGCTTCATCCTGACGCCACTGCATTCGTATACAAAGGCAATAGCCTATCCTATAGAGAGCTTAACAGCAGAGCGAATCAATTGGCGCATTATTTAAAATCGCGCGGGGTTGGAGCAGATAGCCGAGTAGGCTTGTACATGGATCGCTCGTTTGAAATGATCATCAGTATGATCGCTATTTTAAAGGCAGGCGGTGCCTATGTTCCCCTCGACCCTGCCTACCCTGATCAACGATTGCTTTATATGCTGCAAGATGCAAGCATTTCGATTGTGCTGACACAAGAAAGCTTGGTGCCCAGACTGCCGGACGGATTGAAAATCGTTTGTCCCGATCTGGACGCTAGCAAGATCAGCAAGGAATCAGATGCGAATGTAAGAGAGAGCACGAATTCGGAAAGCCTAGCCTATTTGATGTATACATCCGGTTCGACAGGAAATCCGAAAGGGGTGCTCATCCCGCATCGAGGGGTGATTCGACTTACGAAGCATGCTTCTTACGTAACCCTCACATCGGACGAAACCATGCTGCAACTCGCCTCGATCTCCTTTGATGCGGCGACCTTCGAAATCTGGGGGAGCTTGCTAAATGGCGCGAAATTGGTGATTTATCCATATCACAGTCTGTCTCTGGAAGAGTTGGGACAGGTGCTGCGTGACGAGAAAATCAGTACGCTATGGCTAACCGCAGGTGTTTTTCATCAAATGATCGATTACCGGATTGAAGACTTAAGGGGAGTGCGTCAATTGCTGACGGGCGGCGACATCGTGTCTGCCAAGCATGCGAAACGTGCCTTGGATATGTTACCAGATACTTTGGTGATTAACGGGTATGGCCCGACAGAAAACACGACATTTACTTGCTTTTATCACATTACACAAAAGAGCGAGATTCAACATTCTGTTCCGATTGGTCGACCCATCAATGATACCGAGGTTTTTATCCTAAACGATAAGCAAAAGCTCGTTCCTGTTGGTCTTGTGGGCGAATTATATGTGGGAGGCAAGGGACTAGCTATCGGATACTGGAATCGACCAGAGATGAACCAAGAGAAATTTATTCCACACCCATTTCAAAAGGACCCCGAAGCGAGATTATACAGGACGGGCGACCTGGTGAAATATGTGCCGGGGCGAGGAATCGAGTTTATCGGGCGAAAAGATAATCAAGTAAAAATAAGAGGAAACCGGATCGAGCTCGGTGAGATTGTAGCTGTCCTCAGTCAGCATGAGGGCGTAAGAGACGCCGTCGTCCTTGTACATGAATATGGAGCGGATGATAAACGGCTGATTGCTTATCTCGCGGGAGACGGGGAGGTCGATGAATGGAAGCGGTATGCGAGTGAACAATTGCCGTCTTTCATGGTCCCTACCTATTTTGTGAAAATGGACGTTTTCCCACTTACAGCTAACGGGAAGGTGGACCGTCAAGCATTGCCGTTGCCAGAAATGCGTACGACGAAGGATGAGTTTGTCGCACCACGTACGGATACGGAGAAGCGGATCGCGGAGATTTGGCGTGAAGTTTTAAAAACGGAAACGGAACGATTGAGCATCCACGATTCCTTTTTCGATTTGGGCGGACACTCGTTGCTAGCGACGCAGGTCATATCCCGCTTGCAGGAAGCATTCCAGTTGTCTATCCCGTTGCGCATCTTGTTTGAATGCCCGACAATCGCAAGCCTGGGTGCCAAAATCATGGAGTTGGGCCGGGATGGCAAAAGAGAACGGACACCAGCTATTGTGAAAGCCTCGCATCGGGAAAAGTTGCCGTTATCGCATGCCCAGCAGCGTCTATGGTTTTTGCATCAATTAGAGCCGGAGAGTACGGCGTACAACGTTCCTCACATGTGGCGCTTAACTGGGCAGTGGAATGTGCATGCACTGGAGAAAGGGTGGAATGCGCTTCTTCAACGCCATGCCATCTTGCGCACTGTGTTTGCGAATGAAGGGGGCCAACCTTTTCAGATCATTGAACCGCATGTGTATCGAACATTGCCTGTGATTGATCTGCGAGATCGATCTGCCGCCGAAAAAGAAGTGCAAATTCACGACTCTATCATGCAGGAAACAGACGGAAGGTTTGATCTACAGCGGGGACCTTTGATTCAAGCCAAGTTAATCGTTGTTGAAGAGGATCAGTTCCTTTTGCTGTGCACGATGCATCACGTCATAACTGATGGTTGGTCAGAGGATATCTTATTGGAAGAATGGCTGGCCTTTTACGAGGAAGCAGAGAGCGGGGTACGTGCGGAACTGGCAGAATTGCCGATTCAATACGCAGATTTCGCGGTATGGCAGCGCGAATGGCTGACGGATGAGGTGATGGGGCAACAACTCGACTATTGGAAAGCGGAGTTGTCAGGGGAGCTTCCTGTCTTGCAGTTGCCAATCGATCGACCAAGACCAAGCATTCAAACCTATGCCGGAAATATGCACAAGATGGTGCTGGCAACTGAACTGCTTGAAAAGCTGAAAGCGTTCAGTCGGCAAGAGAATACCACTTTATTTATGACCCTGTTGGCCGCTTACCAAGGCTTTTTATCCAGATATACCGGACAAACTGATATTTTGGTGGGCAGCCCCATAGCGAACCGAAATGTAAAGGAAATCGAAGGCTTGATTGGATTTTTCGTCAATACGCTCGTCTACCGGGCGAACCTCCAAGATAATCCAACGTTCAAGCAATTGCTTTCCCAAGTAAAAGAAAAAGCGCTACAGGCACAGGAGTACCAGGATGTCCCGTTTGAAAAAATCGTCGAAATACTACAACTGGAACGCAATACCAGCTACTCCCCGGTATTTCAGACGGTGTTCACTTGGGCAGAAATGAAAGCGGATGTCTATCATTCGTCCAGTGGTCAATTAGAGAAAATGCCGGTTCAGATCAATGTGGCGAAATTTGATCTTCAGTTATCCATGGGTGAGTCTGAGGACGGTCTCGTAATGAACATGATCTACAACACGGATTTATTTGATCCATCCACGATTGAAAAAATGACAGACCACTTCGCGAATTGGTTGCAAGAGCTTGTGAACGCACCGGACGTGCCGATGGCTTTGCTCGAATTGTTGAGCGAGGAGGAACGTCACAAAATTCTCGTGGAGTGGAATGATACAGCAGTCGCCATTCCGGAGAATACATGCCTGCATGATTTGTTTATCGAACAAGCAAAAAAGACACCAGAACTCATCGCAGCAGAATACGGGAGTGAAACAATAACCTATCGAGAATTGGATAGACGTTCTAACCAGTTGGCGCACTACTTGATGATGCTGGGTGTTGGACCCAATACGCCTGTCGGGATCTGTATGAATCGCTCTATTGAGCTTGTCATCTCGATCCTCGGCATCGTAAAGGCTGGCGGAGCATTTCTCCCTCTGGATACAGAGATGCCGCAAGCGAGGATGGCGAAACTGTTGGAAAGCTCCCAAACCAACATATGTCTATCTGAGCCGGAGTTCATGCACCTGTTTGGACAAGCCACTCATGTCAGATGTATAGATTCTCATGCGGAAAAAGACAAAATAGCAAGCATGCCAGAAGGATTGCCGGAGCAAACCGTAAAACCGACAGATTTGGTTACGATTTATTACACGTCAGGTTCGACGGGTAACCCGAAAGGCGTGGAAAACCTCCACTTTGGTTGGGTAAATCGCATGTTATGGATGCAGCGACAACATGGCTTGGAGCAGGGTGAGTCTGTTCTGCAAAAAACAACCTTAACATTTGATGATGCAGCTGTTGAGTTTTTTTGGCCATTGTCTGTAGGGGGACGGATATCACTCTTGGAACCATGGCTGCATCGGGACCCTGAGGCGATTATCCAGGCTGCCATTCACTATCAGGTTGCGTGCATTCAATTTGTACCGAGCATGCTCAATATGTTTGTGGACGCCCTTACCCCGGAGGATGCAGCCAACTTGCACAAATTAAAAAATGTCATCTCCAGTGGTGAGGCGCTCTTACCCGAAACAGTAGGCAGGTTCTTTAAAAAGCTCAATGCCAAACTCCATAATACGTGGGGGGCCACAGAAGTATCGATTGACTCCACCATTTACACATGCTCGCCAATGGACGCGCTGGAAAAGGATTGTGTGAGTGTAGGCAAGCCGATTGATAACAACAGAGTTTATGTGCTTGACCACAATATGAAGGCTGTCCCAATTGGCGTCATTGGCGACCTTTATATTGGTGGCCTTGGATTGGCCAGAGGCTATCTGCATAATAGCGAGAAAACCCAGGAAGTATTTATGGAGAATCCGTTTGTACCAGGAGAAAGAATATATCGAACCGGCGACAAGGGATACTTCCTGCCTTCGGGCAACATTAAATTCGTAGGCAGACAAGATAATCAAATCAAGATTAGAGGCATGCGGGTGGAATTGGGTGAAATTGAATCCACATTAAGCAGGCATCCGTCCATTCGTGAAGCAGCCGTTATTTCTGTTAAAAACGACAGGTCAGCTACCGAATTGGCCGCATATATCGTGGGGGACGGGGATGTAAACGAATGGCGGGCATTCCTGAAGGAGCACTTGCCTGCTTATATGATTCCAACTTATTTCATGAGGTTGGACAGCATTCCCAAAACGACGAGTGGGAAAATTGACCGAAATAGACTGGAGTTACCATCGGTTAAATCAAGCGATTTCTCGATCATCGGGCCACGCACGATACCTGAGGAGCTTATCCACTGCATCTGGTGCGATATATTGCAGGTGAATCAGATTTCGATCAAAGACTCATTCTTTGATAGAGGTGGACATTCCTTATTGGCTACGCAAGTCATTTCCCGCATGCGGACCGTTTTTGGGATGGACATTCCATTGCGCACGATATTTGAGTTTCCAACCATTGAAGCGATTGCTGCCCGTATATCTGAGATCAAGCAAGGCAGCGAGACGAATACACGCATCCATGAAGTGTCGCGAGTGGAAAATCAGACAGATGTCTCCTTATTCGAAGTATCCCACGGGCAGAGAAGACAATGGTTCCATGCAAAATTCAGTGACCAAGAAGCAGTAGGAGGTGTTTACCTCTTTGAAGTAGCGGGTCCCGTTGACAGTCATTCTATGCACAGGGCTATGGCCCTCATGTTTGAACGTCACAGGATCATGCGCACGACGATTATAGAAAACGAAGGGCAATTGTATCAAAAAGTGCATGACGACCTTGAGGTGGAGAATGCGTTTGTAGATTTGTCTGCATTATCTGTGACGGAAGGCGAGCAGCGCATCAAAACCGATTTGCAATCCGCCCTGTACAAGCCATTCGATTTTTCAAGAGAGTCTTTCTTCCGGATGACTTTGTACCGAATGACACCGTCGAAGCATTTCCTCATCTTGAGTGCTCATCATATTGGATTTGATGGCTGGTCGTTAGATGTGTTTATCAATGATCTCGCGGACATGTATCAACAAGTAGAGAGCGGCGTGCAAAAGGAGTTTTCCAAACCATTGGATTATATGGATTACACCTTGTGGCAACAAACACGCTTGCAAAATGGAGAACTGAACCGACAACGGGACTATTGGTTAAAACAGCTGCAACAAAATGTAGATGCGCCGTTCATACCGCGAGAGACACAGTCGTTTACACACGGCAACCGAATTTCAAATGTAGCCTCGCTTCCCATTGAGCAAGAGACGGGCCAATCGCTTTTAGAATTGACCCGAATGGCTGGTGGTACCGTCTATACGAGCTTGCTTGCGGCGATCAACATTTGGCTGTCACTTCTCACGGATCAAACAATCATTACTGTCGGATCGACCTTATCTGGCCGTACGCAGACGGACCTTGAAGGAATTATTGGTCCGCTAATCAATCCGGTCGCCATGCGTACAGACTTGTCTGGCAACCCGACCGTACTGGAAATGATGAACAAAACAAGAGAAACCGCATATGGTGCGTACGAGAATCAAGAGTATCCGTACAATTTGGTCGTAGAGGATCAACATACTGCCACAGGCGATAAGAAGAATTTGTATTCCATTGTTTTTATTGGACAACACGTATCGAGCAATCCGCCTGAATCAGCTGAAATTACCTTTACGGAATGTCCGTTACGTCGTTTTCTGGATGAAGCGATTATCCAAACGTACGAAGGCAGTCACTTCGTTCAAGATGATCAATTGGATATGATGTTATTTTTGTCCACGCGGCAAGACCAACTGACGTTAACGGCACATTACAACACGGAAGCATTCAGCGAGAATGCCATGGATACGTTACTGGATCAGCTAAAGCATGTCATCTGCCAAATGATCGACAATCCAATGCAGCGCTTGTCTCAAATAAACCTGGTTGAAGAATATGATTTCAATGAACTTTTCAGCTAACTAGATGATGGCTGTTGGGGCATGCTGGTGAGAGCCGCATGCCCAACCATTACGCAACTGCGTATCGGGGAGATTACGAATGATGGATAAAACTTTTGTCAAAACCATCCCTCTGTCTGAGGCTCAAAAAGATTACTATCTACACGATTTGGTCTATCCAATGAGTCCTTATTATCAGGAGCAGTATCTGTTCCAATTCGAAAGTCGATTGGATGTATCGGTTACAATCCGTGCTCTTTATGAGATCGTGAAACGCCACGAAATCTATCGTTCCATTTTTGTTTTGGAAGACGAGCCCATTCAAAAAGTATATAGCGAGCCCGTATTGGATTTTGAACATGTGTCTTCCGCTACCTGGGACGACACGAGGATTAGAGAGTATTTTCATCAGGAATTCAGCAAACCTTTTACGCTAGAAGAGGGGCCGTTATTCAGTTGCAGATTGCTGGATTATAAAGAAAGCGGCAGTATTTTAAGCTTCAAGTTTCACCATATCTGCTTTGATGGGTGGAGTGTCTCGCTCACGCTCGATGAATTTACGATGATCTACCAACTACTGATAACGGGCAATGATCACGAGTTGCAACCACAAATACACCAATACGCAGACTTTGTGGAGTGGGAACAGAATTACATAGACAGCCAAGAAGGCGAAGCTGCGAGAGATTTTTGGAAAAAGAAATTGGGCGGGACTCTTGAGAGGTTAGAAGTACCAGCAGATAAAAAACGTCCTGGTACCCCTTCATTTAAAGGGGGGATATCATTCTTTACGTTTACCCGCGAACTCCGGGATGAGTTGATTGCTTATCATAAACAGAATCAATACCCTACAGATGTCATTTATTTATCTCTTTTTAGTGCTTTTCTTTATCGGATAGCTGGGCAAGACGACATCATTGTTGGCGTACCGAGGTACGGCAGACCGAAAAGAGAGTTTCATACGATCATGGGACCGTGTATGGTGATGCTTCCCCTGCGAATCAAAATTCCAAAGAACAGCTCGCTTCGTGAGTTGGCCAAGCTGATACATGAAGAGTTGTCTATATGTTCACAGTATCAAAACTATCCCATTTCTTTGATTGCAGCTGAGTTGCAATATGAGCGCGATAAAAAATATGCGTCCTTTTTTTCAACGGCTTTCGTCCATCAAAAAGCGATTAAGCAAAATGCAGCCATTATGCTGGGAAATGCCCAAAATACGTTTGATAGCAATGGTCTTACCGTAAGCACCTATCCGATTGGCAAAGATGTATCCCAGTATGATTTATGCTTGGTCGTTGAAAAGGACAACCATCATGACATATTGGCAGGATTCGAATACAATGCGGATATTTTGGAGGAAGAAACCATTGCCAAATGGATTGCCGACTTTGAACGCACCAGTCTGTCTCTTTTGAAAAATGATTGCGAAACCATCCCTGTATATGGTTTGCCTTCCCTCAAGATATTGCCGGAGGACGTCACCCCGTTCTCTACCGCCTCCATAAAGTTCGAGCAAGAAACGTTTGAATGGCCATGCTTGCAGAAGAATGGGATCTCTCAACTGGTTGAAGCTTGGGATACGTCTTCCTATGCGATATTCATGACCGCATTTCTCGTACTTTTGTATGCAGAAACCGAGAAGGAGGATTTGGCTTTGGCATTTCGTGCGGGGTGGGACGAGTGCGAGGATGTCCCAAGCGCCTTGCTTTTACGAGCGGATCTGTCAGGCAATCCACTATTTGGCGATTTGGTTTTGCAAGTACAAAGCAAGTTAAAAGAAGCCCATTATCATCAAGTGTCCTTTCCTATACCTCATGAGCCCCAACTCTTATTTGAAATGAGTGACAACGACTATCCCTCCACGATTGATTTTCAATTCCGCATCCATGAAACTATCGATCACATAAATGGTGCCATTACCTATCATGCGAATGTATTCAAGAGAGAGACTGTGCAACGGATTTGCACCCAATATGAATACTTGTTGGAAAATGTGACAGCCGAGCCGCATCAAAGAATCCGCGAGATTGTCAGTCATCTGAACAGTCAATTCCTGACCAGTGATGATTTTGAACAATTATTTCTGTAGCGAAAGAGGTGCACTGGCTTGAAGCATTTAACAAAAGAGAACGTACAAGAAGTCATAGAGCTTTCCATGGTGCAAAAGCAATTATTACGCCCTGACAAGATGACAACCATGCGCTATCTCATCGAGCACCGTCTCGAACTGGAAAGCGTTCAAGAAACGTGGAAGGAATTAGTCAGCCAGACGCCGGTGATGCGAACGGTTTTCCGCCAGCTCAAAAACAAACAGGTACAAGTCGTATTGAAGGAGCTCCCCCTACCGATTGATTGGCAGGATGTACGGGAATTATCTCCTGAAAAGCAAGAGCAAGTATATCTCTCAACGCTTGCATCCCATCAGGAGCCCATTTTGTATGAGGAGGGGCCATTAATCCGGGTATCGATTTTGCAGATGGACGCCAATCAATCCGTCCTTATCTGGACCCATCATGCATTATGTATGGACGATGCCAGTCGTGAGCTACTTGTAGCGGAATGGCTGAAACGGGTACGGGGTACTCAGTCATCTGTTGACCAGCGGGCCTCATTCAAAGAGTACATTGCTTGGGAGTCAAGCCAAGATGGCTCCAAAGTCAAAAGCTTTTGGACAAAGAAATTCGAGGGCTATGAAAGCGCGTCTCTGTTTGTTCCGGTACAAGGGGCACAGAAGGAAGCAAGTCTTCCGATCAGTTGCGACGCTGTTCTTTCCGAAGCGTTAACCACGTCCATCAAAAGGATGGCATTCGAGCAGCGAGTATCCATAGAGGCAATCTTTCAGGCGGCTTGGTTCCTCTTGGAGAATATGTACAGTGGCGAGGACAGGCTGGTCATAGGCGTTACCGTCTCTGGCAGACCCGAAACATGGAAAGAGGCGAATACCATTATTGGGCCACTGGCTCATAGCTTGCCTGTCTTCCTGACCGTGCATGCGAATCAAAAAGTGCGTGATGTCGTAAAGGAAGTCCAGGAAAGCTGGGAACAACTACAGCAACATGATATGGCTACACTAGACATGATCCGTCACTATGCAGGTGTGCGGGAAGCTGATCCTATATTTGGAACGACACTAACTATACGGAATAGTGCAGAAGATCATCAAGAATCTGCCATGATTTATCGCGGTGGTCTCCAAAGAGTGGAGATAGTTGTAACGGTCGGGCAGCTGATGAAGATACATTTGTTCCATGAGAATGCGTCTTCCAAGAGCGATCTGGAACGACTGCAGTCCCATTACATCCATATGCTCGAGCAGATTTGCCGAGAGGTAGACAAGAGCATCAGCGATCTGGACATCGTGACGGATGAAGAACAAGAGCTCATGACAAAGGTAATGGGCAATTTTGCGAAGTCGAATCGCAGCATGGAGCAATTTGCCCAGCAAGTGATAGAAGAGCAGGTCAAGCGCAATCCTGACGCTATTGCTGCTATCGATCGTAAGCAATCCATCACCTACCGGGAATTGAATGAGGGTTCGAACCGATTGGCGCATTGGCTCAGAATACAAGGATTTGGCCGAAATGATCTTGCTTGCCTATTTGCAGAGAGAAGCATCGACATGCTGATTGGCATTCTAGCTGTGCTAAAAGCAGGAGGGGCCTATGTCCCGCTTGATACGGCTCATCCCGACCAACGGCTCCTTACGATTGTTGATAACAGCAAGGCGAAGGTCCTACTGACCGAGTCGCGTTTCCAATCGCGCAGCATGACCTTGGCAGACAGAGTGGAGCACAAGCCAGTCGTGTTTTGCCTGAATAAAGGGGACGGGTCAAGCGCGGACATCTCTTCTTTGCAAGCGTCGGATACATCGAATCCAGACATCATCAATGCGCATGCTGATTTGGCAAACGTCTTTTTTACCTCAGGCTCCACGGGTATGCCAAAAGGGGCAATGATCGAGCATAGCGGCATGTTGAATCATCTTTACGCCAAAATGGATGTCCTTGGACTGAATTCAGACAGCATCGTAGTGCAGAATGCCTCCCATTGCTTTGATATATCGGTGTGGCAGTTCCTCGCTCCCTTGATGGCAGGTGGAAAGCTTGTGATTTACGACAACGAGACGGCTGCTGATCCGGATGCATTGCTCCAAGCCTTGAATCGAGACGGTGTCACCGTGATTCAGATGGTACCAGCGATGATTGAAGCATTGCACAATGCTGCCCTGACTCTTCCACAGGAACAGCATGCTTTGCCTCAATTGCAATACATGATCTCGACCGGTGAGGGATTGCCAGTAACACTGTGCAGAAAGTGGCAAGACCTGTATCCCGATGTGATCGTAGTAAATACGTATGGAGCTACGGAGTGTTCGGATGATACGATTCATGAAATCATTGATCGTTCGTATGCGCATGATGATTATCCTTATGTGGCCTTGGGAAGCTCGATCGCCAATATGAAGCACTATGTGCTGGACAAATGGATGCGCCCCGTTCCGGTTGGTTGTGTCGGGGAAATCTACATTTCTGGAACGGGTGTAGGGCGGGGGTATCTCCATGATGCTGAACGCACGGAGCTAGCCTTTTCAGAAAATCCATTTTTGCGGGGCAGAACAGAACGGTTATATAAGACAGGCGATTTGGGACGTTATTTGCCAAATGGGAGACTCGTATTTGTTACGCGTGCTGATTTTCAGGTAAAAGTACGCGGATATCGCATCGAGCTTGGCGAGATAGAAAACGCCCTTTTACGTCACACGCTGGTGAGGCAGTGTGTAGCGGTAACACGAGAAGATGAACATGGGCAGAACCGAATAGTTTGCTATGTGGTCATGCATGAACAGCAGAGTGAACAGGAGCTGCAAGCCTATCTTGGAACGTTCTTGCCGGAGTATATGATTCCAGAGCGAATCGTCATTCTGGATGCGATGCCACTAAATCGCAACGGAAAAGTAGACAAAAAAGCATTGCCAGAGACAGACGTGGTTCAAAAGAAGCCGGGAGCATTCATTGCTCCGTGCAATGAGCTGGAACGAAGCTTGGCAGCTATCTGGCGTACTGTGCTAAACGTAGAGGACATCGGGATCGACGATGACTTTTTCCAGCTTGGCGGGCACTCTATGAAAACCATTCAGGTTCGCTTGCGCATGAAAAGAGAGATGGGCATAGAAGTTACCATCAAGGACTTATTCGAGCATCGAACCATTCGCGAATTATCCTCCCTGTTTTATACCGAGGCGACGCTGTCCACAGGTAAGCTCCATACACAACAGGATCGATCAACGATACCCAAGGCAACAGAGCAAGCGTATTACCCGGTGTCACATGCGCAGAGGAGACTGTTTTTCATTCAGCAGCTAGAGCCTGAGAACACCGCTTATAATATGCCGACGATCTATTATATTACGGGACCGTTAAAGGAGCGTATTCTGCATCAGGCCTTCGGGTTGCTGGTGAAAAGACATGAAGTGTTGCGAACAAAGTTCCTTTTAAAAGACGGGCGTCCCGTACAACAGGTGTTGCCGGGCAATGACTTCACCTATACATTTGTCGATCTTTCCAAGGAGTCCGAAGCGGCGAAGCAAGAAGCGATTGATTTGATTATCCAAAAAGAGACGGAAACCAGCTTTGATTTTGACAGGGATACATTGTTTCGTGTGAAGTTATGCAAGGCTGCGGAAGAAAAATACGTATTGCTAATGAACATGCATCACATGATCAGTGATCAATGGTCATGGGGGATATTGATGAAGGATTTGGGCACCATCTACGAATCCGTGCATCAAGGAATAGAGCCCGTATTGCCGGAATTGAACATCCAGTATAAAGATTACGCAGTCTGGCAAAATCATTCGATTCATCATGGAGAGCTGGGAGAATCAGAAGCATATTGGCTGAAGACGTTCGAAAAAGAGATTCCCGTATTGGACTTGCCAACGGATTTTCAGCGTCAGCCTGTACAAACGTATTTTTCGGCAATAGAATCTTATCCGATTTCGGAAAAAACGTTTAGCCGGATGCGAGAGATTGCGCAGCAGCATGATGCCTCCATGTTTATGGTGATTTTATCAACAATAAGCATTTGGTTGTCCAAGCTGACCAATCAACAGGATATCATCATCGGTACTCCAGAGGCCGGCCGGAATCACATGGATATTGAGCAGGTCATTGGATTTTTTATTAACACACTCCCGTTGAGACTGGAAGTCAATCAGGAGCATACCTTTATCGAGGCGTTGCACGTTTGGAGACAGCAAGCACTGGAGTCTTACATGCATCATGACTATCCATTCGATAAATTGGTCGAAAAAATTAACCCGGAAAGAGATGTCAGCCGCAATCCTATTTTTTCTTTTATGTTCCAATATATAGAGAAGGTAGAAGAGGAAAATATAATAAGCGGTTTGGAAATGACAGCCGTTGAATCCTATAATTCCATGACGAATTTTGATTTATCGCTCGTATGCATGGATCTGGAACATGGCGCTGGTCTGACTGTCGAATATCGCACGGATTTATTTAAGCCAGAAACGGTTCAGCGGATGCTCGGATATTTGGGCAACATCATCGAACAGGTAGCCAATCAACCAGATATTCATTTCAAACATATCGAATTATTGTCAGTGGAAGAAAAACAGGCAATGATTTCAGCTTATAAGGAAGTTCTTTTTACCAATGGGGATGAGCATAAAACGATCATCGAGCTATTCGAAGAACAAGTGGAGAAAAACCCGGATCGAATTGCTCTCGCTTTTGAAGAGCAAGAACTGTCTTATTCAGAACTGAATAAACGGGTGAATCAGCTCGCGAGGACATTGGTAGCTGAGGGCGTCCGTGCAAATCAATTGGTGGGGATCATCGCAGAACGGTCCATGGAGATGATCGTTGGCGTTTTGGCGATTGTGAAAGCGGGTGGAGCCTACGTCCCGATTGACCCTGATTATCCCGAAGAACGCATACGGTACATGCTGGAGCATTCGGGAGCAGACGTTTTGTTACTGCATCAGTCGGTACGCCATAAAGTGAATGCTGACAAAAAAATGATCATGTTTGACGATGAAGAGTCCTATCATCAGGAGAATACGAATCTGGGGTTACCTGTTCAGCTTGATCACCTTGCTTATGTGATTTATACATCAGGAACTACGGGAACGCCAAAGGGAGTCATGATTGAACACCGGCAGCTGCATTCGCTAGCGCAGGCATGGAAACAAGAATACAGGCTGGATGAATTCCCCGTCAGGAGTTTGCAATGGGCAAGTTTTTCTTTTGATGTGTTTACTGGTGATTATATAAGATGTCTGTTAAACGGTGGGAAGCTGGTTATTTGTCCAAAGGATGCGAGAGTGGATTTGGAGCGCCTTTACCACCTGATGGAAAAGCATGAGATTAATCTGTTTGAATCGACCCCTGTCCTGGTGCTTCCTTTCATGGACTATCTCAATGAAAATGGGCTCAACATAGACTTTATGAAAATATTGATTCTTGGTTCGGATCAATGCCCATTACATGCCTTTCACAAGCTTGTCGATCGATACGGAAGCACCATGAGAATCTTGAACAGCTATGGAGTGACGGAGGCTACCATTGATTCCTCCTATTATGAAAGAGTAGACCAGCAAGATTACAAATTATTGCCGATTGGCAAGCCTTTGCCAGGGGTGAAGATGTACATTCTGGACGCCAATCTTCAGGTGCAGCCTGTGGGTGTCCCAGGAGAACTGTATATTGGAGGAGTGGGAGTAGGAAAAGGATATTTCAAGCAGCCAGAGTTGACGAAGGAAAGATTCGTTCCCAATCCGTTTTGTATCGGTGAAAACATGTATAAGACAGGGGATATGGCTCGATGGCTCCCCAGTGGAGATATTGAATTTTTAAGCCGATTGGATAATCAGGTGAAAATACGTGGGAATCGAATCGAACTGGAAGAAATCGAAGCGGAATTACGAAAAATGGCCAATATTCGCGACGCGGTCGTTATCGCCAGAGTGGATGAATCCGGTCAAAAAAGACTGGTTGCATTCTATGTAGCGGCAGATTCGGTGGAATCGAACGTATTGAGAGAATCGTTGCGGAAGTCGTTACCGGCATTTATGGTCCCATCCCATTTTGTTCAGCTAGAGGAAATACCAGTAACGCCGAATGGAAAGATTGATCGAAAAGCGCTAGTGGATATCAACATCGTCTTGCAGAGTGAAATGGAATATGTGGAGCCCAAAACGGACACCGAGAACATATTGGTAGCTGTGTGGCAAGACGTTTTACACGAGAAAAAGATTGGGACCTTGGATCATTTCTTTGAGCTCGGTGGCGACTCTATCAAATCCATTCAAGTATCCTCGCAATTAGCAGCTTTGGGATACAAGATGGAAATTCGGGATCTTTTCAAATATCCAACGATCGCAGAACTGAGTACAAAACTGAAACCAATGAATCGGAAAATTGACCAGAAGGATATGGAAGGCGTTGTACCACTGACACCGATTCAGCATTGGTTGATGCAAGAACACAGTCAGCATCTCCATCACTATAACCAATCTTTTGTATTGTACCGCAAAGAGCGGTTTGACGAGGGGATGGTTCGCAAAGTCATCGATAAGCTCGTACAGCACCATGATGCACTGCGAATGATTTTCCGCGAGACCAATACCGGCTATGAAGCTTACAATCGAGGCGTCAACACTAGCGGCATGTATAGTCTGGAGATTTGGGACTATCAAAACAAGAACGGGTCTGAGATCGAACAAGCGATGGACTTGAAATGCAGTGAAATTCAATCGAGGCTTCACATTTTTGATGGCCCATTAATGAGGCTGGGGTTATTCCGATGCCCGGATGGCGATCACTTGCTGATTGCTATTCACCATTTAGTCGTAGACGGAGTATCATGGCGCATTTTAATCGATGATTTCAAAACAGCTTATGGGCAGCTCCTTCGTAACGAAGAGATTCGTTTGCCTTTAAAAAGTGATTCCTTCCAATTGTGGGCGCAACAATTGAACGAGTATGCCAATAGCGAAAGACTCGAACAAGAGCGTGAATATTGGAATCGAATCGAGGAGAGGGATGATCAAACGTTGCCAACGGATTACGATGAGCAAAAACCGCTTCGGAAAACAACCAGGACCAAAACGGTCACGATGGATCAGCAGCAAACTGAGGAGTTGCTAAAACAAGCCAATCGTGCCTATCAGACGGAAATCGATGAACTATTGTTGGCTGCTATTGGAATGGCCTTCAAAAAATGGGCAAATATCGATAGCGTCACCTTGAATATGGAAGGGCATGGCAGGGAATCGATTCTACCAGATCTGAACATTAACCGCACAGTGGGATGGTTCACGAGTGAATATCCAGTAATGGTAGACGTCGGGAACGAAATGAATCCGTCAGCTATCATTCCGAAAATCAAAAAAGATATACGACGAATACCGCATAAAGGGATTCACTACGGCGTTTTGAAATATTTGTCTGCAAAATTACCAAGTACCACCTTGAATGTAAAACCTGATGTCAGTTTTAATTATTTGGGACAATTTGATATGGATCGGAAAGAAAAGGATGACGACATTCAATTGTCCACATTCTCAGGCGGAGATTCCATGAGTCAGGAGCAGTCTCGGGAATGCAAGATTGACATTGAGTGCATAGTGTTGAATGGAAGCTTTCACTTTATGGTCGCTTACAGTGAGGCACAGTATAAGACGGAAACCATCGAACGACTTACTGCATGCCTCCAGGATAGTCTAAGGGAAGTCATCCAGCACTGCATGCTGAAATTGCGCAACAGTCCTGACCACGAAATTGCTGGAGAATGGGTAGATTTCGAAGCAGTGGTAGACGGATTTTTCGACTCTTCTACGATGAATGATCTTCCTGGTGTAATTGCGGTGGTAGTCCAACACGGTCAAGTAAAAGTAAAGAAAGCTTACGGTTACGCCAATCTATCAGAGAAAGTGCCCATGAGTGCAGATGATACCGTAGTCAGGGTAGGTTCGATTTCCAAACTCGTAACAGTCGCTGCCATTATGAAGCTAGTGGAGCAAGGGCTGATTGGCTGGAACGAGGATGTTCAGCAATACCTCGATATTGAAATACCGAGAAGAGTGGAGGGACCACTAACGGTAGAACATTTACTCAGCTACACAACAGGGTTTGACTCGCCAGATGCGGGAAATGACCAAAGCTATAATTTTGGCGGGCGTGACTCCCTAACGTTACGAGAGTATATTCACCGTTATATGCCAACCGTGGTAGACAAACCTGGCGAACATTTTGGGAACGAGAATTTTGCCTTTATGCTGGCGGGCTATCTTGTGGAAAGAGTTACGGGCGTTTCCTTTGATCGCTATGCGAGTGAGAATTTCTTTGCGCCTCTCGAAATGACAAACAGCAGTTTTCTACTACAACCCGAATTAGAGGCGAAAATGGCAACAGGCTATGATCAGGAAAATCAGGCGGTGCAAAAGTACGATTTTAGCCCTGCAATCTCACCAGACGGCAGCATGCTCTCCACGGGGAATGATATCGCTACATTGATGCTGGCTCTCTTAAGTGGAGGTGCTGATGGCAAAGAAAACATTTTAGAGGCAGCTTCGATAGAAAAAATGTTCTCCAGTAAGTCAGTCCCTCATCCAAAAGGGACGTCTACAGGGTATGGATTTACAGTAAAATTCCATCCGGAATACGTGCATGAGAATGTTTTGGCGAAGGCAGGCGAGGTCATAGGCTTTCACTCATTTATGTGGTTCCTGCCAGAAAAACAAATGGGAGTCTTTGTTAGTACAAATAAAAGTCAATTCAACAAAATTGAATTTTTCGATTACTTCATGAAACGCTATCGTCCTGCGGAAGTGATCATCATGTAAATCAGCACCATATCATATTCGTGTAAACGGGGGGCCGCTATGAGCATGATAAAGACTAGTTCCATTAGTCGTTTTCCTAATACGAATGACGTAGGAATCGGTGTATCTGTCGGTACTTTTGGAGAACTTCTGCAGGGGATTCTCGAAGAAAATAATCGGGATTTTTTGGTTACTTTGCCTATCAAAAATGCATCCTACGCTACTTTTTATTCGATTCCAACCTTGCAGGAGATCGTCGTCGTGCCACGCTCCAAGCAAAAGTCTAAAAGGTTGGTCGAAAAAATCATTCAGCACTACGGATTGCCGGCAGGTGGAATTTTGGAGATCAACTCTGAACTTCCGGTTGGAAAAGGCTTGGCAAGCTCATCAGCAGATTTGGTGGCTGCCTCCCGAGCTGTTGGGAATTGTTTCCATATAAACATCGAGCCTTCCTTACTAGAGTGGTTTTTGTTGAGTATTGAGCCGACGGATGGCGTAATGTATGAGGGTTCCGTTTCTTACTACCATAAAGAAGTCAGATTGCGAGAGTACATCGGGGAACTGCCGGCATTATGCATTCTAAGTATTGATGAGGGAGGAACCATCGATACCGTTGAGTTCAATAAACGAACAAAGCCATATACCGAAGAAGAAAAGATGGAGTACAGCGTGTTGTTACAAAAAATCACGAAAGCGATCAGAGAAAGAGATGTCCACACGATAGGTGCCGTGTCGTCCAGAAGTGCGATCTTGAATCAAAAAATTCTACCCAAGAAACTATTGCCGGAAGTCATGGAGATCAACGAGAAAATTGGAGGGTTAGGTACGGTTGTGGCGCATAGTGGGACCAGCCTCGGCATTTTATTGTTGAAAGAAGGACCTGACTTCTATCAAAAGCTCGAACTAGGGTATAGATGCTTAAGTGAATTGAATAAAGAAGTGCATGTGTATCACACGTAGAGTAGCAGGTTCAAGAGATGGCTTCTGGCATGCACGGAAGTCATCTTCCCCCAAATTTGATTCCGTTCGTACTGGGAGTGGATTATCGAGATGGAACAGCCAGTAAGCGTTAATGAAAAGGTATCTTTTCGGGCGTTACTGAGCTTGAAAAGTTATCGCTATTTAATCTTTTCGCAATTTGTCTCGAATATGGGAGATGGAGTGTATCGATTAGCGCTTATTTGGCTAATGAAGGTTTTGACGGAAAGTCCTTTGTTAATGTCAGTTTTATTGGCAGCGGAAACCATTCCATTGATCCTATTCGGATTATTCGCGGGCGTTTTTGTTGACCGGGGAAATAAAAAGAGGATCATGGTCGTCTCGCATTTATTGAGAGCTGCGCTCATTTTATGCATCGTCCTGTTGTTTTTGTTTGATAGGCTACATCCTGCTGCACTGATCATCATCGCCGTTTTGCTGACCACAGTCAGTGCCTTCTTTCGGCCAGCACTCACGGTAGCAATACGGACGCTGGTTCCCGAACAACATATGACGCAAGCCCAAAGTTTATCGCAGATGATTCAAACGATTGTCAGCTTAGCGGCTCCTGCATTGGCAGCGGGGTTGATCGCGTTTGGGATGGAGTATGCTTTTATTTTGAATGTCGTCACCTATTTGTTAGGTGCACTGATTATTTTATGGATTAACGAGAGGGAGCTTGTCGTTTCTACTGTCAGTGAGTTTACAGCCAAGATGATCATGACGGATTTGAAGGATGGAATCCATGCGATTACGAAGCATGATTTTTTGCGAAACTGCATGATTTATTTTACCATCCTCAATTTTTTGACGGCTCCAGAAACGATCTTGCTGCCACTGGTCGTAACCAATGTTACCGAATTGGCCATGCTCGAGATCAGCTTTTTTATCGGGATTATGCTTGGGTCGCTATGTATTAATTATTTGAATCGATATGATGCGATTATTTACATTTGCTGCGGCATTAGTCTGTTTAGTATCGGAATCGGAGTGTTTGCGTTTGGCATTCCAATTGTTTGGCAAGTTATTTGTGTATTTGTGAATGGAATAGGCTCTGCATTTGTGAATATCAAAATGGGCACGTTGATCACCTTGATGGTGCCCAAAGAAGTCTTGGGAAGAGCATCGAGCTTGATTAGTGTAATGGTTCAGTGCGCTATGCCTGTTTCGGTCTTTCTGGTAGGTCTGACTACTGGTCTTGTTTCCATCTTTACGATATTTGGAATTATTGGCGGAGCGGGACTTCTTATTGTGGTTCTCATGTTGATGAATCCACACTTGAGAATGAAAAAAGAACAAAGCTACGAATATGTGGAACAAAAATCAGGAGGAATCTCTCTTTAGTGCAACTCCTGGTTGAATCGTTACTCAGTCGGAAGCGAGGTGTATTTTTGCATGAGTGTAAAATTAACGGGCCGTATAGCTTCGACACCAAGCCGCCTCTTGCATGATGAAGTATTGGAACCGCAGTTCAAGTATGAAGTCGATCATTTGCTGCCTGGGTATATTCAAATTGAATTCGCCATGCTGTTGGAATACGTCAGGATGGGCTTGATTACACGACAAGACGCTTTGCCTATCGCACAGGCACTTCAGGCCGCTACACCCGAAACAATCGCTCCTGACCCCGGACAGAACATGTCCGATATCTCTTTTGCCCTCGAGCGTTATATTGAAGGGTTGCTCCCGAGACCGGTACCGTGTTGGCATATGGATCGCAGCCGCAATGATGTCCAAGCGTGCGCACAGGTAATGTTTGGTCGTGCGCAATGGCTGGAGATGACAGGAGAATTGGGACAGCTTATTCAATCGATGGATAAACTGGCTGTTCAATATCGTTCGGTTCCCATGCCAGGATATACCCACTACCAATCCGCACAATTGATTACCCCTGGATTCTATCTTTCCTCTATTAACAACGAATTTTTGCAAGCCCTGAATCGATGGATACAAATCTATGACGACATGAATCAGTGCCCGCTTGGGGCAGGGGCCATGGCTGGGGTAGAACTGCCGTGGGATCGTCAACGGTTGTCCAAGCTGCTTGGGTTTCGACAGCCTCGAATGAGTGCGTTGTCGGCGGTCGCGTCTCGGGAATGGGTTTTGAGAATGGCAGGAGAGCTGTCCACCTTCTCAGTGTTGATCTCCCGGTTTACAACAGATTTGATTCAATGGGGCAGCAGCGAGATGAACTTCCTCCAATTGCCGGATGAGCTATCAGGCATATCTTCTGCCATGCCACAGAAAAGAAACTTCCCGATCCTGGAGCGTATCCGGGGGAAGAGTGCGCATCTAACCGGATTTTATATGGATATGGTGCTAGCTCAGCGCAATACAGCCTTCACGAATTTGGTAGAGACGTCTAAAGAGGCAGGCACTCATCTTCTGTCGTTGTTTCAACAAACCAAAACGCTCTTGCGCCTGTTAAAAGCGGTGATCGATCATCTGCAATTCAATCAGGATCGTTTGCTCCATATATGTAAACGGGACTTTTTTGGAGGATTTACTCTTGCGAATTTGCTGACCTTGGAGCATGAGATTCCGTACCGAACAGCTCAGGTAATCGCAGGCAGGTACATCGTTCGCGCGCTGGAACACGGTGTATCGCCGGAGCCGGGAGATCCACGGTTACTCTATGAAGCTTGCGCGGAAGCAGGCTTTCAAGTGCCGGATACGGCTTCACTCCTCGCTGCTTCCTTCGATGTGCAGGGGGGCTTGTACGCGAAAAAATCAACGGGCTCCACGAACCCGGAGGATGTACACCATATGCTGACAGCACAGAGGGAGCATGCAGAAAAGCTGCAACGGGAGTGGCAAGATCGACAAGGGCAATTGCAGGCGATCGAAGAAAGGCGGGAGAGGGTAATGAAGAGGCTTCTTTCTGGCAAGCAAGGGAAGGATGTGAGCGTAGATGCGGTATGAACAGCTGGCAGATTCAATCGGGGATACCCCTCTGGTCAAGCTGAGACTTGATGATAGGGCAGTGGGCTCCGTATTTGCAAAGCTTGAGCTAATGAATCCGTTCGGCATGAAGGATCGTGTGGCCAAGCAGTCGATTTTGGCAGCGATAGAGTCAGGAGAACTTCAGGAGGGCATGCCGATTATCGAGAGCTCGTCAGGAACGTTGGCTTGCGGGTTGGCCTTGGTTGGGCGTCAGTTGGGGTACGACGTACACATCGTGACTGATCCGAGAATTGACCCGATTACGTATGCCAAGCTGACCTCGCTTGGCTGCCATGTTCACGTAGTTTCGCAGATGGGAAAACAAGGGTGGCAAAGCGCCAGACTGGAGCGACTCCAAGAGTTAATGAGGGAGTATCCAGGAGCGTTCTGGCCTCGACAATACGATAATCCGGAAAATCCGCGTGCATATGCTGCGCTGGCATCCGAGCTGATGCAGGACCTCAATCGAATTGATGTACTCGTTGGTGCAGTCGGCAGTGGGGGTTCCTTGTCCGGGACCGCCAGAGAACTGAAGCATCATAATAAGGAGCTGCGCGTCGTGGCGGTGGATGCAGCGGGGAGTGTGATATTCGGACAACCCGATCAGCCGACACGTCTGCAAGGTGGCTTGGGAAACAGTTTGATCGCAAAGAACGTAGATTTTTCCATGATCGATGAAGTGCATTGGTTGAACGATGCTGAGGCATTTGCGGCTACACTGCGGTTGGCCCGTAATGAGCATATTTTTGCTGGCAACAGCTCGGGCTCCGTATACGCCGTAGCCAACTGGTTAGCGAGCCAGGTCGGGAGTGAGTGCAATATCGTGGCCATATTGCCGGATCGAGGGGATCGGTATGTCGATACGATCTATAGCCACTCCTACCGGGAGAGCAAGGGTCTGATGCAAACGAACCTGCGAGACACGCCACAATGTGTGGAACCAAAGACAGTCGTGACTAGCTGGTCCTATTCCAAATTGATGGGGATGTATCCGAATGAACAAACACTTTCTGTTCGTTGAAGCGAATACGACGGGGACAGGTATGCTCGCTATTAAAAAAGCGCGCGAATTGGGGTTTACGCCCGTATTTTTCACAGAGAAGCCTGAACGTTACCACGGCTTGAATGAGTTGGAATGTCACGTAGTCGTGACCGACACGAATTCCCAAGCAGAGCTGACTGACAGTGTAGCACAAGTAATTAAGGAAGGCAGAGAGATAGCCGGAATCATGTCGACAAGCGACTATTACCTCGAGGCGGTTGCCAAGCTGGCCCGGAAATTCGGTTGGACAGGCAATTCGCTGGAGGCGATTGAAGCCTGCCGTAATAAAGCGATATTTCGCGAGAAGCTTCAGGGGTATCAAGTGTCTCAGCCTGAATTTTTGGCAATAAACTCTATGGAGGCATTGACGGAAGCACGCTCTTGCATTTCTCTGCCCTGCGTGGTGAAGCCTGCTGACGATAGCGGGTCGAATAACGTGCGCCTGTGCTTTAGCTGGGATGAAGTGGAGCATATGGCAAAGGAAATCCTTGCGATCAAGTACAATGCGCGCGGTCAGCAAACAGCTCGGACAGTGCTTCTCGAGCAGTATGTCGAGGGCCCTGAATTTAGCGTGGAGACGTTCTCGTGGCAAGGGCAATGCTTTGTCATCGGCATTACCCAGAAACGGTTAACGGGATACCCATTTTTCGTGGAAGCAGGACATATTTTCCCTGCACCGTTGTCGGCAGAAGAGAAACAGGAGATCGAGCGAACGGTGGAAAGAGCGTTAGAGGCGGTGAACTACCAGTTCGGTGCTGCCCATACAGAAGTGAAGTGGACATCAGCAGGTTGTGTTGTCATCGAAGTAAACGCAAGGCTTGCTGGTGGAATGATTCCAGAGTTGGTTCGCCGTTCAACAGGGATTGATCTGCTTTTGCAACAAATCAGGTGTGCGGCTGGACTTGCGCCTGAATTGTCTCAAACAGTCGAAGAACGACAATATGCAGGCATTCATTTTCTCGTGTCTGAGCGTCAGGGAACCTATGGCGGGATACAGGGAATGGATACCGTTCGCAACCTGCCGGGGATTGCTGAAGTGGCGATTCATGCGAAAATCGGACAAAACGTCCAGCCTCCGCAAAATTTCTCGCATCGTCTCGGCTATGTCATCGTGGAAGGCAAGCATTACAGTGAGACCGCTGAGTTGATCGAGCAGGTGAAAGACTGCCTGAGTGTACAAGTAGGTCAGCAATTGGAGAGTGGGGTATGAAACCGTTGATAGAATTGAGAAGCGATACATTCACTTTGCCGACAAATCAGATGATGGAAGCCATTCAAGAGGCGGTACTCGGTGACGATGTCTACGGAGAAGATCCTACGGTTCGCCAATTGGAGCAAGAAGCGGCCCGGAAGCTGGGTAAAGAGGCAGCCATTCTCATGCCGAGTGGAACAATGGCCAATCTGGCATCCTTAATGGCGCATTGTCCTCGCGGTTCCAAAGTAATCGTAGGCAATGAGACGGATATTTACATCTATGAAGCGGGTGGCGCGGCTGTGTGCGGTGGCATTATGTACGAGCCGATTCCGACGCAGCCAGATGGAAGGTTGGACATCGCGGATATGGCGCGGGTATTTCCGTTGGAGCCAGAAGATCCACAATTCGCATTGCCTTCCTTGATCTGCCTGGAAAACCCGCATAACCGGATGGGGGGACGTGTCCTTCCGCTGTCTTATTTGGAAGAGGTTCGCGCATTTGCAAACGAAAAGGCTGTGCCCGTTCATATGGACGGTGCACGCTTGTTCAATGCCGCCGTTGCTCTTGACGTGGATGCGGCAGAGATTGCGCGTTATGCCGATTCCGTGCAAATATGTCTGTCGAAAGGGTTGTCAGCACCGATTGGTTCCCTTGTCGTCGGAACAGAAGACTTTATTCAGAAAGTGTATCGTCTGCGCAAAATGCTGGGTGGCGGTATGCGTCAGGCAGGGATTATTGCAGCGCCAGGTTTGGTTGCCTTGCAGCAAATGACGGATCGATTGGCAGTTGATCACGCAAACGCTCTTCGTTTAGCACGTGGTCTGGCGGAGATTCCAGGAATCGTGACTCATGTGGAAGATGTAGAGACCAATATTGTGTTCTTCCGGATTGAACACCCAGTCCATACGTGGCAGACCTTCATAGAAGCAGCGCAAGCACATGGGGTGCGCGTAGCGGAGCTCGGTCACGGCAGAATTCGAGCGGTCACTCATTCCGGTATTGAGACAGCGGATATCGACAAGGCGCTAAGCATCATACGTGAACTGTTGCAGTTCCAAACAGTATAGGGCAGACTCGCTCCCCCTTCAGTGGAAGGGGGATTTATTATTAAGGTTTATAAAGGAATATAAAATGATCTGATTTTTTCAAATCTTTTAAAGGGAAAATATTTTCAAATAACAGAAAATTATTTAATATTAAAAAGACAGGCCTTGGGATGTATTGCCCATTATGGAAAAGGCTTGAAAACATGTGAAAGAGGGGGAAATGATTTGAAAAAAGGGAAAGGTTGGTTGAAGCCGTTGGCGTTGCTCTCTTTAACCGGCGCGCTGTTGGTCGGTTGCTCAAGCGGGAACAACGCTTCGCCAGGAACTACAACACCAGCACCAGCAAAAAAACCGGTGGAGCAGGTAGCTCCTCAGGCGACCAGTACGGATGATGAGAAACCAATAGACGGTGGAACGTTCACGCATTCTACCACGTCTGACATCGTCACGATCAATCCGATTTTCGGAAATGACACGGCATCCGGCGACGTTATGGAGTACACCCAAGCGTATTTGTACAATCGGAACCCGTCTTTTGATTTAGCGGTTTACCCTTGGTCCCTTGCAGCTGAACTGCCAAAAGTAAGCGAAGATGGATTAACCTACACAATCAAGATGAAAAATAATGCGAAATGGTCGGATGGAACGCCAATCACGGCTGATGACTTGATTTATACCATAAATGCAATCAAAGCTCCTGAGACAGGCGCACCAGGAATAACGAAATACGATAAAGTCAAAGAAATGAAAAAATTGGATGATTACACTGTAGAAATCAAATTGACTCAATTGTACGCTCCATTTGCTTTTGGATTAATGCAACAGTTGGCACCAGCCCACGTGTTGAAAGACGTACCGTTTAAAGAATTGCAAGCACATTCTTACGGAAAAGATCCAGCCAAGACACCAACTTCCGGGCCGTTCAAATGGTCAGAGTGGAAACAAAAGGAATTCCATGTGCTAGATGCTAACCCAGATTACTGGGGGGAAAAGAAGCCGCATATCCAAAAGGTTGTGTACAAAATCTATGCGGATCAAAACACACAAGTACAGGCTTTGATGAAAGGCGACGTTGACTTGGTAGATTCCATTCCTGTCACGCAGCTCGAAGCGGTGAAGGCGAAAGGAACGATCAACATTTCGACGGAGCCAGGTCCTAGCTATGAATACTTTGCCTTCAACTTCGACAAGAAGAACTTCCCGAACAACTACGGGTTGTTTGAAGGTCAAAAAACGCGTCAGGCCATTGCCCACGCAATCAATCGTCAAGGTATTATCGATAATATCTTGAAAGGAACCGGAAAAATTATGGATGCACCGTTCCTGCCAGGTACATGGGCAGACCCGGGCGATGCAGCAGTCCATTACGAATATAGTGCAGAGAAAGCAAAACAATTGCTGAAAGAAGACGGATGGGTAGCCGGGGCAGATGGAATTCTTGCCAAAGACGGCAATCGTTTCTCCTTTGAATTCATTTTCAACTCGGGGAACAGTCGTCGTGAACAGGCAGCAGTCGTTATTCAACAAAACCTGAAAGAGGTCGGAATTGAAGCGAAGCCAAAGGCATTAGACTTCTCGGCTCTTGTCGATCAGTATGCCAACCCTGGTAAATTCCAGGTTCTGTTACTCGGATGGCAATTGTCTGATCCAGACCCGGATGGCATTTCTACTTTCGGGAAAAAGGCATTCCCTCCTGGCAACAACGCTGGCTGGTACGACAATCCGAAGCTGGATGCGCTCTGGGAAAAAGCTGTATCCACGGTTAAACAAGAGGAACGCGCAGCGATCTATAAAGAAGTCGGAAAAGAAATCTCGACGAACCTGCCATACGTATTCATGTATCAGTACGGAACGCCACGAGGCATGACTTCTCGCGTCAAGTATAAGGATGAGTTTAAACCAGTATCCATGATTCCATATGGGGAGACCTTTGGCTTCCTGAACTGGTGGATCGACGATACCAAAAAATAAGCTCGGCTGGTGGCGGTTAGCAATAGGAAAAGGGGGAAGGGCAGCCTTGTTGTCCCTTCCCCTTTCAAACGAAAGGAGGATGCTGATTGGCTGAATATTTAGTACGCCGCGTACTACAAGCCGTGCTTGTTTTATTTTTGATCACAGTGGTTTCGTTCGGACTCATGCATGCAGCACCCGGAGGACCGCTAAAAGTTATGCTCTCACCGGGAATGTCTCCTGAATCACAGCTCATCCAGATGAAAAATATGGGGTTGGATCAGCCAGTCTATATTCAATACATGAAATGGGTCGGTAATTTGCTGCAAGGAGATTTGGGCCATACCTTTAAAAATAACGTTCCTGTTGGTGATATTTTGTGGCCGACGGTCTGGAATACGTTTGTGCTCATGTCTGTAGCGTGGGGGCTTTCCATGCTGATCGCCATCCCGTGGGGAATCTACAACAGCACAAAGCAATACGGTCTGTCTGACCAGATCGCCTCCATCGTTGCCTATCTCGGATTCGCGATGCCGACCTTCTGGTTTGGGATTATGCTACAACAGTATTTCGCGATGCAGTTGAATCTCCTTCCACTATCTGACATGTACACGATGGGGAAAGAGGGACAGGTAAGCGACCTCATTTTGCACTTGATTCTACCTGTTACAGTGTTAACACTGGTGAACATCGCAGCCTATGTCAAATATACGCGCGCCAGTATGCTGGAGGTTTTGGAGCAGGACTATATTCGGACGGCGCGTGCCAAAGGAATGAAGGAAAGACGCGTGATTTTCCGCCATGCTCTGCGGAACGCATTGATCCCTGTCGTGACGATCATCGGATTGGATTTGCCGACTCTGGTAGCAGGCGCAGCATTGACAGAGAGTGTATTTAACTGGCCAGGCATGGGCCGTCTGTTTGTCGAAATGGCTGTAGCCCGTGAGTATTCTGTGCTGATGTCGATCACGTTGCTGATTTCACTGATGGTGATTATCGGAAACCTGCTAGCCGATTTAATCTACGCACTGGTTGATCCACGAGTGCAGCTTGGACGCAAAGGAGGCAGGGCAGCATGAGTCAAGTACAGCTTCAAGATGACACTGTTGTTGAAACGAATCGACCGGGTGGACAGCTTCCAACAAACCCTGCTGGCGAAAAGCCTCCTGGGCTATGGACAACTGCGGGCAGAAAATTCATGCGCAATCCGTATGCTGTTAGTGGCTTGATCGTGCTCCTGTTTTTTATTGGGATTGCTGTGTTTGCCGATTGGGTTGCACCGCATGATCCGGCAAAGGTTGACTTTATGATTACCAACCTGCCTCCTGGAACAGAAGGGCATGTGCTCGGAACGGACGAGCTCGGTCGTGATATTTTGTCCCGCCTCATTCATAGCAGCCGGGTGTCTATGCTGGTCGGCTTCAGCGTTGCTTTTGCTGCGGTCGTCATCGGGACGCTGATTGGAGCGATTTCTGGTTATTTTGGCGGCTGGATTGATACCTGCTTCATGCGTCTCGTGGACGTGATGAATTCCATTCCGAGTCTGTTTTTTAACATTCTGGTTTTGGCTCTCTTCGGAGCGGAATTTGTCTATATGATCCTGATTTTGTCGCTGACGAGCTGGACAAGTGTGGCACGCCTAGTGCGCGGGCAGTTCTTGCAGCTACGGGAAATGCAGTATGTGGAAGCGGCGAGAGCGATCGGCGTATCACACTGGGGCATTATTACGCGTCACCTGGTACGCAATGCAATGGCCCCGATTATTGTGTACGCGACTCTCATGGTTGGTTCGGCCATTCTGTCAGAGTCCGGTCTCTCTTATTTAGGCTTGGGAATTCAACCGCCAGAAACAAGCTGGGGATTAATGTTGAGCAAGGCACAGGAATTCATGCTGGTCGATCCTTTGCAAGCACTTTATCCCGGTCTTTGTATTTTGCTCGTAGTGCTAGCGGTTAACTTCGTCGGAGACGGCATCCGCGATGCATTTGACCCACGGAAGAAAAAGAAGAACCCGAAAAGGAGGCTGAACAAGTGGAACGCAACATCCTCGAAATAAAAAATTTGACCACTTGCTTCTTTACGGATGACGGCACGGTCAAGGCCACGGATCGAGTGAGCATCAACGTTGGCAAAGGACAGACGGTGTGCTTGGTAGGGGAATCCGGCAGTGGAAAGAGTGTGACGTCACTTGCAGTCATGCGACTGATTGATTATGCGGGCGGATTTATTCAGAGTGGGAATGTCATGTTTCACGGACAGGATCTGGCGGCAAAGGATTTGGATGAAATGATGAACATTCGCGGAAACAAAATTGCGATGATCTTCCAAGACCCGATGTCGGCTCTCAATCCGGTATTTACGGTAGGCGATCAAATTGCGGAGAGCTTGATGCTGCATCAAAACATGAACCAGACAGATGCGTTCAAAAAAGCGATCGAGATGCTTCGTCTGGTTGGTATTCCGGCGCCAGAAGTACGAGTGAAACAGTACCCGCACGAAATGTCTGGAGGGATGTGCCAGCGTGTTGTCATTGCGATGGCCTTGGCCTGCAACCCGGAAATGCTGATAGCAGACGAGCCAACTACTGCTCTTGATGTAACGGTTCAGGCGCAAATTTTGGATTTGCTCAGACGGCTGCAAAAGGAATTGGGTATGTCGATTTTGCTGATCACCCATGACATGGGGGTAGCAGCAGAGATGGCGGATCGTATCGCGGTGATGTATGCGGGAACGATTGTGGAGGAGGGAACGGTCGAACGGATATTTGACGAGCCCCGGCATCCTTACACGATTGGCTTGCTGCAGTCCATTCCCGGATTTGAAGGGGAGCGCGGCGGAGAATTGTACACCATCCAAGGCACTATCCCGAGCATTACCCAATTGCCGACGGGCTGCCGTTTTCACCCGCGTTGTCCGCATGCGATTGACAAATGCCGAAAAGAGGAGCCAATTTTGCGCGAGGTTGTTACGGGACAACAAGTGGCTTGCTGGTTGAACGAAGATGTCAGCAATCACTTCAGAATAAATCAGCGTGCAAATTCAGTCGCTGGAAGCAAAGCAGAGGTGAACCGCCAATGAACCGGGAATATTTGATCGAAGCCAAACATATCAAAAAGTATTTTCCAATTAAGGCGGGCTTGTTGAGCCGTGTCGTTGGTCATGTAAAAGCCGTAGATGATGTGTCTTTCGGAATTAGGGCAGGGGAGACATTTGGGCTCGTAGGAGAATCCGGTTGCGGGAAGTCGACACTGGGGCGTGTCGTGTTGAATTTGCAAAGGGCGACGAGCGGAGAAGTGCTGTTTGACGGAACCAATATCCATCAGGTGAACAGACAAGAGAATTTGAAGCTGAGACGGGATATGCAGATTATTTTTCAAGACCCGTTTGGTTCGTTGAATCCACGATTTTTGGTAAGCGATATTATTGGAGAGCCGTTGCGGGTTCATCTGCGCGCATCTGCAAAGGAAATGGATGAACGGGTAGTCGAGCTGATGAGTCTGGTGGGCCTCGATCCTTCGAGACGGAATCGGTATCCGCATGAGTTTTCCGGCGGACAGCGGCAACGGATTGGGATTGCGCGGTCGATTGCACTCTCACCACGGTTTATTGTGGCGGACGAAGCTGTTTCTGCGCTGGACGTGTCCGTACAGTCACAGGTTTTGAACCTGATGATGAAATTACAAAAAGAGATGGGGCTGACCTATCTATTTATCGCGCATGGTCTGAATGTGGTACGCCATATTTCTGATCGGGTAGGCGTGATGTACTTGGGGAAAATGGTGGAGATTGCACGAACGGATGACTTGTTTGCACAGCCACTGCATCCGTATACAGCGGCATTGTTGTCGGCGATTCCGAAGCCTACTCCGCATCGGCGACAAGAGCGGATCGTCCTGCAAGGGGATGTACCATCTCCGGCCAATCCGCCGTCAGGTTGTCGTTTTCATCCTCGTTGTCCAATGGCGCAGGAGAGATGCAGCAAGGAGATTCCCGAGCTCATAGAGGTTGGGCAGGATCGGCAGGTCGCGTGTCATTTCCCTTTAGCATAGAGAGAAAGAGCCACCTATGACGGGTGGCTTCTTAGTTTTTCTAGATAATCCAAATTAAGACAGACAAAACGAATTCGTTTTGGTACATATAAATCAGTGTTGCCGGATGTACTTTATTAGGCCATGAACGGGAGCGATGCATGATGCAACATAAAGGGAAATGGATGATTTCCATTGTGATGACAGTATGCCTGATTGTAGTTCTTGGCTTTGGTAATCAGCAAACAATGGAGACTGCGCCCACAAAAAAACCAGTGATAAACGTTTTTGGCAGCGATCCTGTCAATATCAATTCACACCGAAGCTTTGTCGCCGTTCAAGGAGAGTGGATTTTTTATAACAACGATGGCTTATACAAAATCAAAAAGGATGGAAGCTCTCTTCAAAAGTTGAGCAGTGATTGGGCCCATAATCTGAATGTTGTAGGTGACTGGATTTACTATACGCGCAATAAGCCCTTGAAAGAAATCTATCAGCTTGAGATGCCCAATTACGAGATCAGTTATACGTATGAAGATACGATGGAGCTCTTTAAAATAAAGACAGATGGCAGTTCGAAAACAGTTATCAAAAGTGGTAGTCTTACTGAAGGGGACCCCAATAACGTACACCGATTGTACGTGGTGGAAGATTTCATCTTTTTTTACGATGAACAAGATATATTCAAAGTGAAGATAGGCGAAAACAAAGTGGAAAAGGTAACCCCAAAGGCGAAGTAAGGATAAAAAAGCCACCCCTGGCGGGTGGCTTTAATGTTATGGGCTAATTCTCGGGGGACTTTTTCTCTCCCGCTTTTTGTATAGAGGCTTGTGAAGAGATTCATAGACAACGACGAGAATGGGAATAGCTACTAACTGTGGGTAATCAGCATCCAACATAAACCAATCCATGCGAAAGTCACAATCAAGAACACGAGCATATACTGATACGGTATCTTCACTTTCTTCTCCAGGCCGCCATTCAGTTTGAAGGCGAGAACGCCAAGCATGAAAAAACCATTCAACCGCATTCGTGACCAGAGGTAATAAGCCAGTGGCATGGGATGGTTCGAGGTAGGGCAAGTCTACTTGATCTATCGAAAATCCGCGCGATGGCAATGATGTAGGAAAGAATGGTTTCATTCTTCGCTCTTATTGAATTCATTCTGACTAACTCCTTTTCGCTTGGATTATCCTTTATTATGGCAAGGATTGTGGATGTCAATTGTGACAATGGGAGCAACATTGTCTGTAACAAAACCGTCACTAACAGTGGAAAAGCAGCACCCAGAAGAGGGGTCTAAACAAAATCAGAACGGCATAATGTATGGGGTATTACCAAGACGGATGAAGGCCATGATGAGCATTTCGTGTTTGATAGAGGTGAAAAATGGGCAGACCAATAAAGGAGCGTTCTGCTACGAAGTACACCCAGTATACCGATAGGGGGAATATGCAATTGTTGAGTTCATTTAAACCGTTAAAGAGAATCGAAGAAAACAGCAAGATTGTACAGCAGACGATACAGTACATAGGTAATCAAAAAGTCAGTACGATTACGATAGAAACGCCTAAAAAACTACCTAAATGTAGGTAGTTTTTTCCTATTTGTAGAATCTGAATAAAATGTTAAAATAATGTAAAACTTTACCAGAAGGAGAGGTTTACAGGTGCTAAAGAATCTCGTGCAGAGCCATGTAAAGATCGTGTTTTCTGTTCTTGGCATCTTGTTCGTTCTGGTCTCATGGCTCGTATTTGAATTGTTGAAAGGTTTGCTGCCAGATTTGATAGCAGTCATACATAAGTGGATGTTTCAACCGATCGAATGGCTGTTTATCCTAGCACCGCCACATGAGGAAAACAAACTAGCTTCGTTAGGCTCTGTTCTAGGCTTGTCTATCTTGTATTCCGCTATTTTGGCGGGAATGATATTCATCGTTTTGTTCATCTGCAACAAGGTTAGAGGAAACGAGATCGAGTTCCAGATGGAAGTGAAGTATTGTGAGAAAGAATTGGCCAATGCGATTTACAGCTTGGATGGAAGTGGTCAGTCATCAGCTATTATTAATGCGAATGCGATCACTTTTATGAAGGCATTTGAAATGGAAGTAAAGACGATTTATGGATTGAAACCGGACGAGCTATGCTGCTATTGGATCGTCCCTACGAATAATGACAAGCAGTTTGAAGTGTTTTACTTAACCGAGTTGAAAGATTTTGACACCGTACGTACGCTACTACTGTCTTCCATGCTTCAAGAGGATTGCAGAATTGCCGATAAACAAGTAAAGGGACGTATTCAAAACACGGACATTGAACAATTTGCCATTGTAAAAAATTTTGGCAAGTTCAGGCTTGGATTTGCGGTCGCTGTTTACAAGAATGACACATTTACTCCCGAAAATATGCAGGAGTTCGAGCGGTTGACTACGTATATGTTATTATTAGGATTTGTTACCAAGTTTGTGAACAAGGTCAAAACCTTAAAGAGAGCTAGTTAGGAGTGGGATACGATGAAATTAGCTGAGTTCTTCGCGAAAAGAGGCAACGAAACTGCTGTTTACTCGAAAAATCTCTCTTCCAAGAAGAAGATTCCCAACAGCAAATTTACTCCTGGCTTCGCTAGCTTAAAACAGATTGTAGATGAGCATAGTCCAAATGAGCGACATGATAATAAAGTGGTTGGAGGAAAATGACACTGCCTGTGAGCAGTGTTATTTTTTGTTTTGAGGTACTTGGAATAGAGAAAAAGCCACCTGATGAGGGTGGCTTTAGTTTTGGGAGATCTCTACACGGTGTTTGCTCTTTCTGTGGGACCATATCAGGACAGGGACTAGCAACAGCGATAATGCGCCTCCAGCAAGGGAAAGCGTTGCGAAGCTGGCATTGGCGACGACCATACCGGACAGGGCACCACCGGATGCGCCAGCCAAGGCAATCAAGACATCAACTGTTCCCTGCGTTTTCGCACGAGTGGCGGGCTGCGTTGCATCCACGATGAGCGCTGTGCCGCTAATTAGTCCAAAATTCCATCCCAGTCCGAGCAGCACAAGAGCGGTGATGAGTAGCGGCATCGAATCGACTGGCGCAAAAGCTGCAGTCAGGCTGGCTGCAAGCAGTATGACACCAGAAGCATAGGCCATGGTGGAGCGACCGATCTTGTCAACGAGAACACCTGTCAAGAGCGAAGGGAGGTACATCGCACCGATATGAAAACCGATGACGATGCCTACTTCAGAGAGACCATGTCCGTGATGCTTCATATGTACAGGTGTCATTGTCATAATGGCGACCATGACGATCTGCGTCAAAATCATGACGGTGGCTCCCACGATGATTCCCCGGTTGTTGCTTGCAAGCTGGTTCTCATTCAGATAGGATGGGGAGCTCTGATCCACCTGTTTCGCTTCGGCGATTGCTTTCGAAACGATGAACGGGTCCGGACGAAGCAGTACCCAAAATACGAGACCTGCGAGGATGAAGGCAGCGGCACCCAAGATGAAAGGACCAGCAAGTGCGGGGACACCGATGGAAGTAGCGAATCGTCCCATGACTTCCACCAGGTTTGGTCCTGCAACAGCCCCGAATGTAGTGGAGACCATGGCAATACTCACGGCAGTCGCGCGCTGTTTAGGCTTTGCCAAGTCTGTGCCTGCATAGCGGGCCTGCAGGTTAGTAGCGGTGCCAGCCCCATACAGAATTAAGGAAGCAAACAGAAGGACAATACTGTTTGCGACAGCTGCGATAACCACCCCAATTGCGCCAATCCCTCCGGCTAAGAAGCCGCTAGCGAGCCCCAAACGGCGTCCAAAGCGTTGAGAGAGCCGACCCACCAGCAATGCAGCCACAGCAGAGCCAAGCGTGAGCAATGCGGAAGGGATGCCCGCGAGACTTTCCGAACCCAGCATATCCTGGGCGAGGAGAGCCCCTACGGTGACACCTGCCGCAAGTCCTGCACCGCCGAAAATTTGTGAGATGACGACAATCCAGAGCGTTCGTTTGTATAGTCGTTGCTGTTTATCTGGGGAGTCGATGTAGCTTTGTAAATTTTCAGGTTTGAGTGACATCTGATCCACCTTTCTATTGAACGCAAGCTTTCGTCAAGTTATGAAATTTCAGTCATTCCTGCCGGTGGAAATGACTGGGTAATTTGCATTCAGTATAGTATTGGCGACGGGTAAACACAAGGGGAATTCAGCTTCATAAACACTTTGCAAAAGAAAAAACACCGGACATTTTCTAGCCGGTGTTTTTCGTTTATTTTCCTGCGATAGGTAATAGCTCACGGAGGTTTTGGATGAGAATTTGGTTTTCTTCCAGCGTACCTACACTGATTCGAATATGCTCCGGTAACTCCCAAGTGTCTCCGTACCGCAAAATGATTCCTCTTTCCAGCAACTCTTGATAAATCCTACCCGCATTTGGCCCGAATTTTGCCAAGATAAAATTAGACATACTCACGGTGTAAGGGATATTCATTTCATCGAATGCATCGTAGAGCTGCTTGCGGCCTTTGGTGTTTTCCGTGAGGGATTTTTCAAAATGCTCTACGTCTCCAAGAGCGGTAATGGCGGCTATTTGTGCCAAGGAATTGACGTTAAACGGTTCTTTTACTTTCAGGATTTTTTGGATCACCGAGGGGTGAGCGACACCAAATCCGATGCGAATACCTGCAAGCGCGTAAATTTTCGAGAAGGTTTGCAAGACGAGAACAGGGTATCCTTGGCGGACAAATTCAATGCCTGTTGTGTAATCGTCAGCCGTTGCATAGTGACTGTAAGCAGCGTCGAGTACAACAAGCACCCCATCTGGCAATTGGTCTAGCAATGCCGTCAAGTCCTGATGAGTCAAATAGGTGCCTGTCGGGTTATTTGGGGAACAAAGGTAGACAAGCTTGGTTCGATCTGTGATCGCTGCCAAAATTGCTGAGACGTTGAATGCGTAATCGGCCTCAAGCGGAACTGTTTTGATGACAGCTCCCATGAGATGCGCACCGAATTCATATTCAGAAAAGGTCGGCGAAGGCACGACGATTTCGTCCTCGGGCTCCAGATAGGTCTCGGAGATGAGCTTGATCAGTTCGTCACCGCCATTCGTGATGACTAAATGCTCCAGACTTAACTCAAGATGATCTGCCAAATGCTCTTTCAGAGTCGTTGCATGGGCATCCGGGTAACGATGCAGCTCCGGGAGCGCACCGAGAATGGCGCGGATGATCTTGGGGGATGGGCCGAGTGGATTTTCATTTGAGGCTAATTTCATGATAGGAGAGAGTCCGTACATTTTTTTTATCTCCCAAATCGGCATTCCAGGTTGATAGGATTGTATCTTTTCTAGTGTTTTGCGTGATGGGATCGTGGGCAGCTGTTTCATCTATATGGCCTCCAAAACTTCATGGTAGCAACACTGTAAGTGAAATCTCCGGCACTGTAACCAGCCAATTTACGAAAGATGAAACAGACCAATTACGAGGAAGGACACAAATTGGATGGTTCATAAAAGTCAAGATTGGATCATGAAGGAAGGAGCCGCTTCCTTTATAATCAGCCCAGAAACATCACTCATTCAAACAAACACGGAAGGATAGTGAGGTGGGAAAAATGTTGATTCAAGGGCAAACGCCGCTCTTTAACGGGCTGAGAAAGCATGCCCAGAAGAATCCAATCCAATTCCATATACCAGGTCATAAGAAAGGAAAAGGGATGGATCCTGAATTTCGATGGTTCATGGGAAAAAATGCACTTTCCATCGATTTGATTAACATTGAACCATTGGACGATTTGCATCAACCAAAAGGGATTATCAAACAAGCGCAGGAGTTGGCTGCTGAAGCCTTTGGCGCTGATCACACCATATTTTCTGTTCAAGGTACGAGCGGAGTCATCATGACCATGATTATGGCGGTTTGTAATCCCGGCGATAAGATCATCGTGCCACGGAATGTACACAAATCGATCATGAGCGGAATTGTTTTATCCGGTGCGACTCCTATCTTTTTACATCCAGAAATAGACCCTGTCTTCGGGATCTCACATGGAATTACACCACAAGCTGTGGAAAAAGCATTGGAACAGCATCCTGATGCAAAGGCAGTTCTCGTCATCAACCCGACCTATTTCGGAATTGCTGGTGACTTGAAGGGCATCGTTCAAGTTGCGCATGCCAGAGGGGTGCCTGTACTCGTAGATGAAGCGCATGGCTCACATGTTCACTTCCATCCCAAGCTCCCACTATCGGCGATGCAAGCTGGTGCAGATATGGCAGCAAGCAGTATGCATAAATTAGGAGGCTCCCTAACGCAAAGTTCGTTGTTGAACATTCAGGGAAATCTCGTTTCGATTCAGCGTGTACAAGCTATCTATAGCATGCTCACGACGACATCCACTTCCTATTTACTGCTTGCTTCGCTCGATGTGGCGAGAAAGCGGTTGGTTACATCGGGGAAAACGCTATTGGATCAAACGATTCAATTGGCAAATGAAGCACGGGCACAAATCAATAAAATTAATCATTTGTACTGCATTGGGAGAGAAATTATCGGGACAAATGGAGCGTTTGCTCATGATCCGACCAAGCTGGTCATCTCGGTAAAAGACCTCGGCATTACGGGATATGAAGCTGAAAAATGGCTCCGCGATCGCTATAACATAGAGGTAGAGCTATCTGACCTGTACAACATCGTGTGCATTATCACACCAAGTGATACGAAAGAAGATTTGCAAATCCTTGTCTATGCCTTGGAGGAGCTGGCTGCCGGGTCCGAGGATCAAGGAAACAGAAAAGCTCGCCCGAAAATGCAGCTTCCCAAAATACCGGTACTCGCTGTCACCCCACGCGATGCATTTTACGCACCGACAGAGATGATTCCCGTCGAACAATCCGTGGGGAGAATTATCGCGGAGTTTGTCATGGTATATCCACCAGGTATTCCGATCTTTATCCCGGGGGAAATCATTTCGGAAGAGAACCTCATCTATACGAAGAAAAACATCGAGGCAGGTTTGCCTGTTCAGGGCTTCGAAGACCACACGCTCCAGACCATACGTGTCATCAAGGAATAACCAAACAACCAGGCATTGGAGGAGAAGATTATGAAACAATATCTCAGCTTTTCGGAAGAGGTCAGACACGCACTTGATCATCAATTACCGATTGTTGCACTAGAAACGACGATCATCTCTCATGGAATGCCTTATCCGCAAAATGTAGAAATGGCGAATGACGTAGAGCAAATCATTCGCCATCATGGTGCTGTTCCGGCAACGATCGGGTTTATGGACGGGCAAATCAAGATTGGTTTGAGTGCGAGTGAGCTGGAAGAATTCGCGACAAACAAGAATGTAGCCAAGGTTAGCCGTCGGGACATCCCGTATATTTTAGCCTCGAAAAAAATAGGAGCGGCAACCGTATCGGGGACGATGATCGGTGCTGAGTTGGCAGGCATTCGCATGTTTGCAACAGGTGGAATTGGCGGTGTTCACCGTGAAGGCGAAGTGACGTGGGATGTGTCTGCTGATTTAACGGAGTTGGCAGAGACGAATGTGGCAGTCGTATGTGCAGGCTGCAAATCCATTTTGGATATCGGAAGAACACTGGAGTACCTGGAAACGCTTGGAGTACCTGTTGTTGGCTATCAAACAACCGAGTTCCCGGCTTTTTACTCACGCCAGAGTGGATTCGATGTGTCTGTAAGCATGGATACACCCGGAGAGGCAGCTGCAATGCTGGATGCCAAATGGAAACTCGGCTTGAAGGGCGGAGCGGTGATTGCCAATCCGATCCTCGAAGCGGATGCGATCCCCTACGATGAAATCGAAGCGATTATTATCCAAGCGATGCATGATGCGAAAAACCAAGGAATCACTGGCAAACAAGTAACGCCGTTCATGTTAGCGAATGTAAAAGAACGAACAGGCGGAAAAAGCCTGGAAGCGAACATTGCTCTCGTGAAAAATAATGCAAAGCTCGCTGCACAAATTGCCGTTGCGTTAAACCGTTGCGAATCTTAGGAGGAAAGGCCGCCTTGAGGTGGCCTTTTTCTTTTGCTTACTCAAGGGTTCTCTACCGCCTTTCCCCCTTTAATCCGGAAGAGAATCAGCAAAAAAATTGGCAGCAGCAGGAGCACGTATCCATACTTGTAAAAGGAGTGATTGACCTGCAAGAGTTGTTGGTGATTGGAAAACACGAGTAAAGACATGGAAAGTGTAACCAAACAGACAGGTAAACTCAGTTTTTTGAAACTGGTGGAAAAGAGAAAGGCAAGGCATTCACAGATGGCGTACAAAAATACCGCTACCCGGATGAAACAGCCTGCTGTCATCGTATATAAACCATAAATGTCTCCGCGGCTTATAAAGCCCATTTTTATTTGTCTGACTGTATTTTGCACGGGCCAGTCCAATTTTTCCGAGAGAGGCAGCCCAAATACGGCGATGGCACCCATTAGCATCGATGCGCCCAAAAAGACGTTAAATAACACCAGGAAGGAGAAACCATTGAAGTCATGACGCACTCCGACCCATTTTGACTGAAGCAGGAGGACTAAGATCAATTCCCCCCACAATGCAACATAGTAAAGCGAGCCCTCCAGAGCAGGTCCCCACCCATTGTCGAGGATCGGCAAAATGCGGGCATAATCTTTTTCTTGCATGAGTGTCAGTCCAACAATCGGTCCGGTTATCAGCGTCATCAAAAAAAAGATGACGGCCAATCTAGCGATGGATTCGATATTTCTTTGCAGACTGAACCAAATAAGTAGCATGAAGCTCGTCCCGATTGCCCAGAGTGGCGTCTCCGGCAAAAAGGTTATTTTGACGAACTCCTCCAAACCACGCATCGTTGTAGCAGAAGCAAACAGAAAGTAGGCGAGTAAGATCACACACAAAAGGACAGCTGGTGCTCTACCAGCTTTTTCTTCTGTTCCCGTCAGCAACGAGGTGCTTTGAAGTTTACTTCGCAGAATGCTCAATAGCAGGACGAATAGAATGCCTGAGGGAATGCTGATCAAAGCAGATATCCAGCCGTCTCTGCCAGCGGTGTGAATCAGTGGTTCGATGAGGAAGACGTGTCCCATAATGGGGAGACTTAATGCTTGGATCGAGACCCACTGAAATCTTGAAATCATGCGGACGTCCAACCATCCCACTCCTTATTTATCGCCAAGTTGCTCTGCCAGAAGTCCATTTAGGAGGAGCTTGCTCTGAACATTCACTTTTACGTCAAGTTCTGAAAAGTGAGCGGGCCATTGTTCTTCCCAAGTTTTCCACACTTGAGGATACGCGCGATGTACATATTCATGAAAGCCAAAAATATCGGCCTTGTTTTTCTTGGCTACCGCTACAGCCTCATGAATTTCATCTCTAATGACATGATTAATTTTGGTCTGCAGCCATTTATACGTCTCGGTATCTATTGGAAGGGGATGATTGAGACTTCCGATATATCCGTGTGGATAGACAGTCACTTGGATATGTAACTGATTATTTTCGAGAACGGGACGGATTTTTGTTTTGGAACCTATAATCTCGATCGAGGCGTATTGTCCCTGCTTCTTGAGTGGAACGATGACAATCGTGCTTTTTATTTTCCCCGTTGTCCACAGTAATCCGCGCACCTGTGTCTCATTGATCGAAGCGATCGCTTTTCCGCCTTTGATAATGACAGCTCCAGCTTCACGGCTTTCTTTCTTCGATTGGATTGGATGACTGATCGGTAGATAGCCTACTTTCTCTTTACCCGCCATCATGCGCATAAGATCGAGTGAACGTACGGGTGGATATTTGCCAAGAGCTTGACTGGCTCTCATTTTTTCGTTGATTTGCAGTGGCTGGATTTCGTTCGTATTTCCTTGTGTGTGCAGGAGAGATTCCGCTTTTCCTTCGACATAAATGACCCAGTGACGACCGGATAATTCCTGATCGCGAAAAAATAAATCAAGAGGGCCGATGATATCCTTTTTGCCTGCGTCAGTGCCAATCGCTACGTATTGCATTTGATGATAGCTAAGCTTGTACCCCGAGTACTCGATCATATTTCGCGCTGCGTCAAACATGGTAAAGCCTGTCGATTGGATAATCGCGCTTTTTTCCGCCGTGCCTCCTGCATCTGTTTTTCCATTGCTGGGCTTCATGACATTCACCGTAAGGACATAACGGCCTTCCTCATTCAAGTCGATTCCAACCGCCGTGACAAATCTTGTCTCAGTGAGCTCGATGTTATTCCAGCATCCCCCCAAAACGACAGTCAGCAAGCCTATCACAGCTGTTAGTGTCCTCATGATCATTCTCCCTTTTGCTTCTTCAGTGGGAAAGGGGTAGCACCAGAGCTTTGTTTGATAAACCAAAGAGGAAAGCGGATAAAGAAGTCCTTCCAATCTTGCAGTTTCAAAGGAGCTAGAGGAGCAAGATAAGGTATCCCAAACGAGCGGAGATCGCACAGATAGATGGCAACCACATAAAGGACGAGAAAATTGCCGTACAATCCAAGCACCGAGGCGGCAAATATGGAGACAAATCGCAGAATGACTACCACGTCAGAGATGGCAGGGAAAATAAACGAAGTGATGGCTGACGCGGCAATGATAATAACGGTCGGCGCCCCAACTAATCCCGCACTAACGGCCGCCTCACCAATGACTAAAGCTCCTACGATGCTGACAGCTTGTCCGATGGGGCGAGGCATGCGGACCCCAGCCTCACGCAGCCATTCATAGACGATTGCCATAAGAAGCAGCTCGATGGGCAAAGGGAACGGAACCCCTTCTCTGGCATTGATAAAGCTGAACAACAACGTGGGGGGGACTAAGTCCTTGTGGAAATTTTCGAAAGATATATAGAGAGACGGGAGAAATGCTGAGACGAAAAATGCTGCATAGCGAAGCAAGCGCAAAAAGCTGGCATAGAAAGGGCGGGAATAGTAATCCTCCGGGTTTTGAAAAAACTCTTGAAACGTAGCTGGTACCATGAGGGCAACTGGACTGCCGTCTACCAAAATGGCTACACGCCCCTCTAAAATCTTGGCTACCAGGATGTCCGGCTTCTCACTGTTGAAGATGGTTGGGAAAATGGAAAAAGGCTCGTCTTCGATCCATTGCTCAATATAGCCGGAGTCCAAGATAGCATCCATTTTTATGGCGGATAGACGCTTTTTCACCTCGTCGACCAATTCTTCCTTCACAATTCCTCGGATGTAGGCGATACAAACCCTTGTATTTGATTGTGTACCGATCCAGTAGGTTTCAATTAGGAGATTGGGATTGTGATATCTTTTGCGAATGAGTGAGAGATTTGTGTCAATCGTTTCAATAAAACCTTCGCGTGGCCCACGAATGACTGCTTCTTTGGCAGGCTCTTCCACGCTTCTTTGTCCAAGCGATTTGGCTCCGATAATCATGCATTGTGCTTGGTTCTGAATAAAAAGCACGATATATCCCCGAGCAAGCTGCTCCAGTACTTTTTCCAGGGTGCTTTCCTTCCACGCCATCGAGACATGCAGAACAGCATTCAGAATATGATCAATCATGTCCTCGTTGGGATTACGAATGGTGTTCATCAACGGTCTAATGATATCCCGATCCATTACGTCCTGATTCGTCATACCTTTCAGGAACAGCAAAGAAGCTTGTTGTGATTGATTTGTCCCAAGCCAAAGGGTTCGGACGGCTAGATCACTCGTGAACCCAAAATGACTCTGAATAGTGGTCACATTTGCTTGAAGATCCCTCTGTAAGGGAGTTTCTTTTGGTTTCTGATTCTGCTTGATTTGATGGATGGATAGCTTTCTCCGAAACTTTTTAATCACGTAGCTTCACCTAACAGCAATGAGATGGAAGTGATCTTAGGGTACCCATCGATTTCCAATTCCATTCGACTAGATAAGGACCTTCTTGAGAGAGAAGGATTTTTTTATGTCTAAAAAGTGTCCAAAATGCAGCGGATTCTTGAACATGGCTGGTTGATCCACTTTGTCATTGGCTGGTGACACTCCATCGGTCCGGCTTTAGAGTAAGACTTGTTTCAATAGTACCCCGTGCATGGTGATAGGAGATGAGGACAAGGACATGAAGACGTCCAAGACAGTACGCTGTATGTCATTTTTGTTCATGTTCATCCTGCTGTTCTTGACGACCGGTTGCGCTGATAACTATATCGTGCTCGATCCGAAAGGACCCATTGGTGAACAGCAAAAGGACTTAATGATTTTATCCACGCTTTTAACGCTAATCGTGATTGTTCCTGTACTAATTCTTACTTTTGTCATTGTATGGCGATACCGTGACAGAAAAGGAAGAAAGGCGAAGTACACGCCTGATTGGGAACACAGTACGAAACTGGAAATCATTTGGTGGGGCATTCCCATCATCATTATTACGTTAATTGGGATCGTGACAGTTCGGTACACCTATTCGTTGGAGCCATCCAAGCCGTTGGAATCCGAAAAGAAACCGATCACGATTCAAGTGACGAATTTGGATTGGAAGTGGCTGTTCCAATATCCTGAACAAGGCATTGCCACTGTGAACTATGTGCAGTTCCCAGAGGATGTGCCGGTACGTTTCGAAGTGACATCTGACGCTCCGATGAATTCATTCTGGATTCCACAGCTAGGCGGTCAGATTTATGCCATGTCTGGCATGTCTATGACTCTCTACCTGCAAGCAGATGAACAGGGTGAATACATGGGATCAGGTGCGAACTTTACCGGAAAAGAATTTGCGAAGATGTTTTTCACGGCGAATGCGACTTCCCAAGAAGACTTTGATCAATGGGTGAATCAGGTGAAACATACTTCCCCTGAGCTGACGTTGGATGGTTACAAAGAGCTGACTAAACAAGGAACATCGGATGTGCGTTATTTCTCCGCTTTCCCTGAAGGGTTGTACGAGATGACTGTGACCAAGTACGCTGCTTCACACAATCACGGCTTATCTACGAGAGTGCAACCGCCAGCGAGGGTGAAAGAATAGTCGGTTGAATTGGAAGAGGGAGGAGAGAAACAACGATGTGGGAGAGTGTGAAAGAATTCGCCTCTGAATTTTTCGTAACAGGCGATCCACTTATTTACGGTGCGGACGTCAGCATTGTGCTCAGTATCATCGCAATCGTATCAGTGCTGACTTACTTTAAAAAATGGGGATGGCTCTGGCGCGAATGGCTGACAACTGTCGATCACAAAAAGATCGGTATTATGTACATTCTCGCTTCCGTTCTCATGCTGTTTCGAGGAGGGGTAGATGCTCTCCTGATGCGGGCACAGCTCGTCATGCCTGAGATGCAGTTTTTGAGTGGGGATCACTACAACCAGATTTTTACGACGCATGGCGTCATTATGATTCTGTTTATGGCGATGCCGCTTATGTTTGGATTGTTCAATGTTATCGTGCCGCTGCAACTCGGTGCACGTGACGTAGCCTTTCCGTTTTTGAATGCGCTCAGCTTCTGGCTGTTTTTCTCAGGGGCGATGCTGTTTAACTTGTCCTTCGTCATTGGGGGTTCTCCTGATGCAGGTTGGCTGGCTTATCCGCCGTATTCGGAGCTAGCCTTTAACCCGGGACCAGGTCAGGATTTCTACATTTGGGGGATTCAGATCTCAGGTATTGGTAGTTTGATGACCGGGATTAACTTTATCGTCACGATCTTGAAAGTGCGTGCTCCAGGTATGACTTTGATGAAAATGCCGATGTTTTCCTGGTCAGTTTTGTCGAGTTGTATCGCAATCGTTTTCGCATTCCCAATCTTGACGGTAACATTGGCACTGCTGTTTATCGACCGCTATTTGGGTGGGCACTTCTTCACCTTGGATGGCGGCGGTAATCCGATGATGTACATTAACTTGATTTGGATGTGGGGTCACCCGGAGGTTTATATTATCGTTTTGCCAGCGTTCGGGATTTTCTCCGAGATCGTTGCGACGTTCTCACGCAAAAAGCTGTTTGGCTACAAATCCATGGTGTTCGCCATGATCATCATTAGCGTTCTTTCGTTCCTCGTATGGGCGCATCATTTCTTCACAATGGGCTCCGGTGCGGACGTCAATGCGTTCTTCGCCGTCACGACGATGTTGATTGCGATTCCGACTGGTGTGAAAGTGTTTAACTGGCTGTTTACGATGTTTCGAGGAAAAATTACGTTCGAGACGCCGATGCTGTGGACGGTCGGGATTATCCCGAACTTCGTCATTGGTGGGATGACGGGTGTACTTCTCTCAGTGGCACCTGCTGACTTCCAATATCACAACAGCTACTTCCTCATTGCACACTTCCACCAAGTAATTATTGCGGGTGTCGTGTTTGGATTCTTCGCTGGCTTGTACTACTGGTGGCCGAAAATTTTTGGCTTCAAGCTGAATGAGCGGATTGGCCGTTGGGCTTTCTGGCTGTGGAACATCGGGTTCTACCTGTGCTTCATGCCGCAATACGCATTGGGCTTGATGGGGATGACACGTCGTCTTTACACGTACGGCTGGGACAAAGGCTGGTTCGAAATGAACCTGGTATCGACGATTGGTGCCGTAATCATGGGTGCTGCATTCCTTGTCCAAATTTGGGATATTGCACACAGCATCAAACACATGAAGAGAGATACAACAGGCGACCCGTGGAATGCTCGTACATTGGAGTGGTCGATTCCTTCTCCCGCTCCGTTCTATAACTTTGCCGTCATGCCGCAGGTAACGTCTCAAGATGATTGGCATGAAAGAAAGCTGCGCATCGAGCAAGGCTTGGAAAAGCCGGCGAAAGTAGAACTGGAACCGATTCATATGCCGAAAAACTCCGGTATTCCGATTGTGATGTCCATGTTCTGGTTCTTTGTGGGATTCGGTTTGATTTTTGATTGGTTATGGATGGCTGTACCAGGGTTTATTGGTGTGATTGCATGTATGGTTGTTCACTCGTTTAACTACGACACGGACTACTACGTCACGGTGGAAGAGATTAAACGTACAGAGGCGGAAGCAGGGAGGGTGATTACGTAATGGCTAATGTGAATGCTGGACATCATGATCATCATCCAGACCAAGAGGAATTGCGCACGTTTGCCTTTTGGATCTACCTCATGACGGATGTCATCTTGTTCGCTACCTTGTTTGCGACTTATATCGTACTGCAAGGGAGCACGGATGGTGGTCCAGGTCCAAAAGATCTGTTCCAGATGAATGGGATTTACGCGAGTACGTTTATTTTGCTGACCAGTAGCTTTACGAGCGGTCTTGCGATTCTCGCTATGAATAAGGGAAATCGTCTTGCTTTGATGAACTGGCTGGGAGTTACCATATTTTTGGGAGCATCCTTCTTGTTCCTGGAAATCAACGAGTTCATTCATATGGTTAGTGAAGGGGCAACGATTGGAACGAGCGCATTCCTGACTGCCTTTTACACATTGGTAGGAACGCATGGTTTGCACGTGACGCTCGGTATGGGGTGGATGATCATCGTCATCATGCAAATCGCGAAGCACGGGATTACACCCGTAACGAAACGAAAAGTTAACATCATCAGCTTGTTCTGGCATTTCCTTGATGTGGTCTGGATTTTCGTCTTCACCATCGTGTATGTGATGGGGGTGAATTAATTGAGCAAGCAATCTGTGCATGGCACGACAGAACAACACGGCGGTCATGGTTCTTTGAAATCGTATGTGATTGGTTTCGTCTTGTCGCTTGTATTCACAATCATTCCTATTCTGGCACTAGAAAACGGTTGGCTGGATAGTGATAAGCGACTCATCATCTATTTAGGAGCGGCTCTGTTCCAGTTTATTGTCCAGTTATTCTTCTTCATGCACCTGAAAGAAGAGGATAAACCACGCTACAACTTGATGTCGCTCTTACTCGGGTTGTTTATCGTATTCCTCATCGTGATCGGCTCTATCTGGATCATGATGTACAACATGGTCGCGCTATAATCATGAGCGAATTTAATCGGGGGCGTACTGCTGTACGCCCTGATTCTTGGTCTAGCGGATACAGCAGGCCGTCCCTTTTTGTAAGGTAACGGTTTTCCCGTAGGAAAGGTAGGGGGGTTCTGTGAAAGCCATCAAGTATCTCTTCATTGGTTCGCTGTTCCTGGTTGCATCTGCATGCAGCAATGGCGCGACGGAAGGGCAAACAGAAGTTGCAGATGCAGATAAAAGTGCGATGAAGCTATACAAAAATAATTGCATGAGCTGCCACGGTAACGATTTATCCGGTAGGGTGGGTCCAAGCTTGCAGCAAGTTGGCTCGAAAATGACGGAGGAAAAACTCGTTGAAATCATTACGGCCGGCGCAAATGGCATGCCTGGTTATGAAAATGTACTCAGCCCAGAAGAAATCGGCCAGTTAGCGAAGTGGCTCTCTGAGAAAAAAGAATAGGAGAGGGGTGGTACAATGAAAAAAACAGCTTGGTTGATCATGCTCAGTATCCTGATGGTTTTGGTAACTGCGTGTGGTCCAGCAAGATATGATTACAACTATCCGGTCAATGAATTTGCTTATACGGATCAGGAAGGGAAGCCTTTTTCATCAAAAGATCTGGAAAATAAGGTATGGGTTGCTAACTTTGTCTTTACGTATTGCGGAACCGTTTGTCCTACGATGACAGCAAACATGGCTGAATTGCAGAAAAAAGCAAAAGAAGCTGGTGTGGATGTGGAGTTTGTTTCTTTCTCGGTTGATCCAGAAAGAGATACGCCAGAGGCATTGAAGTCCTATCTGGGTAAATTCAATGCGGATTTCTCCAATTGGCATGCATTGACTGGCTATGGATTTGAAGAGATCAAAACATTTATTCTCAAATCATTCAAGACTCCGATAGAAAAGGACCCTAATTCCGATCAAATCATCCACGACACGTTTTTATACTTGGTCGATCAAAAGGGAACAGTGGTTAACCGTTATGAAGGAATGACGGACGTGCCTTACAATCAAATTATCGAGGATATAAAAGCGTTGCAGGAGTAGGGGAGCCAGTCGGGTACGCCGAATAATAGGAAAGCAAGGCAGATGCTCTATTTGGGAGGGATGTAACATGTCAATCCAGCAACATAACGTACGAGTAGCCGTTGTTCAAGCTGCTTCGGTCATAATGGATCGAGAGGGAAGTACGGAGAAGGCAGTTTCACTGACATTGGAAGCAGGCGAAAAAGGAGCGAAAATCGTCGTTTTTCCCGAAGCTTTTATCCCTGCGTATCCGAGAGGCCTTGCTTTTGGAGCAAAAGTAGGCAGTCGTTCCGCTGAGGGGCGTAAAGACTGGTTTCGTTATTGGGACAATTCGATTGTCGTCCCGAGTGAAGAGACAGACAGGCTCGGGGAGGCAGCGCGCAAGGCTGGCGTGTATCTCGTCATTGGTGTGATCGAGAAAGACAATGAAAATAGCGGCGGCACCTTATATTGTTCCGTCTTATTTTTCGGACCAGATGGTGAGTTGCTCGGCGTGCATCGCAAGCTGAAGCCGACTGCATCCGAACGGTTGATTTGGGGCGAAGGGGACGGAAGTACTTTGCCGGTATTTGATACTCCTTACGGTAAGATCGGGGCCCTGATTTGTTGGGAAAATTATATGCCGCTAGCGCGAGCAGCGATGTATGCAAAAGGCGTTCAAATCTACATCGCACCTACAGCAGACGCGAGGGATGCGTGGCAAGCTACCATCCGGCATATCGCATTGGAGGGCAGATGCTTTGTTTTATCGAGCAATCAGTACGTAACAAAAGATATGTATCCGACTGATTTGGCCTGCTACGACGATCTGATCTCTTCACCAGACGAGATGAGCAGAGGTGGAAGTGCGATTGTAGGGCCATTGGGTGACTATATCGTCGAGCCTGTTTTTGGTCGGGAGGAGATTCTCTACGCTGATCTGGACATGCGCGATATCGCTTATAGCCAATTCGATTTTGATGTCGTTGGACATTACTCGCGACCGGATGTTTTTACATTGTTGGTAAATGAAGAGAAAAAAGAGAATGTGAAATGGATGAAGTAAGTCCTTTTGTAAAATGCAGACGACCTCCATTGCTTGATAAAAGCCGTGGAGGTCGTCTTTTATAAGTTGCTGTGGTGGGGGAAGAAGCGCATTTCCAGTCTGCGCTTCGGCCTACTGCTTCGGCCTACTCCCCGAAAGGGGGAATGCGCTTCTACCTACGCAGCTATTTAATAATTAGCCGAATGTAACCCCCGACGACAATCATTCGTGGACAACCATCGTTATGACAAAACAGCCTTCAAGGCATCCGCAAATTTAGCGACACCAAGCGTAATTTCCTCTTCTTTTGGTCGCGCAAAGGTAAAGCGAATGTAGCCGGAGTCTGAACCATACACACTCCCCGGCACAAAAACCACGCCTCTGCGAAGGGCTTCTTCAAATAATTGGTTGTCGTTTACATCCAGGTTAATTTTACACCACAAGTGTAATCCGCCTTGGGGAATGGTGAATGAAAGCTCATTGGGCAACTCTTTTTGCAGTGCCTCCACAAGCAAATCTCTTCTGTACTGTAAATGCATACGTAACCGCTCTAAATGCGGCAGGAAGTTATCAGAATGCAAAAACTGGGCCGCGATTTTTTGTGGCACCACGCTCAGGCCAAAATCCATCTGCTGGCGGGCATCTGCCAAACGCTCGACAACGGAATGAGGGGCCACCATCCAACCGACTCGTAAGCCGGATGCAGCAATTTTGGAAAAGGAACCGATGTAGAGAACGGAGCCAAGCTGATCCAATGATTTGAGTGGCAGTGGAGGCTTGCCGTCATAGGAAGTGAGACTGAAAGGATCGTCCTCTACAATCGGAAGACCGAGCTCGCTTGCTACATCCAACAGCTGCGCGCGTCGTGCGGGATCAAGACAAACCCCTGTAGGGTTTTGAAAAGTAGGATTGATAAAGATCATCTTGATCCGATGCTTTTTATACAAAACGCGAATATCTTCTGGGTTCATTCCGTTAGTGCTGACGGGAAGGCGGAACAGACGAAGACCAGCAGATTGAAACATAGGCAACGAATAACAATAAGAGGGATCTTCGATGGCAACTGCATCGCCGGGTGCAAGCAGACACTGGGTGATCAAATACAAAGATTGTTGAGAACCCGACGTGATCAGAATGGAAGAGTCCGTTGTCTGCACATTGCGGTATCGTGACAAATACGAGACCAGCTCTTCACGCAATGGTGTAAAGCCTTGCGGATTGTCGTAACCCAAATATTCGGTGAAGGGGTTTTCCTTCATCTGGGTACTGATCTCCTTGCTTGGTGAGAGCTGGGAAGACAATTCTCCACTCGCAAAATCGATGAGGCTGCTGTCTTTTTGCAAGGCCTCTCTGATCCGACGCAGATAAGACAAATTGGGGAGGAATTGACCACCTTCTACATATCGATGCCAGTTCGGTGTATGCTTCGGAGTTGCCTCCCATTTATTTTTACACACACGAGTACCGCTTCCTGTTCTGCTCTCAATGATGCCTAATGCCCGAAGTTCCTCGTACGCCAGAATAACAGTGCTTCGGTTTACTCCTAATTGCTCAGCCAGTTTTCTCTCAGAAGGGAGCAGGCTCCCAGGGGGGAACTCTCCATATGAAATTCTGCGTTCAATCTCATCGGCTATTTGGTGGTATAAAGTTTGACTGCTCGACCGATCAGGCTTCCAAATGATAATCACAACCTTGCACATATTCATTGTTTGTTATATGGGGGAGTCCATTTCATCATAACATTGTTAAGAAAAATACATGTGACAAAACCGTTCCAAACTGTTGAACATGGATGGGGTAAAAATCATGAATGGGTAAGTTCCATTTCCGAATGAGTATGATTAGGTTTCCATCTAATGGATATGAATACTCGTGATAAAAATAGATAGATTTTTCTTACAAAGAGAAAGGGGGAGTCAATCCGATCGAGAATGAGTAAAGACAGTATAGGGAATAGGGAAAAGAGGTGTGAGCATCATTGAGTAATTTGACGTTACGATATGTAAAGGTTTTGGTTGTAGCATTATCCGCAGCATTTGGAACATCCATTTTCTTAGGGAATCTTATGGACTATCAATCCAACTATCAATTTGTTCAACATGTTCTGTCCATGGATACCACGTTTGAGGGGAACGCACTTATGTGGAGAGCGATTACTGATCCTACTGCTCACACCATAGCTTATATCGGAATTATCATTGCGGAAGGATTATTCTCACTTTTTGGTTGGGTCGCTACAGGAAATATGCTGCGTCATGTAAAAAAGGATGCGAAAACGTTCAATAACTCGAAAACATTCGCGTACATCGCTTACATGGTTGCCTTTTGCATCTGGTTTTTCGGATTTGCCATTGTAGGTGCAGAGTGGTTCGCCATGTGGCAATCACAAGTATGGAATGGTCAGCAGGTAGCGTTTAACATTACAGAGGTGATGATTGGATTCGTTATTTTGGTTTCCTTGCGAGATCGAGAATTAACAGATAGCTAATACAAGAGCCACGTTCCTTTGAGAGCGTGGCTTTTTGTTAAATATGCGAGGGAATCACGAACGTCGGATTATGCTGGTTCAAAATATCTTCCATTCGCTGGCGCACCGTTTCTTTATAAGAGGGATCCGGCAGAATGTAAAAGCGATTGCTCTTGATCGCCAGGAAGGTGTGGTCAGCTACCTCTTTTGGAGAAATTCCTTGCTCGACACCTGAACGAATGAACTGGTCGATGGCGGTAGTCATTGGTGAGGGCTCTACGATATCTCCTGGTTTGCTGTACTCGGCTGGCCGATTGCGATAGGCGTCACATATTTGCGTCTGAACAAAGCCGGGGCATAAAACGGAAACACCAATTTTGGATTGGATCATTTTCAATTCGTGGTAGAGGGTTTCCGACAGACTGACTAACGCATGCTTGCTTACACGATAAATGCTATTCCCAGGTCCAGTATCAAGGCCAGCGAGAGAGGCGGTGTTCACGATGTGGCATTCAGTCCCTTGTTTTAACATCGTGGGTACGAAAATTTTTGTAGCGTGAATGGCCCCCCACAAGTTCACATTCATGACCCATTGCCAATCAGCGAGGGTGCTTTGCCAGATTGTCGAGCCTCCACCAACCCCTGCATTGTTGAACAATAGATGGACAGAACCAAACGAGTCTAGCGTTTTTTGTGCGAGCGTCTGGATATCTGTTTCTTTGCTAACGTCCGTTACAACGGCGAGGACAGTTGCTCCTGCTGTCTTTAACTCCTGCTCCACTCTTTGGAGTGCTGCTACATCCACATCGGCAAGAACAACCTTCATCTGCTCGTCAGCACAGCGCATTGCCAATGCACGACCGATACCGCTGGCCGCTCCGGTAATGACCGCTACTTTATTTTCAAACTGATTCATGATAGGCCTCCTTCAAATGTAATGCAAACGTATCGAAATGATGTTTTGATTATAATAGACATTTAGTGATAGTGTCTATTAAATTTTCGCACAAGTGCAATTGAGGATACTGCGAGCATGTGGTGAAAAAAGGAGCATATATTTTTGTTGAGACTTGAAAGATGGGTGAGACCAATATGAAGCGAATCGGAACGCAGCATTGGAGCGCCATAAACAGCTTGATCCCTCCTACGTCAGAACTAGTGGTCATGCCAAAGCCGCACGATCAACCAGCGGTTATCGTCGCTGATCTCGATGGAGATAATCATCAGGAGATTGCCTGTGTTTATCGCAACAAGGGCGAAATGTACGTCATGGTCGCCAAGCAGGATGAGGATCGCTGGCACCCAATCGGCAATTTCAAAGGACAAGGCTATACGGTTTCCGAATTAGTGGCTGCTCCGATTGTCAACGCCCACATGAATAGCTTATTGATTGGGTGGCAGATAGGCGGGGTATGGTCAAACATAGACATTTTGCAGTGGTCAGCGAATGGATTTATGCACATGCTCCATCAAGAGACACGAACAAGCAGGGGTGAGGTGGAGGACATGTCAGGGGTTAATGGAATGGATGGCTACGCAGAGCTTGCGCTGTGGCTACATGATAGCGGAAAAGCGTTTCAAGTAGAGGTGTATAGGTGGGACGCAGGAAATCTGGTAATCGCAGACGATGTCTATCCCTATTATTTTCAGAAGATGGTTGCCTACTATGAGTCTGTCCTCGAAGAGAGCGATTTGGCGAAGTATTGGTACTACTTGGGAGACGCGCAAAGAAAAGCAGGGATGCATGCTCAAGCTTTTCAATCTATTGAGCAAGCATTGCAGTTTCCCAATCCGTATCCTTCTCGGGAGGCTTTGCTTCGTTGGAAAAAGGAGTTGGATGGAGCAAACAGGAAAAGCTAAAAAAGCACCCATTGGCGGGTGCTTTTACTCTGTATGAGAGGGAATCGTTGTTTCCTTATTGCACTTTATAAGACATCAAAATTTCTTGTGCGAGTGGCTTCCACTCTTCCATTTGTGCCTCGGTGCAATTGAAAGTGGTCATCAGCATTTTGCCGTCGAGCTCTGTAAAGAAAATGAGGTTGTAAATTTTCGTATCAGCAGCAGGAGTCAGCAGTTCGAACACACCAACGTTTTTCCCGTTGATTTGGATTACTTCATCGCGATACCAGGTCGCATCTTTGTACATATTGGAAAACGCTTGTTTCATCGGGTCCTTCAGGTCTTTGATGAGGCTGTCCTCCTGAATAGGAGTTTCTGTATGACTAAACGCAATGTTAATGGAACCTTTTTCATCGGTATAAATCAGGGTAGGACGATTTTCCATCGGGTATTTTGTTTTTGCCATCTCTTCGGACATGACAGTAAAGCCTTTTGGAATCAAGATTTCCACTTTGTCATTCAGAACCTTTTTTGCTTCCAGCTTGTCGTTTGTTGTTGCAGTTGGAGCTGGTGTAGCAGAATCTGTTTTTGGAGCTTCAGTTGTTTTAGCAGCTTCTGTGGTTTGTGCTGCATTTTGCTCAGCTGGCTTTGTATCAGCTGGTTTGTTCGAACAAGCAGAAACAGCCAACATGGAGAGCAGCAAAGCTACGGATACTAGTTTTTTCATCTGAATTGATCCACCTTTTTATACATAATTGGAAATGTGCGGAATTTCCTTTCCGATTCTATCATGAGGTGTATAATATTGGGAATACGGGAGGTTGATTGCGAATATTCGAATAATACCACCCTCTCTTACATACCCAAGGGAACTAGGATAAAATACACCTATTTAAACTGTAGTAAAATGAGTAAAATTACCTATTTTCATATATTTTTTGTCGTAATATAACGGTTGCGAACCTTCTCTCTCAAATAATTTAACGCAAAACGCAAAAATGCCCCGTTCCACCCCATATAAATTCCGAAATTGTTTAGCTGTGCAACATGACCGAGCATGACAAAGCGCTTGAAACGGGCATTCCGACCTTTTGGCGCTTGCAGTCTGCCATTGATGCGTAGCGTACTCCATCCCCACAAATGGGTGAAGCAATAATGTAGAGCCTCAGATGACAGCTCCACATCACAATCGAGTGGATCGCATGGGGATTCGATCAACCCATCTGCTAGGGAAAAGCGAAATGTCTTTTGATAGTCTGACAAATAAAAGGTAACGGGCCTAACGATAGAGAGAAACAGCGAATGATTATTTTTTCGAATCTGTTCCTTGAAGTCCAAGCCTGCCTCGAGTAGCATGTCCCATTCGATTTTAACCGAAGAAAGAAGAGGAGGAGAGGAAGCCATCTTCTCATAGTCGCGTGCGTAGAGGGCGAGCGACTTCGCAGGATCATGCGCTTCATGTGGCGTCCACGTATCCCCGGGGTACAAAATAATTGGTTCGGCATCCGTTTCCTCCCGCAATAGGCGGTACACACTGTCTACTTTATTGATCGCATCATTCATGTAATAGTTTTCGTCGTGACAAAACCAGGCGAAGCTGGCGAAGGGAATCACGTAGAGAGGTTGAAGGACTTCCACCTGTTTTTTCACCCGGGCGAGCTTTTCCATAGCACGTTTTTTGCGGAGCAGGAAGTCTTCCTTGTTCCCAGCCCATCCCGCATACGAGAATTGCGTCCATACTAGATCGATGTCACCAACACGGTTCAGGATATCCTTGGCTTCTTGTGTGGTGCTGACCTCGCAATCGTTCAGGTTCAGGATTGTCATATCAGCTGTCTTGATGCACAGCCAGGAATCGCCGACAGGAAACGGCCGACATAAAACAGAGATATCGTCGGACAAGGAGTACCATTTGTCCGGGGAGAGCTCAATGACTTGCTGAAAGCCAAAGGCACGGCACCAATCGATCACTTTTTTATCGGTTGACTGCTGGTAGAGGATCGTAATTCGCTTGCGATACTCCTCGGGTATGGTTCGCAGGCTCTGTGGATGAAAATGATCTGGATGCTCATGAGAAAACCATATATGCGTAATCTCGGCAAAATCCTCAGATGTGAAGCGGGTTTTGGCTAATAAGCCCCAGCCGTTATCAAAGGCAGTTCCCGTAAACCAAGGATCGGTCAATAATTTGATGGAATCGTGTTCCCATAGAAACGAAGCGTGGTTGATCATTTGAAATTTCATGTGGTTTGTCTCCCTATGTATACTAGCGATTTGCTAAAAGGGATGATCCTGCCGGGGAGGAAAACGTTACAGGAATTTGAAAAATATATTTTTTCTGGGGGATGTGTCACAAGCTGTGCATGAGGAGGATCGTAACAAGTGAACAGCAATCAACGAGTCGAAAGGATGAACTGACATGAAAAAGCAAGCACTTGTTACCGTTAGCATGGTAGCACTCCTTCTCTCAGCAGTATCCCCATTCGGGATCGCACAGGCACAAACCAACATGGTAGCCGCTGCTAATAAAGCACAAGCGATCACTTTTGATCAGCTCGTCAAAGAAATGGATAAAAAACAGCCTGTCTCCATGTACATCGAATCCACGCACACATCGAAAGTGAAGCAGGGCACCCAGACCCAAAAGGCAAAAACATGGGATAACACGATCAAAGGAGAATGGAGAGAGGAAATCTCAGATGGGAAAAGGGTTCAGCATGCCGTAGGGAAGGCGGGACAGGTGGCAGCGTATCAAGAAGGCGGCAGAGGATTTATCCACTCCGCAACGATTGGCACATACGATAATGAAATCAACAGGACGAAGCGAGAGCTAAGTCGATTGAAAGTGGCGCTGCCAGATTCGAAGGTAGCGATCACCGTGAAGGAAGCACAACTGTTGAATCGAGCTGTGTATCACGTCGCGAAAAAAGAAGAGGCGAAAATCATTGGCAAGCCTCATCATTACCAGGATGACCTGTGGATCGACAAAGAAACAGGGCTGCTTCTCAAACGCACCTTCTCTCACAATCAAGCACAAGCATTTTCGTACACCGTAGACAAGGTGGATTTCCAACCCGTTTTTGATGAGAAAACATTCGAAGTGAGCATTCCAGCAGGTGTGGAGCAGAGCAAGTTTTCCCCTGAGGTGGAAAAGGGAGTAGCCGAGGTGACGAAGCTTTTCCCGGACACGGCACAGTTTTCCGATTATGATGATTACGGCATCGAAGGTAACTGGCAACTCTTGAAAATGCTTGAAGCACAAAAACGAGTGTACAGTCCGACCCCTCGCGCAGAAGCTTACGTTATCATGGATGCCCGTACAAACGAATTGGGCAAAGTCATGATCCAAAATCCAGATTGGGTTTCGAAAAAGCTCCCTGCCGAGAAGGTGGCAAAAGAGAAAGCAGCCGCTTTCCTGAAACAGCTGGTGGGCGATCAAGCAAGCCAGTATAAAGTAGAGGCAAAGGTGCAGCGGGGCGGTGGCGGTGTCAGTTTTGAAGACTATGACTATAGCTTTGTGACAGCAGACGTGACGTTCCGTCCAGCCACAGGTAAGGGAATCACGATCTCCGTGGATGAAGCAGGGCGCATCGTAGGTTTTCAGTATACGGATAAGTAAGGAAATCGGTAGGGAAGAGAGTCGCTTGCTTTTGCGGGCGACTACTTTTTTTGTCAAGATGAACGCCAAAAAGCATTCGGAATACGAATGCTTTTTACGTGTAACCAATCCTGAATTTTACCCGATAAAACGAATAATCTCTTCTTTCGCTTGTCGGGTTTTCACACGAGGTTCATTTTTCCGGTAGCCAAAAGCCACCATGCAAGCGACGCCGAAGCGCTCTCTGTCGAGGAGCCCCTCCGCCGCAAGGATATCCTCGACCTTTTCTTTTGCAAAGCCTTCAATAGGGCAGGAATCAATGCCGATCATCGCAGCAGACGTCATCATATTGCCAAGCGCGATGTAGGTCTGTCTGGATGCCCATTCGAACATGACTCGCTCGTCTTCAAACAGGGTGAAATCGTTTTTCAGGAAGTGATCGTAAGCAGCGCCTTTTTGTTGTACGACGTTTTCCGGCAAGTCCTGCGTGTCTTTCATCATATGCTGGATATATTCGGAATCCGCGGCCATTTCTTGTTTGGTCCGCGCCAGTACGATGACGAAATGGCTTGCGGTCGGCAGTTGCTTTTGCGCACCCCATGTTACCGGTAACAGCTTCTCTCTAAGAGTCGGATCTTGCAGCACGAGGAAGTTCCATGGTTCAAAACCAAAGGAGCTGGGCGACAGGCGAGCTGTCTCCATAATAAAGTCAAAGTCTTCAGCCGTAATTTTTTTAGCTGCATCAAACTCCTTGCAGGCATGTCTGAATTGATAAGCTTCTATAATTTGATCTTTACGCATGATGTCAGTCCTTCTTTCGCATAAGTTTATGAAACCGTTGATAGAAAATGGGTGATTTCCTCAACGAGGTCTCTCCCTTAAAAGTGTTTTACAAAACTGAGCATACCGAATACACTAAAGAAAAGTAAGTACGCACTTTTTCGGTTAATACTTACGAAAAGGGAAGTGAGTGGGATGAAGAAGAAACCAGCGATGAGGTACCTATTAAATGGCAAGGAATATCCTTGCCCGATCGAGCTTGCCGTCTCGGTTTTTGCGGGAAGATGGAAGGTATCAATCATTTGTCAGCTGTTCAAAGGGAAAAAAAGGTACGGAGAGTTAAAGAAAAATATAATTGGTGTGAATCATAAAATGCTGGCAGAGCAATTGCGAGAGTTGGAGGAAGCAGGGATCGTCAAGCGTGAAGTGTATCCGGTCGTTCCGCCAAAAGTAGAGTACGAGTTGACCGAGCTGGGCCAAGGCTTGGGGCCTGTCATTGAGTATTTGCGAGAATGGGGAGAACATTTTCATACAGAGGCACCAGATGAGTCTCTATCTACTGCTCACGGGTCATGAAAATCGCCACCTGAAAGGGTGGTTTTTTTATTTGTAACCTCCCGGTGGTTTTTCCGACTATTACATAGGACAAAAAACAAACACAAAATTCCTTGGGAGGGAACAATTGTGAAACATACAAAGAAATTGGCAAGCACGTTATTAATGGCAAGCCTGTTGGCGACAACTCCGTTATGGCTACAACACCCGAAGATGACCGTACAAGCTGCGGACAATCACTACTCAAACAACGGGGTAATTACAGGTTTTCAGGTGCGTCGTGGTACAGAGACGGCCAGATCTACACAGCATCAGAACAATCCAGTAAATGCTCAGCTTAGCTATGAGGAGGCCAAGGAAAAAGCCGTTCAGTTTTTGCAGCCTTATCTGGACAGCCGTGTGAAGGAGTTGAAGACCGACGAAACCGAGATGTCGATGCCTTCTGCAACGGCGTACAGCTTCACCTTTTACGTCCTTCATAATGGGGTGATTGTTGCTGATCAGCAATACCTCGTCAATGTGGATGGGCAAACTGGGGAGATCGTCAATTTCATGGACTATTTCACGAGTCCGACTGAATCCTTCCCGGAATTGGATACAGTCATATCGAGGAAAGAAGCAGCCAAGCAATTTTTGCAGAGCCATCCGGTTGAATTGGGGTATGTGCTACCGATAGCAGATGGGAAGCCGCAACAAAAGCCGCTTCTGGTTTATACGGTGGACACGATTTCTGGCTTTAGGCTGGATGCAGTAACAGGAAAGGAATTCAAATAAGCATAGGTGATCCCGCTTCTCATCAAGAGGGGCGGGGTTTTTAGTGGCTCGGGGGAAGTAAAATAGCAATCCGTATTTACCCAAGAGCTAAGGGATTATATGAAAAAATGGAATAATATGTAACGTAAATAATTTCCCTCCGTCTTACCATTGGTAAGGTCAAACAAATTGACCTGGGGCTGGTCTACGTGTGGGAGCAGTATGATGGTCAAAGAGCTCCCGAACCGCAACTAGTCTATCAACGCAAATGGAAGAATGGCTATAGCTTTATCGATGCTTCGACAGGGAAGCTCGTCAAAGTGTCCCGCCAATAAATGACATAACTAACAGCCGATTTGCTCTCGGAGCAATATCGGCTTTTTTAGTGCGCCTAGCATGGGCGTCGTCTCTAGGGTGAAAGTCCCGAACGGGGGCGTTTATTAGTTAATGATAAAAAAAAATCCCCGATTTATAGAAAAAGTTAACATGTTACCAAAAATTCCCAATAATGTAGGTAAGGGCATTCTGGTAGTTCTGTATAGATGATCTGTCGATTCATTCTACGTATGAATCAGGTCCATTTATCGACGGAATATTCAGCATGCCATTAAAAAGGGGGGGCGATCTTCATGAACCTATAGAGGAAACCATTCCAGCAGGATAACAACTTCTAAATCGGGAGGAACATTTATGCAAAGAAGTTTTAAAGGCCTGTTCACGTCTGTTTTTTCTTTGATTTGTGTTTTGTACTTTCAAACGGATGTTTTTGCCGCACCCGCATACGATGGAGTTGTCAAAATGAAGCAACCCTCTGGTGAATCGTTTCAAGCCGTGATGCATGGGGATGAATGGTTCCATTGGGCAAGTACAAAGGATGGTGATGTACTTTTACAAGATCAGGAGGGATATTGGAATTACGCTGAACTCACATCAGATGATCTGCAATCGACGGGGATAAAATATAAAATTGACGAAAAGCCTTCAGAAGCGGTAAATGAGAAAAATTTGATGGAATGGATAAATGAGTACGACCCTCAAGCAACTAAAAAACAGGAGTTCATGAATGAGCTTCAACAAGAATTTTCGGGATCGCCAGAAAAAAATATTGACGGAAGTATCACGCCAGTTTCAGGAACCCAAAAATTGCTTGTTTTGTTAATTGGATTTACAGATGTTGATATCGCCTATAACGATAACGATTGGAGCAACAAATTCTTTTCTGCAAATCAAAAGTCGGTAAAGAATTACTATAATGAAGTGAGTAATGGAAAAGCACAGATCACCCCAGCATCCGAAATATATGGTACGCAAAATGATGGAGTTGTGAAAGTAAGATTAGATTACGCTCATCCGGATACATCGGGAAAAGACATTAGGACGGTTATAACAGATGCACTGGATAAAGCGGATCCTGTGGTGAACTTTGCTAGTTTTGATACCAATAATGATCAAGTCATCGACTCTAAAGATAGCTTCTACATTGTAACTGTTCTTGCTGGTAATGAAGAGGCTAGTGGTGGTGCAGTGCCAAATATTTGGGCACATCAGTGGTATGCTCCCAACACCAATCATGATGGTGTTACAGTATCAGGTATGTATACGACGCAGGGTGAAAAGCAATTTGGTCATATGGCAACGATGGGTATCACTGCTCATGAATTGGGTCATTCCTTGGGCCTTCCGGATCTCTATGGTGCTAATAATCATGTGGGTGGTCTAAGTATAATGGCAAATGGAACCTGGAATAATCTCCAAGGAGAAGAACCTGGAACGACACCCACTCATATGGATGCCTGGTCAAAAGCAAAATTAGGATTTGTAACACCAACTGTAGTAAATGCCACAAACAATTTTACGTTACAAGCCATCCCGAATAATTATAATGTTTTAAAGGTTCCTTTAAAGGATAATACGTATTTTTTAGTTGAGAATCGCGAAAAAGTTGGATATGATGCTAGCTTGCAAACAGTTTCTGGAGGCATCGCGGTTTGGCACATTGATGAATCCATGAGTAATAACACGAATGATCCTCATCCTTTCATTGACATAGAGCAATCCGTGAGTGAATACCAAGACCCATTCTATTACACGAATAATAATCATGCTGCTACTTTTAGTCCAGACACCAATCCGAACAGCAATACCTACACGGGAGAAAAATCGGGAGTAACGATTACGACGACAAGCACAAGTAATTCTGCCATGAATGTGGCAGTCACAGCAGGAGAAGCCGGTCAGATTCCGAAAACGAATTGGACGCTAAAATACGTAGACAGCGATGAATTGTACAATGAAGCTCCGAAAGCCTTTGATGGAAACAACAGCACGTTTTGGCACACGAAATGGAGCCCTGTAGCTCCAATGCCCCACGAGATTCAAATTGACTTGGGTGCAACGTATAGCATTTCCAAATTTAGTTACATGCCCAGACAAGATGGTCAAGTGAACGGAACGATCAAGAACTATGAGTTCTACGTCAGCAGTGATGGAGTGAATTGGGGAACAGCTGTAGCCACAGGTACCTTTGCAAATGATACCACGTTGAAAGAAGTCAGCTTTGCAGCCAAGACAGGTCGCTACATTAAACTGCGTGCCTTAAGCGAGGTAAACAATAACCCATGGACAAGTGCTGCTGAACTCAATGTATTTGGGCAATAATGTATTGTGAGGGTAGCTATCGCAATCAGGGATACGCTACCCAAAAAGGTTATCATCTGCTGAAAGTTTCATTCGGCATTTGATAACCTTTTTATTCGATACCAATCCACAGTGTCGAGACAACAAAAAACAGTCCCCGCAGAATGTATTCCGCAGAAACTGTTTTCAAACTTCATGCTTCCTTCATAAACTTCGCTACCCCGTTAAAAATCCAACTTGCACCATCTCCCGCAGAGTGCTGAAGCAATTGTTCAGACCCATGCATTTCTGCATACTGCTGTTCCTCTGCGGTAATCGGAATCATCCATAACAGATTTACAGAATCGCCAGCCATGAGCGGAAACGGAATGGTCGGTGCATCCTCAGGTTTTGCCAGCAGCATAGAGGAGAAGTGGCTATTAATCTGACTGATTTCCTGGCATGGAATGGTGTGACCTTGTGCGAGGAAGGTCATATACGACCACGGCAGAGAGGTTTGGCCGCTGATGTAGGCCAGCAATTGTTGTTCGTTTTGGGCGAGCCATTTGGTTTCGCAGGCAAAGGCCAGCTCGAATCGTCGCAACTGCTCCGTTTCTTCTGTATACTGCTCGACTTTTGGCTGACGCAAAATAGATACGCCGAGGGTCATCGCATAGGTAACGTCGCCTTTTTCGATGGTCACCAATGCTTTCGGGGGCCAGTGTCCGCCGTCGATGCCGTAATACTGTTTAATTGGGCCAAGAGTCGAGGTAATCGCGTCCATGAACTGGTGCTGGATGTCAGGCCAAGGGTTGCCATCCCAGCTCGCCCAAAAATGCTGGGCAGCCTCGATGCGGGCAAACATGGCGTTCGTTTCTGGTGTTCCCAGCGGAAAGCATAAATCAGATTCTCCGGTGCAATCTCGCGCATACGAAGGATAGTGCGAGCCGTCCGGGGAAGGACCAGCCCAACCGGGAATTACACACAGCACCTCATCCTCATACAAAAGTGCCGCTGCATCGCCTTCCTCCAGCCAAACGATTGAGAGCTGCTCCGGGTCCAGTCTGTCTGCTCCATCCGGATGAGCGCAGCAATCGCGTGGAAGCATGGGAGCTTGACCATCCTCCATGGCAGCGAAATCGATCGAGTCCGGTGCAGGTCCGTAATTTCTTACCCAACAAGAGCGAATGCTGGCATGCTCCTCACCGGGATAATCCCACAAATAAAAAAAGACGCCGTTCTCATCCTCTTCCACAATAGCTTGAATCGGACAAATGGGGGAAAACTCCTCTAATAGGATGTTTTTCAAAGGTTTCACCTTCAATCGTCGTGATAGATTTGCCGATAACTAAAAAGATTTGTGCTTGATTAAACAGGGTTAGGATACCATAATTGACTATTGATTACAAAATTCAGCACTTTAGAAATGTTTGCCCAGCAAAGGAGGTTGCCAGATGAATCAATGCACCATCTATGTCTCCATCCAACAATGCGAGAAAGTTGTCGATGCCATTGTCGAGGCTTTTCGTGATCAATTGGTAGAGGTATCCGCAGACGAGCGGGCCGTGACCGTGACCGATAAAAAATGGTTTAGCAAGAGCAAGATTACTTTCAATCTTATGCGCGAGGACGATGACCAAGAAGAGTTTCTCCAGATGAAAAAAGGGATGTACGGCTACTTCGCACAGATTGAAACAACCCACGAGAAGGTCCAGCAAAAGCTGTTGTACCAAATCACAGCGCTTAATGTGGCGGTAGGAATCGTGGCGAGCAAGGAAATCGATCAGAAGACGTTTGCGTCCATTATGGCGATTGCCGAAGAAGTACATGGGATCGTCTTTCTCCCTACCGGAGATATGCTCGATAAACAAGGAAGGCTGATTCTCAATACAGCAGGAGAATCCGAAGTAGACGATTTTCTGGTGACGGTCAGTGTAGACCTGATCGATGGACATATTCAGCCCTCCCAGTCAGGAGAAGCTCGCAAGGAGCGGAGCATCAAGCTATTGCAGGAGCAAGGCATTCCGTACATCCCGCATCTTCCTGTCATCGTAGGGGATGAGGACGCTGTCATCAGGAGCAAGGATGAGATTGTTCAGCGAGCGATTGCCCTGTGCTTGATTGCGGTATATGCCGGCGGGATTGCCGAAAACGGACAACTCAAGGAAGAGCGGGAGTTCATCGAGGGCATTATTGAGCAGTTTGGCGCTGCTGAATTCTTTACGGAAAAAGAGAGAGACTTCTTGAATGATCCACAGCCAGACCGAACCGATATGATTCAGATGATTTGGATGTACGAATGCTACTGGGTACTGCTGTGGGCACTCGGCTATGTGGACGAGCTCCATTTCCCGGATGAGATTTGTGATGTGAATACGGCGATTGACGCTCTCAGAAGCGCAGGTGACTATGACACCTTCTACAGCAATGCGGTTGTGAGGAGCAAGCAAGAGATTCTCGACCAGGCAGATTTAATCTACCGCTATGACTGGGCATGTGTGGATGCGCGTATCAACAATCGTGTGGTTGCAGGCGGTTTGAATGACGAAGTAGTTGTGGAAAGACACAGAGCATTGAATTGGCTGGTTCGTTACATGGAGGACGACTGGGATCATGTCTCGATGGATACATAGGCTGTATTCGCGAAAATGTGGGACACCTAGTGTGATCTTCCTAGCAGGAATGGGCGATAGCGGTGAGACATGGAAGATCGTTCAAGACCGCATCTCGCAGGAAGCGTCTACCTTATCCTATGATCGGGCGGGGATTGGCAGGAGTCCAGCGCCAGAAGTCGTATCCCGGACATGCCGTGATCTGGTCGAGGAGCTGTATGACTTGCTGCAAGAGATAAAGGTGGAGACGCCTTGTATTTTGGTCGGACATTCTTTTGGCGGTTTGGTTGCCAGATTGTTTGCGAGCCTGTATCCGCAGCTTGTTTCGGGGCTGGTTTTGGTGGACGCTGCTCCTGAATATAAGGAGCTCGCCTATGAAAAGGTTTTACCTGACAACCTGATCGCAGCCAATCGAGACTATTACGAGAATCCGATGCGAAACAGCGAGAAGATCGATAAAATACGGAGCTATCAAGAGATTGTTGACTATTTTCGGCAAAGCGACATACCTGTCACGATTATTACGAGAGGCTTACCGGACGTGTGGGACGAGGAATGGCCGAACGAGGAAATCTTAGCAATCGATCAACGTCTGCAGGCCAATTTCACTACAACTTCAAGCAAGCAAAGAATAGCTACTCGCAGCGGGCACTATATTCATCACGATGAACCGGAAATGGTGATTGAGGAAATTTTGATTATGGTAAGGGGGATGAACACATGACCGATACAAGAACCCAGCTTGTGCTGGATCTGCAAAGATTGGAACAGGAACAATACCAGCTGCGTGAAGGGGAACAACTGGAGGATTTCGTCGGACGATTGTTGCAATACATTGGGGACCCTGACCCGGAATTGCGGGATAATCTCATCTACCCGGCATTTTATTATTGGATTCTCGATGAAGACAAGCTAACAGAGGCGCAATTGCGCAGCCTCCTGCGAGAGCTGACCGACGAAAAGCATTTGTTCTATCAGATCGGCAGCGAGGGTGATCCATCTGTATTTACGAGGACATTCTCTGCATTGCCGATTGCCTTGATTTTACGCCGTCACAGGCAGAAGCCATTTATGGAGCTTGCCGATTTCCAGCACGTCAAAAATGCTATGCTCCGCTATTTTGAAGAGGAACAGGATTTGCGTGGCTATTTGTCCGAGGGAGGCTGGGCTCACAGTACTGCGCACGGTGCAGACGTATTCGTAGAGCTGGTGCAGTGCCCAGAGAGCGATGAAGCCGTACAGCGAGACGTTCTTCAAGCGATCCAGGGCGTGCTGCATAACGGAAAGCACATTTTCAATGACGAAGAGGACGAACGTCTCGCGAGCATCGTAGATACGATGATGGAGAAAGACTTGCTTCCAGAACAGGAACTCATTGACTGGATCAATAGTCTAGCAAGCTGTGCCGAGCTGCCAAAAAGTCGTACTCAAGTTATCGCTCGGGTGAACAGCAAGAACTTTTTGCGCTGTCTCTATTTCAGAAGGGCAAGAGATAGCCGTGAAAACGAGCTGGTGATTGCCATGCTTGCTGCCGTAACGAAATGTAACAGGTTTGCGATCAGTTAATGAATGAAGGTTGATACCGTATTAGACGGCATCAACCTTTTCTTTTTTATACGAGGTTTTAAAAGGTAGCGATTGAACCAACAAAGCTGCCTACCCAGTCGGAACTTCAAAAAGGGGACCGCGCTTGTCGAACACTTCTTCTTCGAGAACCTTCCGCCCGTAGGGTGGCTTTGGCTCGACGGTCCCCTTTTTGAAGTGGAGACGGACAGTCAATCTTCCTTGCCGGCGTGTCAGAGTCGAAGAGAACTGCGCTTTTTCTTCTCCTCCACTGATTGACAATCCCTTACTAGTACTATATAGTACTAATTATGAAACGAACCTCAAACCGTGACCATGTTATCGCCACTGCATCCAATTTGTTTTTGCAAAAAGGACTCATGAATACCAGCATGGATGACGTCGTAGCACAGAGCAAAGTCTCCAAGTCCAACATTTACTACCACTTCAAAAGCAAGGAGGAGCTCGTCGTAGCTGTACTCGGCTACAGAATCAACGTCCTGAGAGGAGCACTGGAAGCCATCTTGCAACGGACAGACCTGTCTGTTTCCGCACGAGTAGGGCTGATTTTTACCACCATCGCAGAAGAACTGGAGGGCCGCTCCTGTGTAGGAGGCTGTCCTATCCTTTCCTTGCTGTCGGCACAAATACCAGAGGTCAAAGCGCGAATCAACGAGTTCCTGATCGAATGGCAGAACCTAGCGGAAAAGCTGCTCGTGGAGGGAATCGCCCGTGGAGAATTCAAGGAAAATATCTCGATTCAGCAAACGGCAGTCTTGTTCGTGACCATTATGGAGGGAGCGATGCTCATGGCTGAATCGCAGGGTCATGCACAGGTACTCGTAGGCGCAGGTCAGACACTTCTACACTTGATTCAAGTGTAGGATTTTTTTGAAGTGAATTAGTACTGACTAGTTCTATAAATATAAAGGAGGCAGAAACAATGGCTGTCGTTTTTGTAACAGGTGCGACTGGATTTATCGGCAAGGAGGTAACAAAGCAGCTGGCCCGGTCCGGTCATACCGTACTGGCGCTGGTTCGTTCGCCCGAGAAGTGGGATGAATTGCTGATGCAGATGACACCTACAGAGAGGTCTAATTGCAAGGCCGTGAGGGGTGATTTGCGAAAGGAGGGCTTGGGATTATCAGCGAGCGATTACGAGCAGGTATTGCGCGCAACTATTATCATCCATGCAGGTGCCCCGATGGATATTTCGCTGGATGAAACGGTGGCGAGGGAATTGATTTTACAAGGAGCAAGTCACCTTGCAGCACTAGCGAACGAATTGCATAAACAACAGCGTCTACAAAAGCTGATTCATATCGTTGGCTACATGAGTCCGTTTGACGATGAGAGTGGAAAGCTGGCGACAGATGTTTTTGCGCCAACCGATTTTTATCGAGAGGCAGGGGGCTACGAGAAATACAAGTTTCTGGCAGATCTATACCTCAGACAAGAGGCGTATCAAAAAGGAATGCCGCTGGTCGTGGTAAATCCGTGTACGATCATAGGCCCGCGAAGCACCGGGAACACAGAACAAACAGATGGATTCGGGCTCGTGATCAGCTCCATGCGGCGTGGTAAGATCCCTGTTCTTCCCGGTGGTAAGGAGTGGTGGCTGCCCTTGCTTTCCGTCGACGATTTTGCCCAGGTCATTGTGGGGATTGTAGAGACAAATCACATCGAGCATCAAACGTATTACGCCTTAAATGAGCGGAGTGCCACGCCAGCTTTTTCAGAGCTGATTTCGTTGATGGCTAAAGAATTACGGATGAAGCCACCAACCATTCCTTTCCCGGTATCGGTCTTGAAAAAAATTCTCCATAACGGCGGCAGCCGCTTGCTCGGGGTACCTGCCAATTCGATGGATTTTCTCGTAAAGAAAGACTTCCCGCTCGCTCCCTTTCAGCAAATGAAAGCGAAAAAAAGCATCGATGCATACGACGTAGCGGCGTATCTTCCCAGTGTGATTGCCGATCTCGACTACCGTTTGTCGGTCAAGGATCAGAAAGTACCTCCTCACTTTCACCGAGAGCAAATCGCAGGCATGGCCGCGTACAAGAAAGAAGGCTCGGGTACTCCGTGGCTGCTCGTGCACGGGCTTTTCAGTGAGATGAGCGATTTACTCCCGCTCGCTGAACAGCTGGGTGAACAGGAAGTATGGTTACTGGATTTGCCCGGATTTGGCAGATCGCCCTATCACCATCACGAAAAACCGATCGAGGGCTTTATCGAGGCAGTGGCCGAGGCATTGCGACAGCTGCCATCTCCGGTTCATCTTGCAGGACATTCATTTGGCGGGTTTTTGGCATGGGAGGCAGCAAAGCGAGTACCGGAAAAAATCGAGAAGCTATACCTTTTGCAGCCACCCCTGCATGCCCCGAAGTATTCTCGGCTGCAGGCGGGATTGGGGAAGAGTCCAGCCCTCCTTCAGCTTTTTTTGCAAAAGCAGTTAACGTCAGCCAAATTGGAAAAAGCAATGCTTGAGCAAGGGGTATTTCAGTCTACGTATGAAATGCCAAAAGGCTATGTAGAAAAGGCAGGGAAGCTCCTGCAATCCCCGCGCATCAGCAAGACGCATACAGACGTGCTGCGCTACTTTATGAACGAATTCCGGCAAATGGCGGTAGCGACACAGCCTCTCCCTTTTCCAGTCCAGATCGTATGGGGGACACAGGATAAAACGTATCAGATGACAAAAGGAACAGAGGGTGCATTCAGGGGAGCAAATGTAGAGATCGAAAGGCTCTCCGTCGCGCATCATTTTCCGCTCAGCCATCCACAGCTAACGGCAAACGTATTGCTACAGATGAGGCACGGCAAGGAATGAGGACGGAACGATTCTTCAGAAGGGCATGGTAGAAAGGGACCATGCTCTTTTTGAATGAAGTAAGAAAAAAACGAGTTGAACTTTCTGTAAATTTGGAATAGACTATTTTTAACTAATAACGACACTATAACGACAAGTGTCGTTAGTGGAGAAAGAGGGAGGAGAGCAAAGTGCAGGAACACAACAAGAAGAAGCAAGTTCATACCGTTTCTTACATCTGGGTGAAGACCTCATGAAGCAGTACATCGTGAAGCGCCTATTGTCGGGCATCATTGTCCTGTTTGGACTCTCCGTTTTTACGTTTCTGCTCATTCATCTCATCCCTGGTGACCCTGTGCGGATCATGCTGGGGCAGCGGGCGACTGTCGAACAAATCGAGTCGCTTCGCGGAGAGCTGGGCTTGAACAAACCATTAGTCGTTCAGTATCTCGACTATGCTTCCGGCGTTTTAAAAGGGGATCTCGGTACTTCCCTGAAAACGGGCCGACCTGTCAGCACAGAAATTGCGGATCGTTTTCCCGCGACAGCAAAAATGGCAGTAGCCAGCCTTGTAGTAGCAGTTGTGATCGGTATCGGGTTGGGTGTCCTAGCGGCGAAATACAAGGATACACCCATCGACGGAGCGATTATGACCTTTTCCACCTTTGGGATGTCTATACCCGGCTTTTGGTTGGGTTTACTCGTCATACTTGTATTCTCCGTTCATTTGGGCTGGTTTCCGATAGCGGGAGGGACGGGGCTAAAAGACATGGTTCTTCCAGCGTTTACCTTGGGGACATTGCTGGCGACGGCACTCAGCCGACTCACTCGTGCTGGTATGGTAGAGGTTTTGTCCAATGACTATATCCGAACAGCACGTGCCAAAGGGATGAATGAACGAGTTGTGCTGCTACGGCACGCTTTTCGCAATGTGATGATTCCAATTGTGGCTGTCATTGGTCTGGAACTGGCTGGCTTGCTTGGCGGGGCTGTGATTATCGAGCAGGTTTTTGGCTGGCCGGGAGTGGGGACTTTGGCGATTCAAGCGATTAGCTCGCGGGATTTTCCGATGATTCAAGGAACGACGCTGTTTATCGGAGCTGTGTATGTCCTCGTTGTCATTTTAATTGATGTCCTGTACGCGCTTCTCGATCCCCGCATTGACTATGCCGCGAAGGAGGGGGTGTAGCATGTTCTGGAGCAGACAATGGTCTATGCCTCGTTTGGAATTATGGGAGAAGATCATGCAGCAAAAGAAAGCGAAATACAGCTTCCTGATGATGCTCTGCATTGTTTTGCTGGGAATCATCGGGCCGTGGATTGCTCCGCATGACCCTACGAAAGCGTACTACGAAGCGTTTATGCAAGGCCCGTCGAAAGACTTTTGGCTAGGGACAGATGCGATTGGCCGCGATATTTTATCCCGGATGCTGTACGGAACTAGAGTGACGCTGACCGTAGCTGTGCTGGCGTCTGTCATGACGTTTGTAGCAGGAACGCTGATTGGTGTGACATGTGCTTACCTCGGAGGAATCGTCGACAATCTGATCATGAGAATCATGGATATCATGCTGGCGTTGCCCGGCATTGTACTGGCTCTCGCCATTGTAGCTGTACTCGGACCGAGTCAGGAAAATGCGATGATCGCGATTGGAATATCATCGATTCCGGCCTTTTCGATTCTGATCCGTGGTGCGGCACTCTCGATCAAGCAATCCGGCTATGTGGAAGCAAGCCGCTCCATCGGCAGCTCGAATTGGTGGATCATTACGCGCCAGCTCATTCCGAACATCTCCAATGTGCTGATCGTCTATACGACCATGTTTATAGGCAGTGCGATTTTGGGGACCTCGGCACTGGGCTTTATCGGTTTGGGTGCGCAGCCTCCTACACCGGAGTGGGGAACGATGCTGAATGAAGGGAAAAATTACTTGCGAGAGGCTTGGTGGCTCGCTACTTTTCCCGGTCTTGCGATTACGGCGGTCGTTTTTACGGTGTATCTGCTCGGGGATGCATTGCGCGATATCTTTGATCCCAAAGCATAGTTGACGAGCTTCCGTTCCCGAAAAAGGAGTGAGTAACGTGACAAATATGTTGGAAGTGACAGGATTGACTACCACGTTTTCAAAAAATGAAAAGGTTTTCAAAGTAGTGGACAATCTTTGTTTGCAGGTCAAAAAAGGTGAATCGGTCGGGATCGTCGGAGAATCAGGTTGTGGAAAAAGCGTTGCCTCCCTATCCATGATGCGCTTGCTCAGTAAAAACGGAAGCATTGAAGGCCGTATTCAACTGGACGGAGCCGATCTCTTGCGCTATAGCGAAAAAGAGATGCAGAAGATCAGAGGAAAAGAGATCGCCATGATTTTTCAGGAGCCGATGACTTCATTGAATCCGGTACTGACCATCGGCAAGCAATTGAGCGAAGGGCTGGAAAAGCACGAGGGAATGAACCGAGTCCAATCGAGACAAAGAGTGCTCGAGCTGTTGACGCAGGTAGGCATTTCACGTGCCGATGAAATTTATCACGAGTACCCGCATCGTCTGTCAGGGGGGATGCGGCAGCGTGTGATGATTGCGATGGCGATTGCCTGTCATCCAAAGCTGTTGATAGCGGACGAACCGACGACGGCGCTAGACGTAACGATCCAGGCGCAAATATTGGATGTCATGAAAACAATCCAAAAAGAGTTGGGCATGTCGCTCATCATGATCACGCATGATTTGGGCGTCGTCGCCGAGACATGTGACCGGGTACTGGTGATGTATGCGGGGCAGGTCATTGAAGCGGCTGATGTTCGCACACTGCTGCGTAGCCCCAAGCATCCGTACACCATGGGCTTGATCAAATCAACGCCGCATAATGCCAAAGGTCAGAAGAGATTGCACAGTATCGCGGGAAGTGTGCCGACCCCCGATCGTTATCCGCAGGGATGCCGCTTTGCTCCGCGATGCGAGAAGGTGATGGCTGTCTGTTTAGAAAAAAATCCCCCGTTGCTGGATGTGGATCAACAGTCGGAGTGCCGTTGTTGGCTGTATCGAGAGAACAGGGAAAGTCCGGCGGTGAATGGATGAAGACGCCTCTTTTACAAGTGAAGAACCTGAATAAGAAGTTCCTTGTCCGCAAAGGGTGGTTTCAGCAGCCGAGTTACGTGCATGCCGTCCATGGAGTGAACATAACTGTCAACGCAGGTGAAACGTTGGGGATCGTAGGAGAGTCAGGCTGTGGCAAGTCAACACTGGGCAGATGTATTTTGCGCTTGGTCGAGCCGACAGACGGCGAGATCGTGTTCGAGGGTCAAAATATCCGCGGCTTACAGAAGGCAGACATGCAAAAGCTGCGGCGTGATATGCAAATGGTGTTTCAAAATCCATTTGATACGCTCAATCCAAAGCTGACGATCCAGCACATTTTGTCAGAGCCGTTGATTGCCCATGGTATCCCAAAGCGCGAGCGAGCAGCCATGGTCGAAGAGACGCTAGAGATCGTCGGTTTGAACAATAGTCATTTGTCGCGATACGCACATGAGTTTTCCGGGGGACAAAGGCAAAGAATCGGGATCGCTCGCGCCTTGATGCTCAGGCCAAAGCTCATCATAGCTGACGAGCCTGTGTCTGCTCTCGATGTATCGATCCAATCGCAAATTCTCAATTTGATTCAGGATTTGCAGGAGCAGTTTTCGCTCACGTATCTTTTTATCTCGCATGACTTGAGTGTCGTCGAGCATATCGCCGATCGAGTAGCAGTGATGTACTTGGGAGAAGTGATTGAGCTGGCGAAAAAAGAAGAGCTGTTTCAACGTCCGATGCATCCCTACACACAGTCGCTTCTCTCCGCCATTCCTATCACGGATCCTGACGAGAAAAAAGAGCGGATCATGTTAACAGGAGATCTGCCGTCTCCATCCAATCCACCGAAGGGCTGCAAGTTTCATCCGCGCTGTTGGGCGTGCATGGACGTGTGCAAGACAGAAGCCCCTCTATTAACAGAAGCAGACGGCAGACTGGTTGCGTGTCATCTCTATGAAAAATAAGGGAACAGGAGTGATAGATAGATGTTGGACCCACGCCTTACGAAGCTGGCGAATGTGCTGGTAAATTACTCGACGAATGTGCAGCCGGGAGATAATGTGCTGATCGATGCGATGGAGGTGGACGCTGCTCTGATAAAGGAGCTAATCAAAGCAGTTTCGCGAGCAGGCGGGCATTCTTTTGTGAACCTGCGTGAATCCTCGATTAGTCGTCAGTTATTGCTAGCGGGAACAGAGGAGCATTTCCGTTTAGGGGCAGAGATGGACAAAGAACGAATGGAAAAAATGCAGGCGTGCATCATCATCGAGGGTGGGCTGAACATCAATGAAGTGTCTGATGTCCCTGATGAGCAAATGAAGCTGGCTACATCCTTTTTCAAAGAAGTAAGTATCGTGCGTCTCAAAAAGAAATGGGTCTATCTCCGTTATCCGACGCCTTCCATGGCACAGCTGGCGAATAAGAGTACAGAAGCGTTCGAACAGTTTTACTTCGATGTCTGCACAATGGATTACGCCAAAATGGCAAAAGCCATGCAGCCGCTCAAGGAGCTGATGGAGCGAACTGACCGCGTGAAAATCACGGGACCTGGCACAGAGCTGACCTTCTCCATCAAAGGCATTCCAGCCATTCCGTGTCCGGGGCACTACAACATACCAGACGGTGAAGTATTTACGGCCCCTGTTCGCGATTCGGTGAACGGTGTCCTATCGTTTAACACGCCCTCGCCTTATCAAGGCTTTACCTTTGAAAAAGTACGGCTGGAGTTTGTGGACGGAAAGATCGTTCACGCCACAGCCAATGATACGGAGCGCTTGAACAACATTTTGGATACAGATGAAGGTGCCCGGTACATTGGGGAGTTTGCTTTGGGAGTGCACCCGTTCATTCGGGAGCCCATGCAGGATATTTTATTCGATGAAAAAATCGACGGCAGCTTCCACTTTACCCCGGGACGATGCTATGACGAGGCATCCAATGGCAACAAGTCGAACATCCATTGGGACATGGTCATGATTCAACGCCCGGAGTACGGTGGCGGTGAGATTTGGTTCGATGACCACTTGATTCGCAGAGACGGACGCTTTCTTTTACCGGAGCTTGCACCACTTAACCCGGAAAACCTGAAGTAACTGGAGGAGCATGAGGCATGACACATGGAATCGACGCGCATTTTGACCTTTTGCTGGATGTCGCTATTCAACGCGAGCATGGCAGGCGAAAAGTTATTGAAACGGATTACTTGCCCGATTTCGTGGCGGGCGGGGTGGATACGGTTGTCGCAGCGATTTTTATTGACAACAAATTCCTGCCGGAGATGGGCTTGAGAAAAGCACTGCAACAAATCAGCGCGTTGCACGCAGAGGCAGATGAATCGCCTGATAAAATCATGGTTTGCAAAAGTGTGAGCGATATCGAGACCGCGAAGCGACAGGGGAAAATTGGTTTTGTGCTCTCTCTGGAAGGCGCGGAACCGTTATATAATGATCTGAGTATGCTCCGTGTTTTTTACGAGCTGGGCGTGCGCCTTATGGGTCTCGTGTGGAGCAGGCGGAATTTCGTTGGAGATGGCAGTCATTTTAGTCCGGTACGGGAAGGACGCAAGGGCGGGCTCACCGAGTTCGGCATCCGCGTCGTCGAAGAGGCAGAAGCAATGGGGATCATCATTGATGTCAGCCATCTGAATGACGAAGGGTTCTGGGATCTGATCGAGGTAGCGCGTAAGCCCATCATCGCTTCTCATTCCAATTGCCGGACATTAGCGAGCTCCATGCGCAATCTGACAGATGAGCAAATCAGGGCGATCGCATTCACCAATGGCGTTATTGGCATCAATGGCGTCAATCTGTTCGTAGGGGACACAGACGACCAGGCTGATATTGAGCACATGATCAACCACGTCGATCACATCGTGAAGCTGGTTGGTGTTGAACACGTCGGACTGGGTCTGGACATTATCGAGCCATTTATGAAATACGATTCTCCGGGCGTGTTTATCCAAGCAGGACGCAAAGATTTTGATGTCGTAAAAGGACATACCAAGGTTCTGGAGCTTGTGCGTGCTCTTGCCAAAAGAGGATACAAGGATGAAGCGATTGAGCGTATTTTGGGAAAAAACTTCATCCGCGTGTTCAAGGATGTGTGGAAATCATAGAGAGATGAGGGAGTGGAACATTGACCATTACGATAGCGGTAATCTCTTCGGAAGAATTTTTGCCAAGGATCTTGAAGCATACCCAATCCATCGATTACATTCAACTGACCTCGTATACATACCAGAATCCAAAAGAGAGCGTTGCGTTGCTTGATCAAATCCATGACTGCGACGTGCTGCTTTTTGCTGGCCCACTTCCTTATTTTTTTGCCAAGGAAAAGGTAGAGCAAAAGAAGCTGCCTGCTGTGTACATCCCGATCGATGAATATACCATTTCCCTCTCTTTGTTTCATACCTTGCTGAACGTACCAGGAGGACTGGACCGCATCTCGATAGATTTGCCAAAAGCGGAGTATATTGAGAAGGTCGCTGATGAATTGGGCATTATTTTTACGCCTTGGTATGTAAAAGACTACAGTGAGATTATCGAAGAAGGCGGGACGAAATTTGACGTAGAGGAGATTATTCAGTTCCACAAGGAGCTTTGGGAACAGAAACAGAGTCATTTTGCTTTAACTGGCGTTGATTACGTATATCGTCAATTGCGTGAGATGAACATTCCTTCCGCATCGCTCGTCAGTCCCGATAAAAATATTCGCGATGCCGTCAATCAAGCCATTGCTTATGGTCAATTGAAAATTAGCAAAAACTCGCAAATCGCCGTGGGAATTGCAGCGATCCAGCAAAATGATGGCCCGCCAGTAGAAACACAATGGCAGGATGCGACGATTATTTTGCTGCAAGAGCTGCTGGAGCTAGTCAAAGAGACGGACGCTTCCATTCAAAAATTGGGACTGGATCAATTCATCATCTATGGTACGAGAGGCAGCATCGAGCAAATGATTGAATTCGGGAAGATCATGCAAGTAGTGGGCAATGTCGACCTGCTTGCCAAAGTGACGGTTGCTATCGGGTTTGGTTTTGGCCTAACCGCGAAAGAGGCTGAGGCCAACGCGCGCATTGCGATTTATCATGCCCAGAAAACAAAGGAAAGCAGTGCGTATCTGGTGACGGATGAAAAAGAAGTGATTGGGCCGTTGAACACCGAATCGAAGAGCTTCCAATTAAAAAGCGAGAACAAGGAAGTGCTGGAGATCGCGGAGAAGACTGGCGCAAGTGTCGCTACTATCACGAAAATCATGCAGTATGTCAAGCTTCGCCGCGATAACCGCTTCACCGCTTCCGATTTAGCCGAGTACCTCCAGATCAGTCGCCGCAGCTCAGAAAGAACCTTGAAAAAGCTGATCGAGCATCAGGTCGTAGAGATCGTCGGAGAAGAACAGCCGTATCAGCAAGGACGCCCGCGGGCTGTGTATCGCCTTAATCATCCATGATTCTCCTCATGTAACATCAACCTGTCCCGGATTTCCGTTTGCGAAGGCAATCCGGGCCCCCCCTCATGTAAGAAGCAATCCGACCTAATTAGCGACTATATACCGACGTAAGTAGGCTTCGAATGGAAAAGACTCGAAAAATGGAGGTCGCGACATGCTATCAGAACAGTTAAAGAGCCAAATTCGCATCGTTTTACTCATGGGAGTACTCGTCTTTTCCATCGTTGGCTGTAGCTCTGCTCCCACTCCGGCTACAGATGAGAAGCAAGCAAATCAACCAGCAAAAGTCTCCCAGCCCAAAAAGGGTGGGACGATCACCATGGGCTACCAGATGGAGCCAGATACGCTGGACCCACAAAAGACGTCGTTGCCAGCGGGAAATTTTGTTGGGGGCATGTTGGGGGGAGCTTTGCTGATCCTCGATCCTTTTACGCTGGAGTTGAAGCCGCATCTGGCTGAATCGTATACAATCTCGGACGACGGCAAGACCGTGACGTTCAAGTTGCGTCCTGGCGTGAAGTTCCATGATGGAACACCGCTCACTGCGGAAGTTTTTAAGCAAAGCTATGAACGTGCTCTCGATCCGAAAACAGCCTCGCCGGTTACGGGACCGGATGTATCTTCGATCAAATCTATTTCAGCTCCTGATGACTCCACATTGATCTTTCATTTAGATAAGCCCTCTGCTTCATTACTTTCTAACTTGTCATATGGCGGCTACCAGCAACCCATTTCCATAGAGGCACGGAATAAATACGGAAATGAGCTGGGGCGCAATCCTGTCGGGGTAGGTCCGTGGAAATTCGAGAGCTGGAAAACAGGCGAATCAATCACACTGGTACGAAACGACGAGTATAAGTGGGCAGCTCCTTTTGCTCTGAATCAAGGACCTGTGAGACCCGACAAGTTCGTTCTGAAATTTATTCAAGACGACCAGACCATGATGGCTGCTCTCGACAGTGGGACGATTGATATTGCCACTGTACCCCCGAAAAATGCGAAGAAATACAAGGATCACAAAGATTTTACGGTGTTGGAAGGAATGCAGCCTACAGAGTACTTTATTGGGATGAATTTGGAAAATAAAGCGTTGCAAGATGTCCGCGTGAGAAAGGCACTGAACCTGGCGATCAACAAAGACGCATTGATCATAGCGGATTTGCAAGGAGAGGGGGTGCCTGTCTACGGACCGATCCCGCCAACGATGATCGGATACGATGCAGCAGTAGAGCAGTACGGCTACAAGTACAATGCTGATCAAGCCAGACAACTGCTGGAAGAGGCAGGATGGAAGCCAAACGCGCAAGGGATAAGGGAAAAGAATGGGGAAACGCTCAGCCTGACGATGCTCATCGAAGATTCAAATCCTGGGCATCAGCTGGTGCAAAGCATGTTCAAAGACATTGGCGTCGAATTGCATATCCAAAAGTATGAATCTGCGACAGCTCTTGAACAGGCACTGAAGGGCGAGTTCGATTTGTTCTCAACGAGTCATGGCAGCGTCGATCCAGATATTTTGCACTTGCTACTGCATTCGAGTCAGATCGGGGGCTTAAATTTCTTTCGCCTCAGTGATCAACAGCTCGATAGCCTGCTAAATAAAGGACGAACGACAACAGATCAAGTACTGCGACAGCAGGTTTTTGCGGACATTCAAAAAAGAATCGTGGAACAGGCCTATTGGATTCCGCTCTATTCTGCAAAAACATTCGTGGTCGTCAGTAACCGGATTCAAGGCGTCAAGCCAAATCCATTAGCATCTTTGATTATTCAGGACATGTGGGTGAACGAGTAGGGCATGGCATGACAAGACAACATTCGAAAGAGGTGGAAGAAATGAGACAGCCAGGCTGGTTAGCAGAGTGGGGAGAACTGGTTGAAAAAGAAATGAAGGAAGGCAGAGTTCCGGGCTTCGTCATGGGTGTGAATTTGAATGGACAGAGCCTGTTTCGCAAGAGCTTTGGCTATCGTGATCGTGAAAAGGAACTCGAAATCACTCCTGATACCGTGATGGGTTTGGCCTCCGTTACGAAGTCCTTTACATGCATGGCGATCATGCAGCTACAGGAAGCGAAGAAGCTCTCTGTTCATGATCCGGTGATCAAATACCTACCCGAATTTCGTACCCCGGATCGTCAAAAAACGGAGCAGATGACGATCCACCATTTTATGACGCACACGACGGGCATACCGCCTCTGCCGATTGATAATCTGGCAATTCGCAACTCCATGCTCGATGACATGCCTGACGAGGATAACCCGATTCACCGGTACTTGAAAAAGGAGTACCAGAAACCGATCTACACATTCGAAGAGCTAATGGAAGCTCTTGCCCTGGCGGAATATGAGCTGGTGGGCTCTCCAGGGGAATTGTTCAGCTATTCGAATGATTGCTACTCTCTCTTGGGAGCGGTCATAGCCAGAGTGAGTGGGAAGTCGTATGACGAGTATGTCAAAGAGCATATTTTGGAACCAGCAGCCATGAAGAGCAGCACCTTTCTTCTGAGCGATCTGCCACACCTGCCGGATGTAACGACCATCTATCATTTCAAAGAGAGCAATGGCGTATCCGAGATTTACCCTGATCCCAATTGGGAGGATGGGCTACTCGTAGCGGCATCGGGGCATTTGAATTCAACCGTGCATGACATGTTGAACTACGCTGAAATTTTTCGTACAGGCGGATGTGTGGGCAAGGAACGGATTTTATCGGAGGAGAGCGTCAAACAAATGATTTACCCGCATGTCCAGAACAGCTACAGCAGGTACTACGGGTATGGCTTATCCATTCAACCCGACTACTATGGGGGTACCTTGATCAAGCACGGTGGAGCAATCAAAGGTGTCGCCGCCCATCTAGCGATTGTTCCGGAGCGGGGTATTACATCCATGGCTTTGGCCAATTTGGTCGGAAGCCCCGTCGAAAAAGCCACTCTGACTGCACTGCATGCCTTAGAAGGGCGTCCATTGAATACGCCGCAGTACCAATTCGAGACATACAGCGTCCCTCTTGCCCAGTTAGGAGAGTATGTCGGTCGATACGTCAGTGGGGAAGGAATGGATATCATCGTATATGTGGTAGAGGGTGTCCTGATGATGATAGATAAGACATCGGATGCGTTTGGTGGAAAACAACTGAACTATCCATTGCGACCAATTGGAGAGCATCAATTTATTACCGATAGAGAGGGAAGCGAGCTGACAGTTGGCTTTGTAAAAGGCGAAGACGGCTCTGTAAAAGCCATGTCCCTTTATTATCGAATTATTCCACGAGTAGCAGCTACGGAGGGTAGTCGAATATGAAAATAACATCTGTAAGCGTTCATGCCATCAGGTTGCCGCTAAAACGCCCATTTATTATCGCGTACGCCTCATATGAGGATATGCCGTCCATTATTGTAAAAGTGGAGACAGACAATGGTTTGGTCGGATTAGGCGAGGCGGTACCGGATCAAAATGTCACCGGAGAGACGTGGGAGTCTACCTATACGATGCTCGTTCAAAACCTGGCGACTGTTGTGATCGGTGAGAATCCATTTGATATCGAGAGAATCCACGAGAAGATGAACCAGGCTGTCTGGGGAGCCCCAGCAGCAAAAGCCGCCATCGATATCGCTTGCTACGATCTGATGGGCAAGGCTGCTGGTCAACCTGTTTATCATTTCTTGGGCGGAAAATATCACACGACTCTTTCCTTCCCCTATGTGTTAAGCATATTAGAGCCAGAGGTCATGGCAGCTGAAGCTAGGCAAGCAGTGGCAGATGGGTATGACACGATCAAAATAAAGGTGGGAGCTGATCTTCGGACAGATATCCAGCGAATCCGGGCTGTTCGGCAGGCAGTTGGCCCTGATGTAGGACTGCGGGTGGACGCCAACCAAGGTTGGGAGAACCGTGCGAACACCTTGCTTGTTATGAAACAGATTGAGGATTGTCACATTGATTGGATGGAGCAGCCTGTCTTGGCAGATGATCTCGATGCGCTGGCGGATATTCGCAGGCAAACGACCATTCCCATTATGGTAGACGAAGGATTGCACGGGACGAAGGAAATGCGGGAAGTCATCGCGAAGAAAGCTGCAGATAAAGTAAACATCAAACTGATGAAAAGTGGAGGGATTTATCCTGCTCTCAAATTGGTGAATCAGGCGGAAATGGCCGGGATGGAGTGTCAAATCGGTTCGATGCTGGAGTCCTCGATTGGCAGTGCAGCGGGTGCACATTTGTCACTGGCGAAAAAAAACATCATTTCCAACGAGTTGGCAGGACCTACGATCATTTCGCGGGATGTAGCTCAGCTTGCGATTCATGGAAGTCAAATAGTCGTGACAGATCAGCCGGGCTTAGGATTAGTGCTAGACGAAGCGGTGCTTGCCGGTATAACGGATAAGTCAGAGCAGGTCATCGGAGCGAAGCGGCAACCCGTATAGGGAGAGGACTGAATGCAAAATACGCGCATAGAAATTGTCGAGTCATTGACAGATAGCCAGCTTCAGATGATCAAGGCAATGGAGCAGGAGGCCTTTGGCCCACATGGAGCGATTGATGAATGGGTGCTCGTACCACTGGCGAGACATGGCTGCGTTGCACTTTTCATGGAAGCAGAGGAGGCGCGTCCTGTTGGGGTGTGCCAGCTTTTGAGGGATTTTCGTCGGCCGGACAAGTGCTACATGTATGGGTATTACATCCGAGCAGATCGGAAAGGGATGGGTTATGGGTTCTCTTTCTTGAACCGATTGCTGGAGAAATTGCGTGAGGATGGGTTTCGTCAGATTTGCCTGACGGTAAGCCCAGATAATACTGGAGCAGTCGGACTCTATCAAAAAGCAGGCTTTGCGGTTATCGAGACACGGATAGCGGAATATGGAAGTGGAAACGATCGCTATTATATGGTGAAAACGCTATAGAAGGGGAGTCGCTACAAACATAAGCGTAGACATTTTTCTCTTTTGTTTGTTGGAGATTTATTGGCCCTGTACTCGTTGTAACCCAACAGAAATTAGGCACCGGACATGTTCCGGTGTTTTTTTGTGTGCTTGACAATTACAAAACAACGGTTCATTATGTTTATTAAATAATAAACAAAAACGGATTTTGTCTATTTAATATCAGTTATTGAAAAGTGAGGGGAACACAATGAATCGCGAAGAACTGAAACAACAGTATAAAGAGTCGGAAACGCAGGCAGGGGTGTATCAGATCAAAAACACCCAAAACCTAAAAGTCTGGATCAGCGCCACCCGCAACCTCAAGACGATGAACGGAAAGCTGTTCACTCTCAAAATGGGTTCGCACATAAACAAACAGCTTCAACAGGAATGGAATGAATACGGAGAAGAGGCATTCGTCTTTGAAGGGTTGGAGGTTTTGAAAAAGAAGGAAGGCGGATTCTTTGATGAAAAGGATGCCCTGAAGAAACTGGAACAAAAATGGCTCGACCAGCTCCAGCCATACGGAGAGCGCGGATACCACCAGGAAAAAAAGAAAGAACAATAATCAAACGAAAAGAGGGAAAGAAAATGAAAATACCTACTACCTTGAACCATAAACCTGTTGTGGTGTCGGATAACTATGAGCGCGTGGATGGCAGATTAGCCAGGAATACAGATGCGAAAGCACTTTCTCTGGGAGTGGCAGAGGGCAACTCCAGAAGGAAGGTCGATCTATTGGCCAAAGTATGGAGACACACGGGAGAAGAATGGTCAAAACAATCGGAGGAACTGCCTCTCCATCGCGTTCTGGACATGTCCATATTGATTTGTCGGTCTTTGGCCCATTTTCGCGACGCATACAGATATGAGCATTATTATGATCCGCAGGAGCCCGTCATTGACCGGGTTGCCCTGCAAGGGGATGCAATGAACGTAGCGATATGTACGGACAATGAGAGTCTTCATGAAGACATTAAGCTGTTCAGCCAAGCGCTGAGCAACGACGGTGAGATGATCGGCGAACGTCTGCGCACATTATCAAGACTATTAAAGGATATGGGGTATTGAAATGTTTTCCAATGTTTATGTTCGAACGATTGTCCTCTCCCGCGTGCTGCTGCATTTGGGGATTTGGATCCGGAATTATGCCGTTCTTCTTTTCGTTAGCGAAATGACGAATAATAATCCGGTTTATGTATCACTGATTTCGGTCGCGGAATTCGCACCCATTTTTTTATTCGGCCTGATTGGCGGAACTTTTGCTGACCGATGGCGACCGAAGCGGACAATGGTTTGGAGCGATCTGCTGTCTGCCGTGTCCGTCGGGGCTGTGCTGCTTGCACTTATGAATGGAGGATGGATAGCACTGCTCATCGGAACCTTTATTTCCGCCAGCTTGTCTCAATTTTCTCAGCCCTCGGCCATGAAACTGTACAAGCGTCATGTGCCAGCTGAACAACTGCAGGGCGCGATGGCCATGTCCCAAACGCTTGTTGCTGTCTTTACGGTTTTAGGTCCGGTCATCGGCACGTTTATTTTCATCCAGTTTGGAATTACAGTCTCTCTGATTTTGACAGCCGTTTTGTTCCTGGGTTCTTCCCTGATATTAGCGACGCTTCCCCGTGACGCGGAGGAACCGAAGTCTGAGGATGCTGGCGGCTTCATCAAGGAATTGAAGGCCGGACTGCGCTACATCGGGTCCAATCAATCCTTGCGAATTCTCTGTTTGACTTTCTTCGTTGTCGGATTGGCGTCAGGTCTGACACAGCCGCTTCAAATCTTCCTTGTCATCGAGAATTTGGGACAGGACAAACAATTTTTGCAGTGGTTGGTTATGACCAACGGGTTAGCCATGTTGGCAGGAGGAGCAATCATTATCGGGATAGCCAAAAAGGTAAGGCCACAGATGCTGCTCATGGTAGGCTTGCTTGTCTCTGCGGTTTGCACGATGGTAGTAGGGGCTACCACAACGATTTGGTTGATGATTGTTCTATTAGTGATCAGTGGTTTCTTTTTCCCTTGTATTCAAAGCGGAATCCAGACGCTGATTGTACGGAACACAGAAGGGGCATTTATGGGCCGGGTATCTGGTGCGATCACCCCTGTTTTTATGGGGATGATGGTGATTGGCATGTTTATCTCCGGCTATTTAAAGGAGACGTTCTCGCTGGTTGCGGTATATGTGGTGAGCGGGGTTTTGATTATGATCGGTGCGGCTTTGCTGTTGCCTCTTCTTGTTGAGAAAAGGAGCAAAGATGTGAAGGAATCCGCACTATGAGGAGAGGAGAAATATGATGACCGAAAATGAAAACGATCATTTGTCACCCGAAAGACAGCTGACAGATGCAGAAAAAAAGCTCGTTTGGAAAAAGCCAATCACGCATAGGGTCAGTGAAGAAGAACGGCGCATTAGTAAAGAAATCAAACGCAACTGGAATCGCGGGGAAATGAAGATCGCCAATATATTGTTAGAAGGTGACGCCGGTTCTGGGAAAACACAACTAGCCAAAGCATTATCGGCTAATTTCGGGCTGCCGTATACGAAAGTGACTTGTTTTGCTGATATGGATAAATCGGATATTATTGGCGCTATATTGCCTGTCATTTCTTCTGAACGTCTCGAGAAAATGGAGCCTGCCGAGCAAGCGGTATGGAAAGCTTTATATGAAAGCGATGGGCTCCAAAGCATATCTGAAATTTTAATGGATGCACTGGGGATTACACAGGAACGGGCTGCCTTAAAGATGAAGCAATTACTGAAGCGTGCAGCAGCGGAAAACACCGATGGTGAAGCGATTGAGTACCGATTTTACCCTTCGGAGATCGTCAGAGCCTATCAAAAGGGTTACCTGCTGGAAATCCAGGAACCAAACGTTATTCGCGATGCTGCGGTGTTAATGGCATTAAACTCTGCCTTGGAGCTGGATGGCAGCATCAATCTTCCTACTGAGATCATACGCAGGCACCCAGACTTCATCGCGGTTATCACAACAAACCGCAGTTATGCGGGAACCAGACCGTTAAACGAAGCGCTGCGCGACAGGGTTCAGCATACGGAAAAGATGGACCTGCCGACTAAAGAAATCATGATCGAACGTGTAATGGCCAAAACCGGTTTTCAAGATGGCAAGATGTTGGGTATTTTAGCGGATGTGATTATGGTTTTAGACAGAACAGCGCGGGCCAATGCGATCAAGGGCGTGGCTGGAATGCGTTCCTTTTTCTACTGGGCAGATGCAATTGCCGCAGGAGCCTCCGCCAAAGAATCTCTTTATCATAAGGTCATCTACAAGATCACAACCGATTCGGAAGAAATAAAACTTCTGGAAGAAGCACTAAAAAATCATGGTTTGCTTGCCAGCCTGGAAGAAGCCGAGACTGAACTAAAAAAAAAACGAAAATTTGACGACGCCGTAGAGATCAGGACATGGGGAGATATAGACGATACGGATTTTGACAAGGACAACCGTCGAGAGGAAAAAGGAATCGCGTTGAAAAAATCTGCTGATAGCAGATCTTCCCGTGTTTCTGATGACTCTACCCATATGGAACGTTCAGGTTTGGGTGAAAATGGCGATCCCAACTATCATCAGGCAAATCCTGAATCCATGTCAGAGGAAGCGAAGCAAAAGGAACGAGATTTCCGTAAAAAGCTGAATCGAGATGCAAGAGGGGTCATTTCCGATTCGATTCATAAAAAAGTGAAGCTCATTGTTCACCGTCCAGACTACGATGAGGAAAACCAACAGGAATATGTTCGTCTTTGTCAGGGACTCATGCCGATTGTGCAAGAGATTGCGAGAAAGACACTTCCGTATCTGGAACATGAGATATCATCCGACTTTGCGAGAAATCGTTACTATGGCAGCAAATTTCAGGCAGACAGCGTTGCTTACAGGGATTACAAGTATTTTGCCAAGAAACGTCCTCCAACGGAATCCCCTTCTCTTGTGGTTGGTCTTAGGGTTGATGAATCCGCATCTATGTCAGCTTACGGGAGATTAGAAGCAGCAAAACGAGCAGTGATCGCGGTATATGAATATTGTCAGCTTTGTCATATCCCCATTTTGATCTACGGCGATACAGCGGATGTTTCCCGATTGGAGCAAATGTCGATCTTTGCCTATGCCGACTTTGATAAAGCGGATGCCAATGATCGCTTCAGATTAATGAGAATTCATGCCAGAAGCAATAATCGCGATGGCATGGCTCTTCGAATAATGGCGGAACGGTTAGCCGCTTCACCCCAAAAGACAAAACTGTTGATTAGCATAAGTGACGGCCAACCGAAAGCAATGGATGACTACACCGGAAGTTACGCTGTTACAGATATGAAACAGACCATCCAGGAATATGAACGAAAAGGAGTCACATTTCTTGCAGCCGCAATCGGTCAAGACAAGGATGTGATTAGCGAAATCTATGGGAATGAAAGATTTTTGGATATTACCAATTTACATGAGTTCCCTGCAAAATTAGTTCGGATAATCGCTCGGTATTTATGATGGAAGCGGGCATCTCTCTCTATCTGTTTCGCAAAGAGAGGATGCCCGCGCTCTGTTATTTTTCAATATACGCGTATTTAAAGTAGGAACCGCCGAGAGGGAAGATCACAAAGTCCTTCACCTTGTCGTTTTTTACATAAGCATTGCCGCGGAAGTGCAGCGGTGCTAGTGGCATTTCTTCCATGAGAATTTTTTCGGCGTCAAACATCAACTGCTTGCGCTTTTGCTCGTCGGTCTCATAGTAGCTCTTATTGAGTAGATCGCGGTATTCCTTGTTGTCGAAGCGAACGACGTTGTTGCCACCCAAGTCCTTGTACATTTCGAGGAAATTGATCGGGTCGTTGAAATCGGCCCCCCATAGCCAGATGCCGAAGTCGTATTTGCCATTTTGGACATCCTCGTTGAACACTTTCCATTCCGAGGTACGAATGTCAATGTCGACTCCCAATGTTTTCTTCCACTCGTCCTGGAGTGCTTGAGCCAATTTCTTGTCCGTTTCTCCAGTGTCGTAGTAATACGTGACCTTAGGGAATTGAGTCAGCCCGAGCTCTTTCATGCCTTCTGCCAAAAGCTGCTTCGCCTTCGTTACATCCTCTTTAAAGTAGCCGTCCGGGTTCAACCCCATGGAAACGGGAACCCAGCCATACGCGGGTGGGACGCCGGTCTGTAGGATGTTATCCACCAATTGCTGTCGGTCGATCGAATACGAAAACGCCTGACGAATTTTTTTGTTGGTAAAAGGGGGCTTTTCTGTATTGAAAATGACAGCTTTGGTGCCGGGATTATCTGCGACGAGCAGCTTGCCCTCTTCCTTGATCTGACCGACTGCATCCGGAGACAAGCCAAAGGAAGGGTAGCCTCCCCAATCCAGGTCACCATTTTCAAACATGGACAGGGCGGTGTTGTTATCCTCGATGATGACAATATGGATCTGGTCCAGCTTGACGTTGGCGCTGTCCCAATAAGTAGGGCTTTTGCTGAAAGAGAGCTTGGATTTGTGCTCCCACGTATCCATGATAAACGGTCCATTGCCGACAATTGTTTTCGCTTCTGTTGCCCACTGGGGATTGCTCTCGATGGTTTTTTTATGAAGCGGATAGTAGGTAGTGAATGAGGTCAATTCGCGGAAAAACGGTGTTGGTGAGCGCAAGGTGAAATCGAGTGTGTAGTCGTCCTTTGCCTTTACCCCGACGTCTTCTGGTTTGCCTTTTCCAGAGTAAAAATCCTCGCCTCCTTTGATATAGAAGAGCTGATACGCGTAGCCGGAAGCAGTTTTGGGGTCGAGATTGCGCTTGATGGCGTACTCAAAATCGTGAGCGGTAACAGGGTCGCCATTGCTCCATTTGGCGTCCTTTCGAATGATAAAAGTAAAATGAGTGAAGTCAGGAGTATGCGTGTAGCTCTCCGCGATGGCGTTGATCATCTGGCCTTGACGGTCGACGGTGGTCAGTCCTTCGAAGGTGAGATTGATCATGTCCATTGAGGTCGAATCTGTTGCAATGCCGGCATCCATCGTAGACGGCTCCCCGGTGATGCTCCATTGCAAGACCATTGGCTCTGATGTAGTAGGCTTTGCTGTCGCTTCCGTTGGAGGGGATGGGAGGTTGTCGGCGGGCTTCGAGCTACAGCCGACCGAGAGACTAAACAACAAAACAGCAGTAGAAATGCCTAGTAGCCACTTGTTCATACTGTCCTCCTGTTAAATTATTAGAAAAATGAGAAAATTTATAGTTCCTCAAAAGAATAATGCACAGCAATCAGACAGTCATTCAACATCATGTATAAATATTCATTGGAAATCACGGGTACATGTTGGAATAAATTCATACAATTTGTCCGTTACTTTATTAATTATCTAGCTGAAGGGACAACAAAAGCCACCCGAAATAGGTGGCTTTGTCATTCGAGAGGAAAAACATATTACTTGTTCATCGGCAAAACACCATCGAGCGTTTTTCTCGTCCAAGGTGTTCCGAGATAAGAAAGCGCCCAGCGGTCAAGACCATACCAGCCCGCAACCTTCCAAGCCAGAACGAGCCAAGTAGCAAAAACAAAAAGAAGTGGGTTGGTGCTGACCGTTCCTGCGAACAGAAAGCTGACGTTCATCAAGCCGCCGAAAAACGCTGCGATCCCTGTCAGGCAGCCGAGAATCAAGCCGAGTCCGACGAGTACCTCACCATAAGCAACGAGGAAGCCGAACACCTTGGCATTTGGCAATACCATATTTTCCAGGAACCAGGCGTACCACCCGGTTACGTCCTTTCCTTCGGCTGCTTTTGCCAAGGAGCCTTTTACGAACCCTTGAATTGCTCCGCCAGCCGCATCTCCCGTCCAGCTATCGGACTGGACTTTTTTCCATCCAGCAGTAATCCATGAATAGCCGACATACAATCTGATAATCAACCAGATCGCAGCGGATTTCGTACTGGTGAACAGAAAGTGTGAAACAGGATTTTCAGGAATAATAATTTCGTTTTGACGGTTTTGCATGTGGGTGTCCTCCTACATACGTTTTGCACATCTTTGTTCGAGCCGATTTTAACATAACAAATGGCGGTACAGTGCGGTTTTGGGCATAAGTTCATACGGTGTTCATTGACACTATAAGCACGGTGTTAATGGTAAATCCTAGTGTATATATTGCCAAAGTACAGTAAACTCATGAAAGGATTGACAAGTTAAGATGTGGTAAATTATGAACGAGTGGTGATGTTACTGTTGGTTATTGTTATTTCTCTGTTTTTACTCTTTATTAATCATCATGTTTATTAGCTCCGTTATCGTACATTTGGATCGTCTGCTGGAGGCGAGAATGCAGGAGAGAGGTCACGCTGAACCGTTAAGAATTAAGGAAGAGATGTAGATCAAGAGTAATAGCAAAAGAAAAAATATCCGATCCAAGCGGACGATTAACTAAGGTTCCAATTAGAAAGGTGCTATTTACAGTCCGGGAATATTCTCCTTTGTTTCGATCTGTAGGAAAGGGTATTTTTGACTATTGAAATCGTAATTCGCAGACAATAGAATGAGGATGCGAACAAAATACCGCAGGATTGTTACTGCTAAGCAGGCAAGACCTGAGACGTGAGATGGGTGAAGTATGGCTATCGCTATACAGTCCCTTACGCGTTTTGGGTCTTTTTTGTGTCCTGTCAATGGAGAAGAGCAGAGTTTTCAATCTCTCAATATTCCCATAATAGGTAACTTTGCTGCAATTCATGATGTAAAGGGAGGATTTAAGAAAATGAGAAAATCCAGCAAACCTAAGTTTAGGAATCTAGCTTTATCCACAGCGATAGCTGCCAATTTGCTTGCAGCCATCCCAGCATTAGCCGCCGATGTCAGTGATGATCACACTTCGATTTGGTCGCGCCAGCAAGCGGAAAAAGTTGCTCTCACGAAAGAGACAACCGCTCCACCGGTCGATTTGGATTTCAAGCTCGTCGCACCGGACCAATGGGTTTGGGACACATGGCCCCTGCAGAACAGAGACGGTTCCCTTGCAACTGTCAAAGGTTACAGAGTCGCTTTCGCCTTGGTCGCTCCGCGCTCTCTGGGTTGGGGTGAACGTCATACGCAAGCAAGCATCGGAATGTTCTACTCGAAAAACGGCAAAGACTGGACATACGCCGGCATTCCCTATAACAAAGACAAAGCGTTAGGTCATATGCAATGGGCCGGAACAGCCATGCTGGATGAGAAAGGCAAAGTCCACCTCTTCTATACGGCAACCGGGGATAAAAACAATTGGGACGAATCCAGATGGGCTCAAACGGCTGAGCAGCGCATCGCCAAAACTACGTTCGATATCGGCGCCGACAAAGATGGCGTGCATCTCACGAACGAAGGTGAACACAAGATCATTCTTGAAGCAGACGGCAAGTACTACGAAACGATTGATCAGTTCAAAGGCAATATCATCACGGCGTTCCGTGATCCGTTCTTCTTCCAAGACCCGAACACCGGCAAAGAGTACATTATTTTCGAAGGCCAGGCCGGCGGTGGCTATTCTTTGAAGCCGGAAAACATCGGTGACGAAGAATACCGTAAAACCCATTCGGTTCCGGCAGGCGCGGAATTGTACAACGGAAATATCGGCATCGCGGAAGTACTTGACCACGACATCACCAAATTGAAACTGCTGCCTCCGCTGCTCGAATCAGTTGGGGCCAACCATCAGATGGAACGTCCGCACGTCGTGGTGAATGGCGATGATTATTACCTATTCACGATCAGCCATACCTTCACCTACGCACCTGGCTTGACCGGCCCAGACGGCGTATACGGTTTTGTCGGGAAGGGTCTGCGAAGTGATTACAAACCGATGAACGGCAGCGGCTTGGTTATCGGGAATCCAGCGGAAAACGGTTACCAAGCGTATTCCTGGATGGTGCTTCCGAACCAACAGGTGATCAGCTTCATTAACGAACCAAAAGATGAGAACGGGGAAGTGAAATTCGGCGGTACCTTCTCTTCAACGTTGAAGGTAAACCTGGAAGGCGACAAATCGGTCATTACCAAAGAGGGAAAACAAGGTGAAATCAAACCGTTCGGCCCGAATCGCTAAGCACGCATAGCCATAAAGGAAAGGGGCGGTAACATGATCCGCAAAAACAAGAAAGCATTGACCGCGCTGGCTTTGGCAACAAGCGTTGTCGCTTCCGGCCTCACTGCGCTCTCGGCGTATGCCGAGGGCGGTGAGCAAACGGTCAACTGGACCCGCGAGCAGGCATCGAAAATCGAGCTGAATCAAGACAATACCTTGCCGTACACTGACATCAGCAAACTGGAGAAATTGGCGCCGGGCTATCACATGTGGGATACGTGGGCACTGACAGACCGTGACGGGAATGTAGCCTCGATCAAAGGCTGGAAAGTGATATTCGCGCTTACCGCACCGAGTGATGTGCTGCCGGGCAAAGTGCACGACATTGCCACGATCCGTTACTTTTATTCGAAAAACGGAAAAGATTGGACGCTGGGTGGCGAGCTGTTCCCGAGCGGATCCGCGCTCGGTTCCCGCCAGTGGGCTGGATCGGCTATGATGGATAACGGCAAAATCCATGCGTTCTACACCGCAACCGGACACAAAGGCGAAGAGCGTTTGACCTATGAACAACGTTTGGCCATGGCTACCGGCGATATCGTCGCGGACAACAGCGGAGTCCGATTCGAAAATTGGGGCAATCACCACATCATTTTGGAGCCGGACGGAAAATACTATCAGACCAAAGAACAAGCGCAGCAGGGTGAAGGCGGGGGGTACGCTTTCCGCGATCCGATGTGGTTCAAAGACCCGCAGACGAAAAAAGAATACCTGCTGTTTGAAGGGAATTCTGGAGGCTCTGCTGCCGACCGCAAGTTGAAACCGGAATATGTCGGCAGTCCTGAATTTGCCGGGCAGCAAAACGTGCCTTCAGGTGCCGTACACGCTAACGGCAACATCGGCATCGCTGAGGTGGAGGGCGGCGATTTTTCCAAAATCAAAATGCTTCCTCCGCTCGTAGAAGCCAACTACGTAAATGAAGAACTGGAGCGCCCGCATATTGTGGTGAAGGATAAAAAGTATTATCTGTTTACCGACAGCCACATCAATAAATATGCGGATGGACTCACCGGACCGGACGGACTGTACGGATTCGTTTCAGACAAGCTGATCGGCGGATATAAGCCGCTGAACGGAAGCGGTTTGGTCTTGGCCAATCCGGCTGATAATCCATACCAAGCATATTCCTGGTTGGTGCTTCCGAACTTGAACGTGGTCGGTTTCGCCCATTTTGGCGATCTGGGCAACATGTCCATCGGCGATGTCGGCAATCAGACTCCGGAATTCCAATTTAGCCACTTTGGCGGAACATTGGCTCCGACGGTGAAGCTGTCGATCAAAGACGATCGCACAAAATTGGAACAAGAGTACGAGCCAGGTTGGATCAAGCAATAAATTAGAATGGTCAACCGAAAGTTGTCGGTTGACCTTCTATTCTTTTCTAAAAACAAGTGACGGTAGGAGGCTGCATACACATGTTTTGGAACACAAAAAATGCCGGGAAAATGCTTTCAGCAGCAGTTATCGGTTTTTCGGCTATTCTAGCCCCGGTTATCAGTTCAAGCGTCTTCGCCCAAGAAACCGCAGCTACATTCGATTGGACGCGCGAAGATGTCAGCAAAATAAAGATGAATGAAGAGAATACAGCACCTGTCATCAACAAGGAGGAGCTTGAGGAACTTTCAGAGGACTTTCTGGTATGGGATACATGGCCGCTGCAAGACCGAAATGGCCATCCAGCAGTTGTCAATGGCTATAAGGTTATTTTTGCTCTGACGGTGCCAAGTGACGTGATTCCTGGCAAACGCCACGATACGGCGGAAATCCGCTATTTCTACGCAAAGGACGGAAAGAGCTGGCAGTTGGGCGGACGTTTGTTTGATGACGGAAAAGCATTGGGTTCAAGGCAATGGGCAGGCTCTGCCATGATTGACAAAGATGGAAAAGTCCATATCTTTTATACAGCGACCGGACGTAAAAATGAAAAAAAACTTACATACGAACAGCGTTTGGCTACGGCTACCGCTGATATCATAACAACCAATGCCTCTGTGGCGTTTAAAAATTGGTCTGAACACAAAATTATCCTGGAACCGGATGGTGAATACTATCAAACAGAAAGTCAGTCCAACCAAGGTGAATCTTCTTACGCCTTCCGTGATCCTTACTTCTTCCAAGACCCAAAGAACGGACAAGAATATATTTTATTTGAGGCCAACTCCGCAGGAACCTTGTCAGAGCGGGCTTGTCAGCCTGACAGTTCAAAACCTTATAATGCGAGTATCGGCATCGCCAAAGCGTCTTCTGACAGTCTGACGGAATTTGAGGCTCTTCCCCCTTTACTGGAAGCCAACTGTGTAAATGACGAGCTGGAGCGTCCAAGCATTATTGTAAAAGGCAATCAATACTATCTTTTTGCAAAAACCCACCATGAAAAGTTCGCGCCAGGTCTCGATGCGCCGGAAGGATTATACGGTTTTGTGTCCGGGTCCTTATTTGGCGGGTATAAACCCCTGAATGGAAGCGGACTAGTGATTTCCAATCCAAAAGACAATCCGTATCAAGCATACTCTTGGATGGTCATGCCAAACGGTACGGTTATTAGCTTTGTCAACTATGTCCATGTAGAGGGAAAAGACATCCAGCAAATTGGCGAACAAACACCAGACTATCAAAAGGAGCATTTCGGTGGAATGCTGGCACCATCTCTAAAAATCTCCATGGCGGATGACAAGACTAGGATTCTTCATGAGAAAAAGCAAGGCGTGTTCCGTTAAAAAACAAGAGAGGTTGGCAATAGAAAGTTTTTGGCGTTCAGTAGTTGCTGAGCGTCTTTATTCTTGTGGACATCCATTCATGATTCTTTCGTTTTCATGGAATGATAAGCGGGACGTAGTCGATTCCCTTATTTATACAAAAGAGGAGGAACAGACGATGGCAAAGCTGATGCAATCAAAAGAGTTTGTTCAAGAGTTGTTGCCTCTGGTAGGGGGTGAGGAAAATATTGCTGACGCTACCCACTGTGCTTCTCGATTACGCTTGCTTCTTCGAAATGAAGAAAAGGCGGATATATCAGCCATCGAAAAAATGGATGGCGTAGAAGGGGTATTTTCCAGGCGCGGACAATTCCAAATTATCTTTGGGACCGGCAGAGTAAACAGAGTGTACAAGGCACTTGTCGAGGCGATCGAGATCGCACAGACAAATCCATCCAAAGAGCGGATGGAGAAGGCGCCAAAGATGAATCCATTCACTCATTTTGTAAAGACACTATCCAACATCTTTTTACCGATTATTCCCGCTATCGTAGTGAGCGGTTTGCTCATGGGGCTTCTTGGTATGGTGAAGGCTTTTGGTTGGATCACGATGGATAGCGCATGGATGAAGATGCTCACCATGTTTTCCAGCTCATCGTTCATTATTCTTCCGATATTAATTGGCTTTAGCGCAGCCAAGGAATTTGGCAGCAATCCCATTTTAGGTGCAGTGATTGGGGGAATATTAACCCACCCGTCATTATTAAACCCTGCAGAGCTGGGGAACAGCACCCCGGAATATATGGATTTGTTTGGGCTTGAAATCGCGTTGATCGGGTATCAGGGTACGGTGATTCCTATCTTGTTGTCGGTATACGTAATGAGCAGGTTTGAAAAACTCCTGCGAAAATTCATACCCCAGTCATTAGATTTATTGCTCATCCCCTTTATCACCATTACGTTTACTGGGATTGTCTCCCTCGTAGCGATTGGCCCTTTGGGCATGATGATCGGGGAGATGATTTCTGGTAGCTTGGAATATGTCTACCAGTATGCTGGACTGGTGGCAGGGTTCCTGTTTGGCGGATTTTATGCGCTATTCGTCGTTACTGGTTTGCATCATAGTTTGCACGCCATTGAGGTAGGGTTGCTAGCCGATCCGAAGGTTGGTGTCAATTTTTTGCTGCCGATCTGGTCCATGGCTAACGTGGCCCAAGGTGGAGCTGCTTTAGCCGTTTTTTTCAAATCGAAAAATGACAAACTGAAGAAGATTGCGATACCTGCTGCTCTTTCGTCCTTTTTTGGCATTATTGAACCCGTGATGTTTGGCATCAATTTGAGGTTAGTCACCCCTTTTATAGGAGCGGCCATTG
>NZ_JAGQDN010000011.1:0-201021 GCF_021270385.1 Brevibacillus sp. AF8 | reverse complement strand
CCAATCCTCCCCTGCATATCATCCAACCGAGCTTTCAGACTAGGAAAAGTTCGCCCATCCCGATCCCGGCGTGCAGCGACCACCTCGGCATTCGGGTTAGAGGAGACATCGCTTTGCAGCTTCAAAATGGCTTGGTCTTGCTGTGCGTTTTTTTGCTCGACTTGCGAAAGACGGAGATCTTGCGTCTGATTTTTCGCTTCTACCGCACCGACCGTTGACGATAACGTATTCAGCCCCGTTTGAAAGGTAGAAACAGCACCTTTCACGGCATCAAGCTGACGATCCTGTTCATCGTCTTTATCTTTTAGCTCACGGAATTTATCCTGTAAGCTCGGTTTATTCTCTCTGGCATCATCCAGCTCCTGGAGGTAGGAGTCGATTTCGGCGTGGGTACGTTTTCCCTTGTTGGCCAACTGATTATGATCGAGGACGACTTCGGTGCCTGTTCGGGTGATTCTGACCGACATACGTTCAGCTCCTTTTCGATTTATTTGGTATAAACGGCGGACAAATTGAGCCCAAAATGGACATGCGTCGTTTTATCAACGAGTGCTGGATCGGTCTCACGGGAAATCCGCGTCCAGAAAACTTGTTCATTTCCTGCCGCAGTATCCGGCAGGGTGAAAGAATCGCCCCACGTACCAGGCACGCCGTTTTTGTCTGTAGCGACATCTACTAGCCGCTTGTACTGATCGGTACCTGCATAGGAGGTGAGGACCCCTTCGATACCCGTAAAAGTCCCATGATGCATCGTATTTCGGGCTATCATTTTCACTTCCCTATACTGGTCTTGGAGCATATGACCGAGAAACTCCTCCGTGTTGTCTTGCAGGTGGACCTCATTTCCTTCGCCATCGATAAAAAAGAGGGTGAGAGAGGGGGAAAAGTCGTATTCGTCTCCGCCCCACATTTCCATCTGGTCGCTGGAGCTAATCGTTGTTTTTCCGTCTGCTTCCGCAAAACGGAGGGAGCCAATGAATGGAATAGGATGCTGAGTCATATCAAATTGAATAGATGTTTGGCTTGTCCGACACGTTTTGGAGTCGACAACGGCTCCTGTGGAATCGAGCAGCTCTACACGGGTGCCGGGGGAGAGGTTTGAGACAGTGAGAGTGGGGAGGGAGAAAACGCGGACGTGTTCCATGTCCAGATAGTCGTCTGTAGCGCTGCTGTTGAGAAAGATACCGATTTTGGGAGCAAGGCGGTTGAATTCCTCCGAACCGATGATGTGCCAGATGGCTCCGTCCTCGGACCAATAAGCGGTGTAGGTATTGTAGTCGCGTATTAATCGAAGCCAGGGGAAGGTTTTCACAGTGCCTTGCGATGCATCGTAATATTCTTCGACGTGGAAAAAGTCATTGTGGTTAATGAAGACAGTCAATCCGCCTGTGCTTCCGGAAGCTTTTGGATTGTATGAATTTTTCATATCGAGGACGAATTGTTTCACGGGGGTAAGTGTGTCTAAAAAGAGTTGAAGCGGCTCGGCTCCGCCTTTTAAACGGAGCGAGCCTGGTGCGTCTGATAGCGACCACCTTGAAGAGTCATTTGGTGTCATGTTCCACTTGGAATCGAGGGTAAGAGAATCGAAAGAATCCTCGAAGAGAAACCCCGATTTACGCCGAGAAACTACACTCATAGAAGTACCTCCTTACGTAAATAGCCATATTCGTTTGCCAATCACACATGCCTCAGGGCGTTGTTTCCAGATGGCGAGCAAGCATTTGATCAGTGCTTCGACGCATTTGTCTCCGCTGCCGGGATCGCAGTAGGGGGTGACGAGGACCTTGTCGCAGATCCAGTTGGTTAGTTTGATGTAGTCGATATTGCAGTAATCCCAGACCTCTGTTGTACCTTTTGCTGTAAATACCCAGGTGAAAGTATGCCTTCCTCTATCTACTTGAAACACAGGGGCACCACCAGCATTTGTATAGCTACCTCGAAGAACGCCATCAATGAAAAAGTCCAATTGGCTATTAAAAGGAGAGGGGACAATTGTCCAGTTTTCCGTTGCTTTGAAATTTCGGAGCTTGAACGTAGTCAAATAGCTTTTGCCAGTCCACTCGCTTATTTCGCCTTTTTGTTCTGTAGTAATTTCGACACGTACTTTAGATACGGAAGGTTTGGATAGGTTTTCGAGGGTAAAGTCGTAGTTTCCGGAGAGATTAACGGTAGTGTTTTGAAGCTTGTTGCCTGTTTGATCATAGATGTTTACCTGAATATTGCTACCGTTACAACCGCCCATCCATATGGGGACGTTGGCAGTCGTTTTGAAGTTGTATACAAACGCTGATGATTTAGGGAGCGGGAGCTTGTCATGGAATGTATACTCTCCATTACTTAATCTCGCTTCGGCATCACAATCTGTATAGAACTTGATTCGGATAGAATAATTTTTACCTTCATCAGAATCATTGGTAATAGCAGCTTTGATTGTTTGTACATCATCAAAATCCGAGTATTTCTCTTCTGATATGATGGTCCCGTTGTCTTCGTCGTAAACTCTTACGCGGACATAGGCATCGCGGCATGGTTTTGATTTTTTACTTTGTCTGATTTCGATTGTATCGATCCAACACCAGGAGTCATCGGGTATGATTACTTGAGTGGGAGGGGGGAGATTGGGTTCATATGGCGAGTTGTCTTTTGGATAAATAGAGCCTAGTTTATCAATGCAATATCTTCCCCATTTTTCTTCAGCTTTTCCCTGGCTGAGAGTAAAGACTCCTCCATTGTCATCTAATCCCCCCCTATGACTTATTCCCTTTAGCAGTTTGTAATCAATACGATAATGTCTACCTTGAGGGACATCATACTTTATGAAATGTTCAGCCTGGCCTGTAGGACCTGCTGATAAGGGGTAAGTATCGATAATTGTTCGATTGGTTATATCCGTTACGGTAACTTCTACTTTTGTGTCGTCATAGTTATTGCTGAATTCACGGTGTTTATTGGATGTTAATTTAAGATTACGGATCGCGATGTAATAGGGGACTTCATCTCTTCCAAGCGTTGAGTCTTTAAAAAAAGTTCGTTTGACGTCAAAGACAATGCAATAGGGACCTGGCTTATTACAATAAAATTTTGGGGCGGCGTGGTGTTTAGCGGCGCTCCAATCTCTTATTTTATAGGGATTCTGCTTGTTTCCTACATTCATCCTCTTATTACCTGTGGTTGTGATTGTTGGGGTATTCCAGCCAATACTTTTACGTGTTACAAGAAGATGAGAATTCGTTTTAGGATCGTATTCCGTCGCTATTGCGTAGCTATATAATCTTTTCGTAGAGACTTGTCGCCCATTTTTATTACCTTGTTGACTATCTAGTTCGTAACAATAGTACTGATAGTCAAACTCAACTTCTAAATGTTCATTCCCCACACTGTCAAAGATAACGTACCAAAAGGTGGAAGAATTATTTTTATTTGCAACCTGTTCAGACGTAATCACATAGGTGTTGTCATAGTGTATCGGTGTCTTTTTAGCAGCGTCAGGATGAGGGCGGAAAACCCATTTGACAGGGACATCGAATGCATTTGGAACATCATAGCCTTTACCAGCATAGATTTTTAATCGCTCGGAATATTTGGCTGATGTGACAGAAGAGTTATTAATAAATCGCCTGAGTGTGTAACCATCTCTTTCAGTTCCTTGCGCAATTGGTACGTTCCCATCGTAGTAAATCTTTACAGGACCTTGGGTATATTGCATCCATCGCACTCTAAATTTCCTTTTAGATTCATATACTTGTTGGTGATCAATAAAAGGGCTATAATCACCCAAATGAGTCTCTGATCCCGCCGGATAGCACTTCTCACCACCTGTAGAAGGATCGGGTTTCGTCGGCGGCTTATAATCGGGATCGGGGTCCTCAACCTCAATTTCATCACAATCTTCAAATACCCATTTTAACGTTTGCTTACCACGCCCCAGTGGAACCAATACGGTACGGCCAAGCGGATCACTTGTGCTTTTGTTTTCAGACCATATTAACCGATTGTTACTATATAAACTGAGATACTCGTAGTCTGAAAAGGAACCACCGTATTCAAACTTTACGAACCCCGGTTCATTCAAATCTATATTCTCGACATACAGGCGGTTCAGGGTACCGTCTTTATTCTCGACCTTAAGTACACCGTCTCCTCCGTGACCTTCCCCATGATAACGAGTAACGATATCTTCCCATTCCCAGTTGTCATCGACACGAATTTCACGTGCATAGTTATCCCGATCATTGAAGTCCTCAGAGAAAATTACTTCATAGTCATCTTCCTCTGAATCATCAACGAGACTTTTCAACTCCAGTTCTTCCGAAAAGTCAAAGGAGGAACCAGGATTCAGGAAGATGTTGTAAACATTTTCTGCACGATCCTTTTCTGTGTAACTGGAGTTTTTGTCTGTTCTCCATTCCCGGTCTACATCAATATAGCTGCCCATCGGTGTTTTATGTTTGCCACTTGAAGACCGATAAGAGAATTCACCAGGATAAGTTTCCTCAAGGGGCTCTTCTGTCAGGTCATCTTGAATCCGAAAAATAACGGTATTACGGCCTTTTACTAATGGGAGCTGTACATTTTTCTCCCATTCATCTCCCGTCGCTTCTAGTTGTTGTACGTCATTGATAATGACAAGGAGTCTTTCTGTATCACGTAAACCAGTAGTAAAACTGAACTCAATCCACCCATCGGCCTCAAGCTCAAGAGTATAGGTGGCATCTCCATTTCCGGAAACAATGGGGTCCTGCATATAAATTCCGCTACCAAGTCCAGGAATCGACTTCCATTCCCAGTGACTCACCCCGGTGAAGGAGAAGTTTAAAGGGTCAGAAACATTGGTGGTTCGTTCCTCGTAGTGATCAATCTCTAGTGGTGGACAAATCAGTTGGACATCTCCTGTTAAATCAACGGTACAGTTGTCACCAATTTCAATATCATAAGAAATGATAGCTGAATCTTCTTGAGTGGAGGAGGAACGTCCATCTAATGACCACTGCCACCCATGTTGTGAGACCGCGGTACTTCCTCGTACTCCTTCGCCGATTTGGGTACGGGAAGCAAATTCTTCATCGAAAAATAGAACAGATTCATTCGTATAGGGAGGGTTATCCACCCCCATTTCGTATTGAAAACTAAAATCTCCAGCGCACTCTGCATCGATGACTCTTTGAACTTTCCTTGAAAGCGTATCGTTAATTCCTGAAAAATAGGTGGTCATAATACTCTTATCTGAAAACGTAATCCATTCCCACCCAGGAATGTTATAAGCCGCATCCCCCAACGTATCCACATCCGGCGGTGTCTGCTCATCCAAGCTCTGCACCACCTCAACGCACTCCACATCTTTAACATAAACCGCATTTTTCCCAAACCGCCGATCACTCATCCGACGCACAAACCAATCAAACTTGTACGTCTGCCCTGGCTTGACGTGAAACTTCGCTTCCTGCCAGCTGTTGTTTTGATTCCATTCCCCGCCAACCTGATTGTTGTTAATAAAAAACAGCAACCCATCGCCAGGAGCAGTGCTAACCATGTACTTAAAACGAATAAAGCCTTGCTTTTTAAAGCGCCACTGAAAAGTCACTTTGCTGGAATTACCGTGCTTGAGAGTGGTCACATCCAGCTTCATGATGTTTTCACTTCCCGCCATCTCATTGGAGCCGACGGAGTGAACCATTTTCCATTCCTGATCTTCCGTCGAGGAGACGTAGCGGAACAAGCCGTGAAATTTATCCGACAACGGGAGAGTCCGCATATCAAAGGTCGGGACTTCTTTATCGATGGCATCGTAATGATTGAGATAGTAACCGCTAAAGTGATGATAGTAAGGAGCCGGACAAACTGGCAGCGAAACATTTTGATGGGTTCCATCCGGCTGCTCGGCGTTTTTCAGGATTTTGTAAATGCAATCGCGTACCATGAGCAAGGCTCGCTGGTAGTCGTTTTTTTGCGGATCGATTTGCTGGTTGACCCACCATTCCAGGCGACGGTACATGTTCCAAAGCGCTTCGCGGCAACGAACCTTGGCATACCAATTTTTGTCCCGGACAAATTGTTCAATCATCTGATCGATCATGCTTTCGAGAGAGTCGAGATTAACCGTCTGCCAACGACCAATCTGACCCTTGCCGGGATCGCCCAAAAGTGGATTCTGATACCCAGCGTAACGATCCTCTGCGCGAGGGCGATTGGGGCTGTCCGGATTGTCCGGATGATTCGGGTGGAATGCGCCCTCTACCAGCGAGGAGCGCATTTTTCCGAATGTGACGTTGCCCACTGATTTAGAAAAAATGCCAAACGTATGACCCAAAATGATCACCTCTAATCGGTAAAATCGTATTGCAGGTTATGATCTACCCAGACGCGGATGCGGTTTCCCGTAACCCAAACACGCAGCGTGTACCATTTCTCTTTTTCCCAGGCAAACGGGTTCATCGGGGTAGAGTACATGGTTGATCTGCCATTCTCTACCTTAAAAAGCTGCATGGGCCGCGGCATACCACTGGCGCTTCCGCCACTGACGACGAACATCCAGTAGTTCTGGTCGTTGTGATATTTGAACACGATGCCAGCGCTGTCTCCATCTGCGGGCTCATCTACTTTGAAATCGACCTCAAACTGATAGTCTGAATAAGTAAAGTCATTTCGAATGTAGCCGCTCATGCTACTGGAGCCTTTTGGATGGGTAAAAGTGCCTTGGTCGCGATTATGCTCCCAAGTGCCCGAGCCAAAACGGGTCCAGTTGTCTTGCCCCATCGCGAGTGCATTCATATCCGTCGTCCATGGATAGTACGCATTGAATGGATCGTGGGGATCGTATGCTTCTGGAACAGAAAAACCACCTGACCAATGCTCGGGATCATGTTCAGCTTCGAGAACATCGTTGGAGTAGTCGTAGACCAAACCTTGTCCTATTTCTTCTATACGATCTGCCCATGCTTTCTTGTAGTCGCGAACAGAAAGTAATGGTTTCTCGATATGACCTTTTCTATGATCCAATTGGCCAGCCAAGTATTCCAGGATGACGGCGTCTGCGAGTTCTTTTTTACCCATGATTTGGGTGAGGAGCGAGGTAGCACGCTCTTGGTTGGAGGCGACCCAATCTGCGTTGATAACAGCTTGATCTGGTTGTTTGTAACTGAGGATGGATTCGATCAGATGAGCTGCTGCTTCCGGCTGATAGGCAATCAGTTGCTCATGCAATACCGTTTGTTTCAGTGCGAGCTTGGCATACTTTCGCCATTCGTCGTCTTGCAGTTCTCCATCACGCGCGCCTTTTTCTGCCACATCGTATAAATCGACGAGGTAACTGGCTCGTTCATGCGGGGAGGTAGCGAAGAGATAGCCGCTGCACAATTCCGTGATTCTGCTGCGTAGTATTGCGGTGACCGGCAACTCGTCAAGGTCGCTGGCGTGAGCGGATTTGCGGGCTGTATGCTCGTCGAACAAAAAGGACGGATCGGGTTCCATGTAACCAAATGGATTCTCAATTTGCAGCTCGGCTGGACGGAATACATCTTCGCCGACCAGTGCTTCTGTAATGGTTGAAGGGGCTGCCTCCATTTGACTGGTGATTTCCACCTCCTCAACCGTGGAAGAGAGCAATACTTCCCGTTTTCCTGTAACCCCGTCCTCCTCCAGATACGAGAGAATCTCATTCTGGCGGGTGGACTCCCATGTCTCAAAGGAAAGAATGCCGGCTCTGTCTTGCAACGCTTTACTGAAAATGACTTCAGATTCGATCAATGCCTGAACCCGTGTCCGCACACCCTCTAAAAATTCTTCATCTACGTAAGCATCGAAAGTTTTGTTGGTCAGCGCCCATTCCATGAGTGCTTCTAAAATACTCTGACCGTCTGTAAGGCGCGAGGCAAAAATCATGTCGTCCATCAGGTGGGAAGGGAATTCTTTGGAAGCAAGGATGTCTTCCAAAAGATGAGCGGGCAGTAAGCGCAAGATGGTTGCGAAGATCATATCTTCTGCCAGGAGACTTGGGCGTACATTTTCCAGATTGGCGAAAATGTCATCCTCATCCTGGTAAAAGGATGGCTTAGGTGCTTTGCCCCCACTAAGATCGATGGCGCGTTCCTTTTCCCAAAGATGAGCAGCATGTACGAGCTGGCGATCTGCGCGAAGGTCATCTTTGATAATCGAAGTGGGACGAGAAAGATCTTTCTTTCCGAGTTCGAAGTGCTGGGGAATCCAGAGCGGATTGGTTTTCTCTCGAAGAGAATCATTGATGGGGTTGGGAACAAACAAGAGGTGACTGTTGTGTCGGGAGCTTTGTTCCAGATAGGTTATGAGCGAAGCATCTGTTTGAATTGTTCGGGTTCCCGTAATCTGTGATAGGAAAATAGCGAGCTCCGAAACTACGTCTCGATTACCAATAGCATATTCCGTGATGAGTGTACCTAGTGATTGATAGGGACGAGCAGCATGGAGTCGAGAGCGATTGATGAACAAGTCATTTCGGTATGGTCGGAAAGCTGTTGGTGAAAAGGAATCGAGGGAGAGAAGACGCGTGAAATCTCGATAGCCCCAGTAGCGATTCTGCAAAAGGGAACCACCTTGGAGCATGGTTCGAAAACCTGTAGAAGCCCGATGGATCGTTAAATCTTGCGTAGCGATCCTGCTTGCATGGTGAAGGAAGTGCAGCAAGGCGTCATACTGACGGGCTTTGAGGTAAGCCCAGTCCATGTCGCGAAGCACCTTCGTCGGTTTTGTTTTCATCCGGTGGAAGGTTTGCACGAAGTGACGGGTCATTTCAAAGACAAAATGACGCTCGCCAATGAAACGGGACCAATCCGTATACATGGCATGTCTGTTATCCCGGCTGGAAAGAGGCAGGTTGTTCTCAATAGATAGATTGTGAGTGATTGATCTGGTTGCGTATTCTCTTTCCATCTGCACAAAAAGAGAAGCCCAAAACTTTCGCCCAGCCAAGCTTCTATCGGTATTTACGAATAAATCGAAGGTAGAGAAACGCTCGCCCGTGAACCATTCATTCATCTTTTTTCCAGCGAAACGCTTAGTCCTTGTTGCGACAGGTTGTTCTTTCCCAATGATAGCTTCGGCAAAAATGGAACGACTCGCCGATCCTGGTGGCAAATCTATATGCAGCTCATCCTTATTCACGCGTACGGACATTTGGGCAGGGTTGAGCTTTGCCATTCCTGCTGCTTTAATCCGATCTGATAAATGTACACGACGAATAACTTGTAATGGCTGCTTGATAATTCGGTCAGCATCCAGGGCATCGTCCTGAAGCAAGCTCTCTTTAAGCGGCGAGCGATCGGATACCACGACCAGTTCCATGGGATTGGCCATGCTGGTATCATTCCGAATCATATCCTGCAAAGAGTCGTGTAGATCAGCAGCAAATGATTTCCGGTTCGCGAGCAAATAATCCAGCATGACCATACTGGCACTTTGTCCGTAGGGAATATAGACGAAGGAATACTTACGGGAGGGCGAAGTCGTGAAAGTTACTTTTCCGATATAGTTGCGAATAGAAGCGTAGTGGTCTGCAAGTCTGAATTGATAGGCTGCTAGAGAAGAAATCCCGGTCAAATGGTTCACCTCCCAAAAAGAAGGGGGAACACCAGAGATGCGTTCTAGTTTTCCCCCTTTTGCTAGCTATACGGTTTTAGAGGGACTTCTTTTAGTAGCGAACTTCCTTCAGGAAAGCGACCCCCATTTTTACGTTGGCGGAGTAGTTCATGAAATTCTGTTCGGTATTATGGTCGAAATAGCGGTACACTTCCTGCTTGTGTTTCTTGGTCGTGTCGCTCGGATCGACATCAATGATCAATTCATCCAAGTGGAGAATGTTGTTTTTTGAAACAGCAATGCAGGCATCCAAGCTGCCGCGGTATCCATCATAGCCGTGTACGACATAAATCGGGCTCAAATGGTAACGGCGTGTCCAAGCAGATGCGTTAAAGCCTTGTGGCTCCAGAAGAAGACCCGTGTCCCCGAGCTTGCTATCGGAATATGCCTTGCCCGGCTGTGGAGCTTGGGTAATGAAGGCAGGGTAGTGCTTTTGGAAGCGAATGCCTGATTTTGTCGCAAGCATTTGCAAGGTGTTGTTGCCAAAAGAAGTGTATTGACCATAATCGTGTGGGGCGATCGGAGCAGCAGGCTCAGTAGCGACAGCTCCAGCCGTCAGCATGATGTTTCCAACCACATCATCCATGTTGTACTTGAACGGCTTAAGTGCGCCTACGTACAGGAAGCTCTTGCGATAATCTTCAAAGTGAACAGCCGGATCGCCAACGGCAACCAGGGAAAGGCGGTTGTTCATCACGTTCATGTACAGGTAGACTGGTTTATCAATCGTACGATCTGTCGGTTTGCCATTGACGACGAATTTCTCGTCAGCCCATTCGAAATTGACTGGATGTCCTTCTGTTGCGAAGGTTTTGGCTGTTGGATTGTAGTCTGTCAATACTTGAACCGTCAAAGAGCTGTGTTCCTTCGGGTTGGTGAAGCCTGGATTGACGAATTTCACATAAAACTCTTTGGTCTCGGTGTTAATTTTGGAGATGCCTTTTAGGACAAGCTCGGAGGTTTTGCCAGAAGCGGAATCTTTTTTGGTGAGATCTGTCATAACTGTCCAGGTCGATTTCTCCTGCGTCTCTCCAGCGGTTGCGTTATGGGGATAGTTAGTGATTTGTTCGATTTCAGATTTAATGGTATCCAGGAGCTCTTTAGAAGTGGTGATTTTTTCAATGTATTTAAAATTGGCCATGTGAAAATCCTCCTTTAATATACTTCTTTTAAAATGGCGATGGTGCAATCGGTAGGGTTGGGGGAGTACTTGAAGAAGTTTACAGGGGTATTGATTCGGAAGAACTTGTATACCTCTGTCCAAGTTCCGGCAGCAGGGTCCTTCGGATCTTTTGGTTCCTCTGTATCTACGACGAGCTCGTCCTTGTTGATCAGATTATGGTCCTCGATTGCTACGACACTGTCGAGGTAGCCACGATAGCCTTCGAACTGGTGTACCAGATAGATCGGCGATGCATGATATTTCTTCGTCCATTTCGAGCTTTGGAAGCCGTTTGCTTCGAGTACCATTTTGGACAGCTCAGGAGGGATTGTGCCCACTCCATCGTATTTGGGGAGCTGGGTAATAAAGGCAGGGTAGTACGCTTGGAAGTAAACGGAGCTACGGGTTTGCAGCATGGAGAAGGAGTACATGCCGTTGGAGGTATAGCGTCCCCAGCCCGAATAGTTAGGATTTGTGTCCTGCTTGATGTCGGCTGGAAGGAAGCCTGATTTTTCCTTGGTCAAATCACCCATGCCGACTGTAATTCCAAAATTGCCTTTGTGATCATAGTCAGCAAAAGGAATCGTTTTTCCGATATAAGCAAAGCTGCTGTAGTAAGCATCCATATCAGGCGAAGGGTCGCCTTCAATTACGATTGCTACACGATCATTACTTACAGAGAGGTTGTATTCCACCCAATAGTCTGGGCGACGCTTCTTGTTTGGTACCCAAGAGACGACAGAGTCGGCGCCGTAGAAAAAGTGGGAGGAAGGGCTTTTAATTTCGACCTTGTCGTCGTAATCGAGTGCCCATGCTTCATGAGGCGGGATGTATTTGTCGGTATCTTCAGGATTGTTCCATTTGTTGTATTGAAGTTCAGCTTGTTTTTGATCGAGGACGACCGGGACTTTGCCGGGAATAACTGTGCTCATATCGCAGGCAAGCTGGTACGTATCGGCAGAGTTTCCAACGGGATTTTTGCCTGTGAAGCCTTTGCCGTAGGACACATCCAGATAGTTGTACTGCTGGATGGGATGCTTCAACATGACGAAGTAGTCGTTAGGCGTTTGGCCTGTAGGTACGTCAGGAACGGATTTTAGGACGACCGTGTGGTCGTAGTGATGGACGGGGTTGGCAATGTATTTGACCATTCCGAATTTGTAGAGGGTAGGACGAACATAAGTCCATTCCCAAGAGTAGTAAAATACCGACCATTGACCTTTTGAAAGAAGATCGTTCCAATCAGAGGGCATTTGTGTAATGAGTTTATACTCATCCCACTCTTTTCCAGGGGTAAATGTTACCCCATCCAACTCATACTTGCCCTGTTGTACCACATAGCATTTCTTCTTGACAGTGTTGGCAGGGTCGGTATCATCGACATTCACCACCAGTAGACCAGGAACAGGAAGGGTGATGTCGTTTCCTTCATCATTTTTATAGACAAACTCTTTCACTTGGATTTTTTTGTTTGATTTAATATTTTCTGTATTGATCGTTTCGAAGATATAGCCATCTGCATCAACGAGAAGAGTCCCTCCATTACCTCGTAACTCCCTCAAATCCGGCAAAACATAAACCGGGTAAGTCTTCCCATCCGTATGCTTGTACGTCCCTTGCGTATTCGCAACAGTCGTCTTCTGATACGTAACCCACTTATCTTCATTAACCTCAAACACCTTTTCCCAGCGGTTCTTAGTATCCGGGATTTTGGCATTGACGATTTCATCAGCCAGCTTGTTGATGAGCAAATCGGCTGTAACCTCGCCCTCGATCCAAGCTACTTGTTTACTAGGCATCCATACGCCTCCTTTACAGTTTCTTGCGTAAAAATTTTACATTGTACCAAACTTTCTTTTCCGTACCTGAAATGTTGTGGAAGTCAAAGCGGACTTGCGCATTTGGCTTCAACGGATAGACGATCCCAAAGCTGTTTCCCATCGAGACGGACTCCGGCAGCTCTTTGGTATAAATCGTTTCACAGACCTTCACGCCGTCCAGACTCAGCTCCCAGTAATCGCCGACGCAGTAATTATTGGTAGCAAACGCCACGGATAAAAATTCTGTCGGGTAGGGAAGGGCATAGGTATCGGAAAAGACTTGCTTGGACGCAGTCACATCAATCATGCGTCCACGAATGAAGGGCTCAGTAAATTTGGAAAAGTGCGGGTAGGGGAGCTCACGTACTTTGTCAATCACGCCCCCGCCCGAATAAACAACGGAGAAGCCCACTTGTACTCACCTCTCTTTCTCTATACGAAGGACATCGGTGCCAGTTAAGAGGCCCCTCGTATCATAGAGTAGACGGATCAGATAAGATCCTACCGTTTTTCCGTCAGGTGCGAAGCCTGCAGCGGTAACCGAGGTCAAGCGCCAAAGAGAATAGTACTCCCAGTCTGGATGGAGCTGATCGACTTCAAGCGGGAAGGTGGTCGTGTCTGTAGAGCCAAACGTGAGGGAAATATCCAGCATGTAGCCAGACTCATAGAATAGCTTTGCACCCGTGACCTTTTCCGGATCGAGGGGATGCTCTCGGATTAGACGTACAGAGGGCTCCTCGACGAACGGGTCTGCTGTGACTGTCGTGGTACGGTGGACTTCATCACGGATCAGATCGAGGATCGGATAAATCAAATAATCATTCGCAATCCCAGCCATTACACAATCGCCCCCTCGTTGTTGCTCCAAAATAAATCGAGGATTTGCATATAGCCGTTCTGCGCATCGAACATCGATCGGATTCCTTTGATGGTATACGCTTCTCGGGTGGTTGTATTAGAGTCGATAATGTAAATACGATCGAGGACATCCAAGGCAGGGTTGCCAGGGATGGAAATTTGCAGCGTACGGCACAAGCGTTTTATATCAAAAAATGTTCGTCGCGCGGCCTGTCGCTTCAATTCGTCTGTCTTGGCAGAGGGAACGTGCCTCACGCCTGTGCGGACCTCGCCTTTTAACTCCATCAAAATCTCGGTATCTACGAAATGACCAGCCTTATTTTCTTCGTCCAAAATGACAAGATGGCTCCTGCCACGGGAAAAATCGATCGTCTTATGAATCGTGATCAAATTATCGTGCTCCGTAAAAGTAGCCACAATCGGCCGATTCATATCAATCTCTTCCAAGCGATACGTGCCATAACGGTCACAATAGGAACGGAATTCTGTATCTTTCATGATTTCCGCGATGGCTTCTCCGACTTTGTATTGATACGATTCGAATTTGCGTCCGGGTGGCTCAATAAAAGGATTTTTCCAACCCTTTGGGGTCAAAATGGATTCGGCATCGACTTCCACAAATTCGCCCTCTTTATCGGGCACAGCCTTGAAAACCTTGCCTGTTGCCTGCGTCACGTGGGTATAGCTTGTCTCTTGTACAATGGCATAGGGGTAGTAAATGTCTTGCGGATTGCTACGCCAGCCGTACATTCCTGCATGGGCAATCAAGTCTTGTACAATGGCGGATTTGAGGTAGGCGGCTTTGGCAGTTGGTTCAGTTGGGACAGGTGCGGTACCCTCCCATTCAGGGATCGAATCAAACTCCGTGCTGGAACGGAACTTTTGATAGATTTGCCACACGCTGTTATACCAATTCGTATCACTCGCCCATTGGTAAGCCCCCTTGTCTCCTCCTTGCCAAAAATATTTGACGTCGTCGACTGATTGGAAGCGCCAGCCTTTGCTTGCCATGGCCTCCCGATAGCGAACGGCTCCGCGGTAGAGCTGTCGCTCGATCCCTTGGTATTGCGGATCGCATTTTTCACCGGTATAGCATCCATACCCGAGAATGAAGTCTCCTGGAGGCAGACCTTTCCCCAGCGTCCCCATTTTGGTTTCGTGCTCCGCAATGGCTAACAGAAATTTATAATCGAGCTCTGGACCCTGCTGCTTGGCCTGCTTTTTGGCCATCGAGATAATTTTGTCCCGACGAGACATCGAGGAAAAAACATTGGTATCATGTGCGGCAGAATGTCCGATGTCTGGGGGATATTGCTTGTCCTCAGTAATTACCTTGTTCAAAATCTTCTTGTACATATCGCGGCAGTAAATGGTCATGGTCGATTCCTCGCCATTTAAATCGAGCTTGTCGATCAGCCCAGTAAACACGCGCATTAAATTCAGGCCATAGCCCATGTAGATCCGAACAGGAGTATTTTCGGAGAGGACACCGACATGGAATCCATTCACAAAATAAGACCAGGGGGTTTCCTTGTAGGTTTCGGGAAAGTAAAACGGATTATAGTCCGGGCTGTAGTAGCCGTTCGGGTTTGAAATCGTGATTCGTGCCTCACAGGAATCCATTTCAAACTGGTCGTCCATTTCGATGTGGGTAATATTGTCCAGAGTTAGGGTGTCCATATAGACGAACTTTCCGACCTGGAGCGATACTTTTCGCGGCTGTCCAGGCATGAAGGTGCTCGTAATTTCCCGTTCCTCAAAAAACTCCTGCTGCACCGTCGGATCGACTTTGTCTTTGTTCCCGTACAGGTCGGGGCGCCCTTGCAATTCCTTGATCTGAATGTACTGGAGGGAAAAACGATTGACTTGTTTTCCATTCCAAAACAGCTCGATACGAATTTCCATTTCGCCATTGGGAAAGGGGATATCACGAATCTCTACGTTTTCTGTCCCGGAGAATTTGTTGACCTTGATTTGCATTTTTCCATTGAAAAAAACGCGCAGCTCGCCGGCACCTTCACCGAAGTTGGTGGAGAACCCCATGCTAAAAATGCCGGGGTGAACAGAGGTCAGCTTGAGATTCATGCCAGTCGTTACGGTTGGGGAGGGGAAGACGGTCTTGTACCCTTTGGGATCAAAGGTAAAGGTGAGATTGCTATGCTCCGTCGAGCTTCTCTCGATCATGGATAGCTTTTTGGTTAGCTCGTCTACTTTGTAGACAGATTTTGAGTGCCACGTATTATTGGTAAACCGTTCCTCAAAAAGAGTTGCTCCTGGCGTTCCAACATAGGTGGCATCGGTTGTGACTCCTGCACCGTTATTGGAAGAGGCAGCAAACAGATACTTCGAACCATTCATATAAGGAAACGGATCGATAACGGCTTTTCCATTCCAGACCTCAAAGTGCAGATGAGCTCCTCTTCCTTTGGAGCGGGGGGAATTGGGATCGTCATAGGTGCCCATGTCCGTAACGCCGGCAGAGCGGACGTCTCCTGTATTGCCGCTTTTCCCGATAATAGTGCCTTGCGTGACGTAATCCCCTGTTTTGACGTGGATTTCGCTCATATGGGCGTAACGGGTCCATATGCCATCCGCATGCTGAATTTCTACGCGAAAGCCAAAGCTCGTATATTTTTCAGACACAGTCACTTTTGTTACTTTGCCAGCCCAGGCAGCTTTGATAGGTGTACCGACTGGACAAGCGATATCAATCCCTTTGTGGTTGCGGTTGTCGCCCATATAGGCTGTAATATCTCGGATGCTTTTGCCCTCAACAGGAAAGACAAAGGGGATCTTGGAGAGAGCAGTTCCCCCGTCTCCTGAACCATCTTGAATGATGGTGCGGGTCAATGTTTTCTCTTCCCGCGGATCACTCATAATGAAATCGAGTTCTTCGGTACGGCCTGGCACGAAGACGAGTCGATCTACCTCGACGCGGCACGAGGGCTTCGATAATTCTCCGAGTTTGAGTCTCTCGGAGAGAATTCTACGCAGCTCATTGGACATCGTTTGCATGAAAGCACCTCCTATTTAAACCGTTCCAGGGACCATTTTCGAAAGCGATTCAAAAAAGAGACGGCCTGTGCCCGGGTAAGTAGTGAGTAAGGCATAAACCATTTTTCTTTGTCCTCCGCGTTCGATGACGATACCTCGTACATATGGTTGACGACAGCCGCTCCATCGACGAAATTGTTGATCGCAATGCCTTCGATCAAGTAATCTCCGTTGCCAAACCGCTCGTCTTCCATAGAAAGGACGGATGGTGCCCACCATGAAGGCTTGCTGCCAGTCATCCCACCGTTTAGCGCAATTTTTTCCCCGGTGTTGCTGTTGTACATATACTTTTCGCGCCCGACATCTTCAAAGCGGGTACTCGTCTCTTTGACGTAAAAGAAATGAACGTTTTTACCTGCCTCAAGCGGCATGTTGAACAGTACCGTATGATCATCAAATTCTTGATAATCGGAACTGCTCACCACTTTTCCATCCACTTTGATGGCAAGTTGCTTCTTACCTGCAGGATAAGTACCGTTCAGGCGAAAAACACGTTGCCCCTCGTATGCCGTATAGGATTCATCCAACCGCTGTGTGGGAGGCTGTGAATCCGTAAAGCGTTGGTAAAAAGAACGCCGAAGCCGGTCAATGAGCAGAAAAGCCTCTGCCCGATTGATGTAGGCATTGGGAAAGAAGCGGTCGTTTCTCCATACGCCAGGACTTTTCACCGAAAAATATCCGCCTCGCATAAACAGAGCGCCGTTTTCGTAGCTGTTGTAGATGAAGCGCACCTGTACGCCGTTTAAATTGTAAGGAAGATAAATCGTTGCACCCGGAGCGGGACTGACCATGTAGACATCTTGCTTGAGTCCGATATATTTTTTGGCGAGTTCTTGGGCAGGCGTCGATTTCCATTCCTCTTCTGGCACATCCATTCGCTTCAAGGAGCGACCATATGCGTACAAATACTCGTTGAATTGACGACTGAACGGATTGTAGAAATACGTGTCTCCGTTATCGAGGCGTTTGTTCGGGTAAGCAAAGGAAGAGGAGTTGGGGGGGATCGGTTTGCCAAAACGGTCCAAGGCAGGCTTGCCGAAGCTGGAAAAGGCGACAACCGAGTTGGCAGATGGTGCGTAATACAGCTCGACGTCCGTTTTGTTCGGGTCAGTTTGATTTGGCCGAATTTCTTTGAAAAGGGTTTGCGTGCCGTCAATATAGACAAAGAGGGGGTTATCTGCACCCGGTGTCAATTTGGCTGCGAGCGTAAAAACTTTTTGTCCGGTGGAGCCCTTTTGCTCCTCATACAGGTAAGGAGCATTGCTTTCAAAGGAGCCATAAGCAATTCCTTGAATGAACGGTTCTCCGTCAGCCATCAAGTAATTGCTGGCCTCCATTACTTCATTAAAAAACCAGTCTTTTTCATTCACATCAGCCCAGCTGATCATTTTCATCACCTCCTATATAGAGTAGACAGAAACCCGGAACAGCCTCAGCTATTCCCGAATCATCCGCTCTACCAGCCGCCTTGTCCGATTCAAAAAAGCAATAAACTCGGCACGCGTCACGAAATCATTGGGGCGGAAATAAATGACGGGCTTCCCATCTCGGGTAATGACCGTGATTAGCCCGAGATCGGCCATTTCCTCGATGTTTTTTTGCGCCCAATGTCCTTCAATATCTTGAAATTGAAAACGTGATTCGCGTTCGATGGAGTCTTTTTTGATGAGGATCAGATCGACGGTGACGCTGTAGCGGCGTCCCGCCTCAAGTACATGGGGGGTGATGGATTCCGCGCTTCCAAGGAAAATACTTCCCTTTTCATCGTAAAACTTGTGGGTCCAGCCTGCGTAGCTCAAGTAATCGTTATACGATTCCTTGTCTGGAAAAAGCAAGGTCAATGAACACTGGTAGCTGCTAAAACCGGAGTGGTGGATGTGAGAGGGAGCGTTGATGATTTTGATTTCGCGCAAGGAAGGCTGGGGACTTGGCGGAGAATACGGCTCGATAAGTCGGGCGTTTACTTCTATGAACTCGAACCCTGTATCGACGAACAGCTTTTTTTTGTAGCGCTGATTGGCGGTGCCAAAGGCGTATTGTTGGGTCATCATTGTACCTCCTTACAATCTTGTGTAGCTCGAGGCGATGCCAGAGCGGACTTGTTGGCTTAATTCGGTAGAAAGGCTTGCTTGTGTATTGCGAACGGCTTCGCTGACGGTTGAGCCGAGGCGTTGAAGGTCAGCTTCCGTCCCGCTCATATTGGCGATGGTAATGTTCACATTGCTGTCGCCGCCATAGGTAAGGTCGTAGGTGCTATGTGTTGCATTTGCGGTTTGCATGCCCCAGTAGGTCAGCGGCTGCAAGCCGTCGGGCATGTTGAAGGTTCCTTTGGTGGGCCGCTTGGACATGTGCAGAGATACGAGATTGTCGTATTTGGCTTTTTCGAGGCCTTTTTTTAAGTTCTCGATGTCTTTCTTGAATGTCTCATTCATTTGGTTCCCGGACAAAAGGCGATCCAATTCAGAACTCGTCGCATCGAAAGTCTCATTGATACTGCGTAAATATTCTTCATCAAGCTTCTTTACTACTTCAGAATTTGCGCTGTGACCCGCCAAGATTGCTTTGTTTCTGTCGATCGAGTATTGAAGTTCTTTACTTTCCAGCTCAGAGCTCAGCTTGTCCTTCACGGAATTAATTTTTGTGCCGGAGGTATGGTTGTTTTTATCGAGGTTATTTTGGGCGATAGAAGCCTTTATATCAGCGATTACTGAGTCTACTACGTCAGAGGCATCTGAACCCTTAGGAATTTTAGCGAATACCTCTTCAAAAAAGGCTAAGTGTTCATTCCGTTTCGTATTAATACCACTGTAGTAATCATCATAAGCTTTCAGCATTTCTGGAGAATCTTCGGATTTACCTTGATTTCTTAGAGTAGCCTGCGTTCTCTCTAATTCGGATCTTAATTTGCCTTCCTCTAGAGAGAGGCTTTCCAGATGATGACCAACCACTTCTTTGCCAAGGTCGAGTGTTTTGACCTCTTCCCATGAAGTAATTGGGGTATTGTCGAGCTTGGAGTCGCTGTCATCGATATCGATAAGCAATGAGTTCTTGTTTTTTTCTTCTTTGTTTTTGTACGCAGCGCTGTATTTATCGAATTCGAGTTGAGCTTCCTTCTCGTCCAGCTGGAGGGTATTACCTAACTCATTTTTGAGGTCTTTGCCATCATATTTGTAAGCAGCTTCGAAAGCGTTATAGTAATCGCTAAATGAAGGAGTAGTGCCACCCAGTAAGTTGATCAAACCATCTCCAAGACCTGTAAGAAATGTCGTTGCAAAAAAAGCATGTTTTAAACCAGGAGGCATTTTGTCAATACTCACGAAGTCATCCACGAGGCCTTTTTGATTTTCCAACACTCTGCTTTGTCTCTGGGAATCGGACATAAACATAGGTTGCAGCCAATCTTTGTTAAGACTATCCACAAAATTTAGCGCCGTGATCCCAACGCCTACGAGACCTGCACCTTTTAACAATTTTCCGGCGTTTTTTAATCCTTTTCGCCATAGTGGTACTCTCTCGGGTGTATTATCGGGAGGCGTTGAATCTCGGTTTGCTCTCTCTCGCGTTTGGATTTCCCGTGTGGAGCCCGACTCATCCGTACCTTCCGCCGTTTCGTCTGATTCTTTCTTGTCGGCATTCTTTTTTCCTTTCAAGAACTTTTCTCGTATCTTCGTCTTGAAATCCCCCGAGAACTCCTCAAAAGCGAGAGCAGCAACAGGAGCGAGTCTGCTAGCAGTAGAGGATGAACTGCTTGCGGCTGGAGCTGAGGAAGCAGCCTGAGGACCTGCTGCGGCAGTCGGAGGTTTGGGTACAGCCGTCGACAGTGCTTCTGTCAAATCCTTCAAGGCTTCTCGTGTTTTCTGGAGCTGTTTTTCCTGCTGTTTTAAGTCACTGGTCATTTTCTTGATTTGCTCATCAGTAGCAACGGACGTATCAGAGAGGGCACGCAGTCTCTCATCCAGCGAAGAGACGGCAGGAATCAAGGTGGTAATCGTGTTCTGCAAACCACCAAGTGCGCGCTGGACCAAAAGGATTCGACTTGTGAGCAAATGTGCCTGACGTTCTACATCGCGCATCTTCAGCCAGAGCAGATGCAACTGTTTCAGCAGCTTTTTCTCTTCTGCAATCAGTGCTTTTAACAATCTGTCATTGTACGGATACAAATCTTGTACCTTTTTCTGTTCCAACCTGTTGCGAATCAATCGAGTGCGGGCTGCCTGATAAGAAGACAGATTTTGCAATTGCCAAGACTGGATTTCCATTGCTTCTTGTGTAAAGGGAGAAGAGGATTGACCAAGCAGTGCGGTAACGCGTTCTTGTCTTCGCTGCTCACTTCCTTCATGAAGATTGCGCCGGGCTTTGACGTAGGCGGCTTTTCCGCCGTATTGATCCGCATCCGCAGCATTTTTCAACAGTCGTACAGCGAGCGATAATTGGCTCTGGCTTTCTCTCATGCGCTGAAGGAGGTGGACCAAAAGAGTGGGAAAGCTACCGGGCTGATTTTTAAACATATCGAATGCTTCAAGGGAGGTTGCCTGCCAGATGGTTTGCATCCGGGTTTGGGGAGCAAGAGGGTCATCTGGTAACAGAGCTGCTTTCTCCCGAATATCGGCTACCGTTGCATGCGGATCATTTGATTGGCGAGAGGACGTATAGTAGGCTCTGGTTACTTCTTCAAGGCTGACGGCATGTGTTAGTGCAATATCCCGCAGGTCTTGTTTGACTCCTGATCGCAAGTATTCGCGCAAAGCAAGTGCTACTTCTTCCACTTGTTTTTGATCCGTCGTTCGTCCTGAAAGGCGTGCATGCGCCAAATCCATCATATTTGTATCTTTGAATAAAAAATTGCGCTCTGCCTTTTTTAACAGGCGGTTCAAAGATTTCGCTGACTCCCAATTTTCGATATCCATAGAGGTGATAAGCGTGTGAAGGCCGCTGCTCATCATGTTTTGCAACACATCTACGGCAGCCTCTTCCCATGCTTGTGGATGGAGGGTGCTTCTCGTGCCGTATGCTTTTTCCGTTCTTTTAACGGGAGCATCAGGAACAGTAGCAAAGCGGAACGGGGAAATGGCTCCTGTGCTTACGGACAGCCGGGAAGCAGAAGCAGCATGGAAAACTGGCTGAGACTCGTACTTACGGGAAAAGCTGAGCGGCTTCGACTCAATGTCGCGTATCATCTGGCGTAATTCATACAGTTGCTGATTGATTGCTTGAAAAAAGGGGGTTGCTTGCTCCGCTCGAAATGCGGATGCCGACGGCCCTACAGAACTCCGTGCAGCACTCGTTATGGAGCGGAGGGCATCGGTCAATCGTTGGGTTTCCATGAATATCACCTTCCTCAAAAGAAAAATCCCGTTCTGGTCTTAGAATAGACAGAAACGGGTTATAGACCACCTAACACTTTGCCAAGTACGGCAATATCGTCTTCGGAAATTTCCTGATAGTCTTGCGAACTAGATGCATGGGGAGAACTGGAAGTAGAATTCGTACCCTTTCTTCTCAAGAAAGGAAAACCCATGCGTGTTTCTACCTCAAATTGAATGTATTTGTTCACTCTCTTCATTAATTCTGCTACTTGGGGAAGGGTGTACTCCCAAATATCCCATTTCTTCAAACCACAGTCCTTATGGAGATGAAAAAATAGGTCGCCCCAATCAAGTGGCTCACCAGATTCCGTATCGCGAATGGTGGAACTGTCACCCTCGCCACTCTCTACTTTTTTAAGCCGTTTAGACCAATGAGAACGTTAATAAGCTTTTTGGCCGTCTCCAAATCACAATGTTCATCCAAGTACTCACGAGTAACCGTAGGGTAGTTGCGAAAGCCCAGAAGCAGGATATCGAATAAGTCTTCTTCCTTGTTTTCATACGGGAGAAAATTAAGGATAATCGCGTCGATATGAATGGTTCCTAGCTTTTTCATCAGGAGGCGGGCGTCTTTTAAGGTCACAGGCGGAATCCGGTAGGTTTTGCCGTCACGCAGCATGATTTCACTATCATCTTCAAAGAAAATAGCCTCTACCAGATCAGCCTCCTGCTGTTTTTTGATCCGCTCTACAGCTTCCTGGTTCATCATCTCTGCGTGTTTTTTTTCCAGATCTTCTTGGTGGTTTAGCACGGAAGAATCCCTCCTTGAACAATAGTAGATTGTATTTGTTAAATATATCTACTTGCTAAAATGCGTTGTCGTTCGCTATGATTCGTTGTAAGTTATTCCCTTTAAAAAAAGGAAGGCAAGAGCGAAGAGCCCGGAGCTCTCCACTCAGCCTGATTACCCTCGAAAGAGTTACACTTTTTTGGTCGATACGAAGCGTTTCACACTGCCTAGCTTGCCATCTGCCCGCTCTGGATCAATAACGGACAAGGAAATAGCGGAAGTACTGGCTGTGGAGCGGGCCGCATCGATCGAGAAGCTGCCTTTTGCCATGCAGGAGAACAGCTCTGTCTCAATGCCTGCATAGGTTCCATCCTTTTGCAGGAAGGAGCCGTGATGGACGACATGAACCGGGAATGGCACTTCATCCATCAAAATGTCGACGACGTCTACGGTTTCGGTTCGCTGATAGTTGAATACCACATCTTCATTAAGCAGGGCTGGGGAGAAGATAAGACGCGTTTTATTTTCACTGCCATCCTGGAATGTATCCACCATGAATTCGTCAGCTTTTGGAGCAGCAGACGTGCTCAAGTTTACTTGCTTCAACAGGCGATTGCTATTTTTCAGACGAACAGCAAATCCGCCACCGTTGAAGAGCTTGCCGCCAAACTCGACTTCACAAACACCAGCGTCACTACCAGCGGAAGCTGTGCGATCCAGACTGCCAGCAGTAACTGCTTTTTGCTCACCCAGTACATACACATAGTCGCTCTTTTGCTCTTGCAGCTTGGAGCCCATCATCAGCTCGAGAGCCGCCAGATCAAATTTGGCATCCGTTGCGGTAATCTCAATGCTTTTGGATTTGACGAGAGTGTCAATGGCGAAGAGCCCATCGCCGCCAAAGATATCCTCCATTTCAACATTCATGTCAATTTTCAGGTCCTGCATATTACCAAGTGTAATGACTTCGACGCCATTTCCATCTTTGGAAGCGCGTTTGGCAAGAAATTGACCGACACCTTTGATAATCATTTTTTTAGACAATGAAAGTCACTCCTTCTAGATAGGGGATTTGGTTGCTGTATCGTGTGAAAAGGGAACCGCGATCAGCTTGTCATAGGATAGACGGGGTTTTGAAATGTCTAACAAACTTGCAAAGTAAACTTCGTGATCAGTGTGAAACAGTACGCAGAGGAATGATCCGTATCGGATTCCTGCTGGGAGACAACATAGGTGTCCAAACCTTCTATTCCATTCATCGATAAGCTTTTGCCGTCTAAGAGATGGAAAAGATGGTTCGCGATTTGATGCGCCAGCTCGATATCGCCAGCCGTGATCACATCTAATCGGAAAAAGCTGGTGAGAAGGAGGGGATTATCGGTGTCGCGCTTTCCAGAGGTTGCGTAGAAGGAAAGGAGAGGCTTCGCAACATCAGATAGCGGAGCGAGTTTTCTTCGCTTGATAATCTGCTTGGACAGGGAGTCCTTGTCTTCGGAAGCAATTCCGAGTAATGCGAGCAATTGGCTATCCGTAGAAAGTAATTCATAGAGATGATGATAGAGGTCGACAACCATGAATGATTCACCCCCTTTTGATGGGAATTTTTTGGAACAAAATGTGCTCCTTCTACGTTCATAGGTTAGACAGATGGGGAAGATGTCTCCCTTGGAATACATATTCGGTCGTAAATAGCCAGGAGGTCATAACATTGAGAAGTGATAGGATACAAATCGTCATTCAACAAACGAAGGAAAAACTTTCTGCGAAGGCACTGGAAGATCATGAAGCCGTTGTCGGGATTATGGCGATGGCCAAAAACTTCATGATAAATGAAGAAAGTGTGCGTCACATTATTCACGAGGTTTTTGATGGAGATAAGGAACGGATGGCAAAGGCATTGACAGTAGCCAGCCATTTGATAGATGAAAGTTTGATACAAAAAATCATCTCAGATGTAAAGTAAGCCCGTCCACAGCGGGCTTTTTCTTTTTATAGGGAGATAACTCATTCGAAACTGTCTATTCTATTTCAAACAAATAAGAATCGAGGGATAAGAATGAGAGATTCCAAAAAAGCCATATTGTATGTCGTAATTATTGCTGCATTAGCTGAGTTTCTACTAGGAGAGGATATCGATCGCGAAGGCTGGGAGGAGCTCAGTGACGCACTTGGCATGTTGGGAATGGATCTGAATGAGGTTTTCTCAGAAAATGATTCCTTGCTGCTTGGACTTCAAAAAGTTTGTCAGGAATTTGGGAAGATGAATATCACAGAGGAAATGATAGAGGAATTATACGTAGAGGACCAGCTGGAATAAACGGCTGGTTTTTTTATTTCAAAATCCGCTTAATACATCGCTAATCGCTTCGTATAGATTCGACAACAGGCAAAAGGAGGGGAGAAACCATGTACTATCAGATTAGTTTTTCGGCAGATGGAGAGCAGGTGCAGGTCATGAAATATATGTCGACCCAAGACACACCTATAGCCGTTTTGGAAGAGTTCTTTCGCGAGCATGTTCAAATGAATCCTGAGTCCTTAAAAGGAATTGGGATCGTCAGGATCGGTGGGTAGTATGGCCTGCCAGGGATGTGATTATGAAAAAGCCTGCCAAAAGAAAATGACAGTCAATGACATCGTGTTGTCAGCAAAGGAACAGGATGTCGTGCCCATGACTTGTCGTTGTGTGGTTCATGACATTTGCCGCGATTGCCAATGGTACATCAAGCGCCAGTGTGCTTCATGGAAGATTTTGAATGGAAAAGTATTCACGGCTGGTACCTTGCAAACTTGTCCGAAAAAAGTTTTAAAAACGGGTTGCTAAAACCTTCCTCCCATTACCTAGTGTGATAGAGCAACTGTGAATAGGAGCATGAGGAGGGAAGTACATGACAGATCAACTTCACCAGATGGACGAGTTATTTTTTGCAGGGAAAGTCGATGATTTTTTACAGAAGGCAAAGGAAAACTGTGAAGCCAAACTGACCGGAATGACGTTTGCTGGAATGACCCACGATGATGTCGTTCAGGAGGTTCTCTTAAAGGTGTATCGCACGATGAAGGATTACGACCAGGAAAAAGCCAGAGTGACTACCTTTGTCGATCACGTGATTACGAATAAAATTCGCGACTGCTTGCGAAAAGCCGGCACGCAAAAAAACCTGACAAACAGTAATGCAGTTCTTGTTTCGGATGGAGATGAGAATGAAGAGGAAACGATGATCAGCCGTATTGCTGCTCCGATTGAGGAGTTTCGATATGAGGAAGTTGAGATGATGATCGACATCATGGAGTATATGAAGCTGTCCACGCGAGACAAGCTGATTCTCCAGATGAGAAGCGAAGGCTATTACCATGAGGAAATTGGCCAAAGATTCAATATCAGCAAGGAAAGAGTGTGTCAAATCATCAAGGCGATTTTAAAGCAGTACGGTGAGCTGTGAACATACACAAATAATCGATGAAAAGGAATGATCCAGCATGGCAGTTTTGTTGAAAAAGATGAATGAGGAATTGACCGAGGAGCTCTCCCATCAGGTCATTGGAAAATACGTACACGTTCCGACCAATATGCATACAACGCCTACAGTCGAAGGTGGAGAGGACGAGGTAAATATTTGGTTCGGCGGTTGCGTAGCGGGCATTGAAAAAGCAGTCATTGCCTTCGATTACGAAAAGCAGGAGTTTCGTGAGGAGCCGTTGACCTACACTAACTTTTTGCTGACAGACGGTATGGGATACACGGTGAATCGACTCCATTCCGAGATTTATGAGATTACAAAGGAAGAATTCGAGCAAATGCTAGCGGATCATCTGGCTACTCAGGCTGCTGAGCTTGAAGCAGAGAAAAAGCTTCGTGAAGCAGCAGAGGAAATCACGACAAATGAGGAGACGATGTAGTGCCATGAGACAACCCACGATTGTCGCTTTCGAAGGAATTGACGCCAACGCGAAGGAAGCCCAAGCGGCGTTACTGGAAGAAAATTTGATATGCCTCGGATATAAGGTGAAAAGAGTATCGTTTCCGCGTTTAGATACCCCAATCGGAGCAGTCATTGGCATGTGGCTTCGCTGCGAAATTGAGCTGGATGAGAAAGCAGTAGGAAAGCTTTTTGAAGCGGATTTTTTGGACTATCAGCGAGAAATGGCGAGGATTTCGAAGGAAAACGTTGATTTTATCATCATTGATCATTACGAACTGTCCAATTATTACTACTTCTATATAAAGGATACTCCCCTTTCCTGGTACGCCACGATGAGTGATTTGACAAAGCGACCTGATGCAACCTTTTTTCTGCGAACCGAAGTAGATGCGAATCATGCCACGCTGCTAAAGGTGCAGGAAGCCTATCTTTCCCTGGCCCATGCTTCGCGCCGATCGGTTTATACGCTGGATACAGCAATCGGAGTGGAGAGAATGCAGAAAAACATTCTCCAAGCAGTCCATCAGGTACATCTGAAAAAGCGAGTTACGTGCTAACAAAGTTATTCGGCATTGTTGCCGCAGTGTTCATTCCCGTCAATGCTGTACTGCCAGCCGTAGAAAAAGGACTGTCGGAGGTTCATCCTGTGATGAAATTGGCCATGGACACAAATAGGCAGTTGCATAGAAAAAAGGAGCTTTCAACCGTAATCACACAGGTTGCACCGAGACTTGATAAAGCAACAGTCGAGCTTTATACAGAAACGATTTTGGGATTATCCAATCAATACGAAATAGATCCGGTTTTGATCATGGCGATGATCTGGCAGGAAAGCCGTTTTCAGCACGACGCGATCTCCGGCAAGGGAGCAAGAGGATTATTACAAGTCATGCCACGCACTGGAAGCTCGCTGGGAGTTCACCCTGATGACCTGTTTGATCCCGTGATCAATCTACAAACAGGTATCAAATATTTAGATCTCTTGCAAAAGAAATATGGAAATCTTCGTTTAAGTATCATCGCCTATAACCAAGGCCAGGGAAATGTCGACCGAAATCGTTATCACGACGGCTACTATACAAAAGTCATGACCCATTACAAAAAAATGAACGGCTTATTAAGAGAATCATAGCAGGTAGGCTGGGAGGAGGAATTATGAGTGAGCATGCTGTGTTCGTAAAACAGAGATTGGGCAAGAAAAAAGAACAATACTCCTTGTATAACATGGAGAATATTCGCCGCTGCAAGGAAGACAGTGAGTTTCTTGGTGACGTTATACTCGCAAATGAAGAGCTCATTTGGCATTCTGTGCACAAATATATCGGAAAGCCTGAGACATTAGTGAAGCAATATTGCTTGGAAAAAGCGGATATCTTGCAATTGGGGAGAATGGGAATTATCAAGGCAATCAAAGCCTTTGATATCGCAAGAGGCGTGAAGTTTTCGTCCTTTGCAGTCATAACGATTGTGAGGGAGATCAACTGCTTTTTGCGAGATAGCGGAAATATTGTACGGCCGACTAGAACGGCAACAACGATTCTCCAGCACATCAGTAAAATAGAAGCAGACCTGGGATATCTCCCTACCATAGAGGAATTGTCCGTACTGTTGGGTGAAAATGTGGAGCAGATCAAAAAAGCGCTGGATGTCGGGAGACCTGTGAAGTATTTACAAGAGCCATACTTGAAGTCATCCGCCTCAAGCCATGAAGCTGCCACCGCTATGGACGTCTTGAAGGACGAAGGAAGAGACGTGGAAGAGTACGTGCTGGACAAGCTATTTGTTACCGCTTTGCTTGCGCAACTGCAAAATCAAATCTCTTCAAAAGAGTGGCAAGTCCTGCAACTAAGGATGGCAGGCTACAATCAGACGCAAACAGCAGATTTTTTAAATGTATCCCAAATGTGTGTATCAAGAACTATGAAAAAAATACAGAATATTTCGAAAAATAAACTTTCCTAATCTTATTTTTCAATCCCCACCCAAATAGGAGATAATGAAAGAGCACTCCTATTATGAAAAGAGGTCGATCACAATATGAAATATTACCGGCTCGGTGGCAGTGGATTGAAGGTATCGGCATTGGGATTAGGTACGAACTCATTCGGAGGGCGTGCGGATGAGCAAACGTCTGTAAGCATCATTCATACCGCAATCGAAAACGGGATTACCTTTATTGATACGGCAAATATTTACACACAAACAGAATCGGAGCGAATCATCGGGCTTGCGTTAGAAGGGAAGCGGCACGAGGTCGTTTTGGCGACGAAGGCTGGTTTGGTAAAAGGCGAAGGACCGAATCAGAGAGGTTCATCACGCTATCACCTAATGCTGGAATTGGAGAACAGCTTGAAGCGTTTGCGCACCGATTATGTGGACTTATATCAAATTCATACGTTTGATCCAGAGACACCTTTGGAAGAAACACTCCGCGCACTAGATGACATGGTTCGATCAGGGAAAGTGCGTTACATCGGGGCCTCCAACTATGCAGCATGGGAATTGATGAAGGCAATTGGCATCAGTCAGCGGGAAGGGCTGAATCGATACGTATCAACGCAGGTCAGCTACTCGTTGGCAGATCGGACACCGGAGCGTGAACTCGTACCGCTTTGTCTTGACCAGGGGGTGGGGATCATTCCGTACTTCCCGCTTGCTGGCGGAATTTTGACAGGCAAATATACCTCGGTAGAACAGGCCCCCGCTGGTTCGCGGGCGGACAAGGAGCCGCGCTTCGTCCGGTTGTTAAGTGAGGACAAGCTGGAGTTTGGACGCAAAATCAGTCAGGTCGCGGCGGAGCTCGGTGTATCCTCCAGTGTGCTGTCTTTGGCTTGGCTCATGCACAAACCGGCTGTCTCTTCGGTGATCGTGGGGGCGACCAATGCAGGGCAGCTCACGGATAATTTGCAAAGTGCAGCGTTGACACTGGATGAAGCGACCTTGGCAGAGCTGGACCGATTGAGTGACACGTATCGATACGGGGAACCATTTGCCGTATATCGTTTGCCGTAACAATGGTGACAGTTAACGACTAACATGCCCAGTCCCAAAGCCTCCTTAAAATAGGGGGCTTTTTTGCGTTTCAGCATAGACCTCGGAGCCATGAGGGATAGTAAACATATCCCGAACTGGAAAAAGAGTGATTCGAAATGATTGATACAGAAAAAAAATCTGCGCTTTTTCATTGCTCGTTGGACGAAAATCTGGAAAAGGTGAAGAAAGAGCTGGGCAACAGCACGGATCTTGTGACGCGGCAAGTGCGTCTGAAAGCAATCGATCAGGTTGTGGTAGGGATTTTGTACACCGAGGGTCTGGTCGATAAAAATATGATTAGCAGCTTCATGGAATCTCTTATGCTCCATGCAAAAAAGATGGACATCCCTGCGGAAACCGAGTGCAAAGAAAGATCATTGATACTAATGAAGGATTTCCTGCTGACGATCGGTGGAGTGGAAGAGGTCTATGACTTTGACCACTTGTATGATGCGATATTGACGGGGGATACCGTTATTTTGGTAGATGGATATTCCTACGGCTTTATCGCAAATACGAAGCAGTGGGAAGACCGTGGTGTTCAGGAGACTTCCGTGCAAACGGTGGTTCGGGGTTCCAGAGAAGCGTTTTCGGAAAACCTCCGAACCAATACAGCTTTGGTGCGCAGGCGGATCAATAATCGCAATCTTTGGTTGGAGACCATGCAGATTGGGGACATGACACAGACCAAAGTCGCCATGATGTATATAAAAGGAGTCGTGCAGGACAGCGTAGTGGCAGAAGTGAAAGAGCGGTTGGGGAAGATCGAGATCGACGGTATTTTGGAGAGCGGGAACATTGAAGAAATGATTCAGGATCATACCTTTACTCCGTTTCCGACCATCTACAATACAGAGCGTCCAGACTCGGTGGCAGCCGGGCTGCTGGAAGGCCGCGTTGCCATTTTGGTGGACGGTACACCGATGGTTTTGTTGGTACCAGCTGTCTTTGTCCAATTCTTCCAGTCTCCAGAGGACTATTACATGCGTGCAGATTTTGGGATCCTGCGCATTTTGCGGTTTATTTCTTTCTTTATCGCTTTGCTTGGTCCATCCATTTATGTTGCGATTACCACCTTTCATCAGGAAATGCTGCAAACCAACCTGCTCATGAGTATAGCAGCCCAGCGTGAAGGCGTACCATTCCCTGCTGCAGTCGAGGCGCTGTTGATGGAGTTTACCTTTGAAATGTTGCGAGAGGCAGGAGTGCGCATGCCGAGGGCGGTTGGATCAGCAATATCCATCGTGGGAGCACTCGTGCTGGGGGAAGCGGCTGTGCAGGCAGGGCTGGTTTCACCCGCTACGGTCATCGTCGTTTCCATTACAGCAATCACCAGCTTTGTCTTCCCTTCCTTTTCCATGTCCATTCCGATTCGACTGTTGCGGTTTGGTTTGATAGCACTTGCCGCCAGCTTTGGTTTTATCGGCATATTTGTGGGGATGATCGCCTTGTGCATTCACCTAAGCACCTTGCGCTCGTTTGGTGTCCCGTATATGGCTCCGCTGGCCCCCGTGAATCTGGCCGATCAAAAGGATACGCTGCTTCGGATTCCGATCTGGATGATGCATACGCGTCCTCATTTTTTGCGCCAGAAAAACAGCGTCAGAGAACGAAAAAGTAAAATATAGACGAGGTGGAGACGGTATGAAACAAAAAGGGGTGTTCTTCCTGACTCTGACTCTTCTCGTTTTATTGACAGGCTGCTGGAACCGCAGAGAATTAAATGATTTGGCAATCGTCATGGGAACTGGTATCGACAAGATTGACGGAGAGTACGTGATTTCCGCTCAAATCGTCAATCCGGGAGGGGTAGCGTCAAAGGAGGGCGGGGGGATGAACCAATCATCTGTTGCGACTTACAGCATGCGGGCATCTAGCATTTTTGAGGGAATCCGGAAAATGACAACGGTAACCCCGAGAAGGCTTTACTTTTCCCATATCCAAGTGCTGGTTTTGGGGGAGCAGATAGCAAAAGAAGGGGCAAAGGAAGTGCTGGATTTGTTGTTTCGCGATCATGAGGTCCGGCCTGATTTTTATGTCATTTTGGCCAAGGACGCGACAGCCCTGCAAATTCTCAGCATGATCGATCCACTGGAAAAAATCCCGGCGACGAAGCTCTATAAAAGCTTGGAAACAGCAGAGAGTGCCTGGGGATCGATTGTCTCCATTCAATTGGATGAATTTATTGCGGATTTGCTACGGGACGGGATCGAGCCAGTGTTGGTAGGCGTTAATTTGAAAGGGAAGGTACATATGGGGACTTCTGGGGCCAATTCCCAAAAGGAAAGCCAGTCATCGCTGTTGAGGTATCACGAAATCGGTGTCTTCAAAGGAGACAAGCTGCGGGGTTGGTTTAACGAAGAGGAAAGCATCGGATTCAGCTACATCACAGACAGAGTGGACAGTACCGTAGAAGAAATTCCTTGTGATAAAAACAATAAAATTGTCATTGAGATCATCCGAAGCAAAACAACTGTCAGCGGCAAGGTGGAAAAAGGCAAACCACAGGTGGAAGTGAGTATTTCCGCAGAAGGCAATGTGGGCGAGGTAGCATGCAGCAACGATTTGTCCGATCCCAAAACCATCTACAAATTGGAAGCTGACGTAGAAAAGCAGATCAGAGACAAAACCTTGCGCGCCATCCATAAAGCGCAAAAGCAATACAGATCAGATGTTTTTGGATTTGGGCAGTCGATCTACCAAAATGACCCCAAAGGGTGGGAAAAGGTGAAAGAGGATTGGGATTCTCAATTCGCCAACCTGAAAGTGAAGATCAAAACAGATGTGAAGATCAGGCGGTCAGGAAAAGTGGGCAATTCGTTTATTCCTTTCATGAAAAAGGAGTAGAGCATAACTTTTTCCATCCATGGAAATGGTAAAGGTAATCCTGCGAAAAAGTAGGTGCACGGCATAGCATGTGGACCGTTATATTGATTTTGCTGATCAGCCTGCTCATTGCCCTCTTTGAGGTGCCTTATTTGAGAAGGAACGCGATGAAAAAGGAAATGCTGGTTTTCTTCATTTTGCTTGTAGTTGGAACGGGACTTGGGATAGCCGAATCGCTTAAGGCGAATATTCCGAACCCGTTGGACTGGATCACATTTGTCTATAAACCATTCAGCGACTTCATTTTGGGAACTGTGGAATGAAGCAGTAGCCAGCAGCGAGGCGGGGAGCGAGAGGAATTGATAGACAACGGTCATATTAGCGCAAGGCAATTCATGATACTCGTGGCGCTTTTCGGGATTGGTGATGCGATTTTGTACGTACCATCCCTTACTGCTACCGCTGCCAAACAAGATGCCTGGATCTCCGCCCTCATCGGGTGGGGGGAAGGCTTTCTTTTAACCTACTTGTATGTTTCGCTGAGTATGCGGTATCCGAACAAGTCGATCTATCAGTACAGCGAGGAAATATTGGGGAAGTGGATGGGGAAAGCGGTGGCTGTTTTGTTCATCACCTACTTCTTCATCGACGCTTCGCTCATGCTGATGGAGATTGGCGATTTTGTCACGACGCAGATTATGCAGGAGACCCCGATTGAAATTATTCTTGTCCTTTTTTTGGGGATCATCGTAATGGGAGTCCGCAGTGGGCCAGAAGCCTTTTCTAGGGTGGGTGAGCTGTTGTTTCCGTATTTTCTGTTGCTTTTTTTTGTCTTGATTGCATTTATCTCCCCCCAGATCAAAATTGAAAATGTGAAGCCTGTGCTTGCGCATGGAATCGCTCCAGTTATCGGGGGGAACTTCCGATACATGGGTTATTTGCTGGAAACGGTCATTCTGATTGTGATGTTTCCCTTGGTAAAACGGCCAGCGCGAGCGGCCAAAGCCTATATCTTAGGCATCCTTTTCACAAATTTCTGCCTGGCGATGATTACTTCTGTGGCAATCTTGGTTTTAGGCGCCGATATTACTGTGCTGCTCGCCTACCCAAGCTACACACTTGCGCAAAAAATCAGTATCGGTAATTTTTTGGAGCGAATAGAAGTGTTGATGGCCGTCATCTGGTTTATCACGCTCTTTGTCAAAATTACCGTTTGCTATTATGCGACAAGCTGTGGAATCGCGTATACAGTTGGGTTGCGAGATTACCGCCAATTGACACTGCCACTGGGGATGATCATGATTGTGGTAGCATTGGCGACGATGCCTAACCGCGCTTATTTTGATACTTTCGTTTCAGAAATTTGGATGCCGTATTCCTTGACGTACGGTTTGTTCTTGCCCGTTCTCTTACTGAGTGTGGGTGCCCTAAGAAAAAAACCAGCCTGCTAGCACTGTGAGCTGCAGACTGGTTTTTTGTGATTATGCGTCGATTATCTTACTCTGCAGCCATGCTGCTTTCTTTCAAGATTACGTCATGTGCGCCGCCTTCTACCAAGCTGGTAGCAGAGATGACGGTGATCCGAGCTTTTTGCTGAAGCTCTGAGATGGAGAGCGACCCGCAATTGCACATGGTCGATTTGATTTTGCTCAAGGTACGGTCCATGTTCTCGCGCAGGCTTCCCGCGTATGGTACGTAGGAGTCTACGCCTTCTTCAAAGACGAGACTGCTTTTGCCGCCAGTGTCGTAGCGTTGCCAGTTGCGAGCGCGGTTGGAGCCTTCTCCCCAGTATTCTTTCACGAAGTTGTTGCCGATCTTCACTTTTTTGGTCGGGCTTTCGTCGAAGCGAGCGAAGTAACGGCCCAGCATGACAAAGTCTGCACCCATAGCCAAAGCCAGTGTCACGTGGTAGTCGTGTACGATTCCGCCATCGGAGCAGAGTGGAACGTAAATGCCTGTTTCCTTGAAGTATTCGTCGCGAGCTGCTGCCACTTCAATCAGGGAAGAGGCTTGGCCACGTCCGATTCCCTTTTGTTCGCGGGTAATGCAGATGGAGCCGCCGCCAATCCCTACTTTGATGAAATCTGCGCCAGATTCCACGAGGTAGCGGAAGCCTTCCTTATCGACGACGTTCCCTGCACCGATCGGAACATTGAAGTTTTCTTTTACATATTGAACCGTCTCACGCTGCCATTCGCTGAAGCCGTCGGAGGAGTCGATGACCAGAATATCAACGCCTGCTTCCACCAACGCAGGGACGCGCTCTTTGTAGTCCTTTGTATTGATACCGGCACCTACGATATAGCTCTTGTTCGCGTCCAAGAGGGACAGTGGATTGTTTTTGCGGGAATCGTAGTCCTTGCGGAAAACAAGGAAGTCGAGATTTTGGTTTTCGTCTACGATTGGCAAGCAGTTGAGCTTGTGCTCCCAGATCAGGTCGTTGGCTTCGGAAAGCGTGATGCCGGATTTGCCATAGATCAGCTTCGAGAATGGTGTCATGATGTCGCTGACGAGTTTGTCCTGAGAGTCACGGCTGATGCGATAGTCGCGACCCGTTACGATTCCGAGCAGCTTGCCTTTTGCCGTACCGTCTTCCGTAATGGCAACGGTGGAGTGGCCTGTCGCCTCTTTCAATTCCAAAATGTCTTTCAGCGTATGGCTTGGTGTCAGGTTGGAGCGGCTAACGACGAAACCAGCCTTATAGCCCTTTGCTTTGCGAACCATGGTCGCTTGGCTCTCGATGGATTGGGAGCCAAAAATAAACGAAATACCGCCACATCTAGCCAATGCGACCGCCATATGATGGTCGGAAACTGCTTGCATGACTGCGGATGAGAACGGTATGTTTAGTGAGATGGCAGGCTTTTCACCTTTTTTATACTTAGTAATCGGAGTGGATAAGTCTACATTATTCGGTGTGCATTCTTTTGTGGTGAGATTTGGCAACAGCAAAAACTCATTAAACGTCCGAGATGGTTCTGTGTAATAAAAAGCCACGATTCTCTCCTCCTAGGTGAAGTTAGTCTCCATTTTTTGAACTGCCTCTTTATTAGAGAAATTTTTACCATGGTAACCGTGAAGTTCGACAACGTCAATAGGGAATCGTTAGCAGGAGTAATTTCTTTACTAAAATTGTGAACACAGGCTTTCATGTCTTTGACGAAGCCTATGTAGAAATCGGGAACGATGAGAAGCTCAGATTTGTCACGGTATCTTCCTGCGCTTTTATCGAATGTCTCCTTTAGAATAGAAAAGAGAGGACAAAGCCCCCTCTTATCAGTTCAATCTGCCTTTAAACTCAACAGGTACGATCATCGTAAAGCAAGGCCCATCTGGATCGTTGCGGGCATCAATCGTCCCTTTATGTGCTTCCAATACGGCACGGGCAATCGCGAGTCCAAGTCCATGCTTGCCCGACTTTCCTTTGCGGAAACGCTGGAACAAATTCGGCAGCAGCGCCTCCTCAATGGGGGGGCCATCATTGGAAATCGTGACGACGACGCTTTTTCCTGCATGTCTCCCTGTGATGGTTAGTCGGCTTTTGGCGTAGCGCAGTTGATTTTCCATGATATTGACTAACGCAGTGCTCAATTGCTCGCCGTCTCCCTCCACGATCAAGTCGTCTGCCAGATTTAACTCCCACTCGATTTGTGGATTGAGCACAGAGAGCCGTTGCTTCAACAGGTGCATCATCTCTGACAGGTCGACCCGGTCGACTTGCATCATTTGAGAGACAGACTCGATCTTCGTGATATACAAGAGCTGACCGACAACCTTTTCGAGGCGCTTGCTCTCCTCCATGATGATGGAAAGCCCTTTTTCTGCCTGCGGGCCTTGAAAGACGCCTTCGATGAGTCCTTGCGTGTATCCTTGAATCGCCATGATCGGTGTTTTGAGCTCATGGGAAATATTTTGGACAAAATGCTGCTGCGACTCGTCGTATTCCTTCAGTTGGTTTTTCATCATATCGAATGAGCGGGCGAGTTGTCCGATCTCGTCCCCGCGATCCATCGCAAGCGGGATATCAAACTGCCGACGAGCGATCTTTTTGCACAGCTCCTCCAGTGTGCGGAGCGGTCTGCTCAAATACCCGCTAAACCACACGGCCAAAAGCCAGCTTACGAGCAGCAGCAGACCAAACACCAGCAAAAACTGACGAGTCAAAATCGAATTGATCTGGTTGAGCTCCTGCTCCTTGGAGAAGAGCACCATGTAGTAGGGGAAGCCGTGGTAATCCATTTTTTTGCTGACAAACAAATAGTTCTCGGCTCCACGGTCCAGCGAACCATGCTGGAGCTTGTTGCTTGGGTACGAGGCGGCTTGCTGGAACAACTCCCTGGCATCCTCATACGGAATGCGGCCATTGCTTCGGCTGCCCAGCTCTCGTCCGTTCTCAGCATAGACGATCATATCAAAGGAGTACTCATAGCGCTGGAGCAAGAGCTGTAAAAAGTAAGGGGCCGCAGCCGGAACAGGCAGCAGCTCATTATGCTCATTGAAGGAGATATGCTGCGATAAAGTGTAAAACTCTTCTTCCAAGAGCGAGTAAGTGTTGGACACCAGATACTGTTTGACAGCCATCGGATACCCGATGCCCAGGCCAACCCCGAGGACGCTTGTCAGGATCATGAACAAAATAAGGATTTGCCTGGAAATCGGCAGGTTTTTTAGCCGGAATTTGCTCATATACGCGTCATTCGGTAGCCGAAGCCATAGACCGTCTCCAATGGAAACTTGGGCATTTTCTTGCGGATGCGCTTGACCAAGTCATCGACAGCCCTGTCTGAGCCGATGTAGTCTTCCCCCCAGATGGAGGTTAGAATCTGCTCACGATTCAAGGCCAGACCTTGATTGTGCAATAGGTAGATGATGAGCTCGAATTCTTTGGTGGTTAAATCAATGAGCTCGTCGCCTTCTTTTACTTGTCTGCCTTTTTCTGAGATGATATAAGGATCGACGGTTACCCAATCTTGGAAAGTTTGGGTTGAGGAAGCAGCGGCACCAGGCTTCTCATAGGTACGCTGGAGCAGCTTTTTCGCGCGGATGACCAGTTCGCGAGGGAGAAATGGCTTCGCCAAGTAGTCGTCGCTGCCTAATTCCAATCCGATGATTTTATCGACATCCTGATCGCGAGCGGAGATGAAGATGATGGGTACATTCGACTTTTCGCGGATAAGACGCAAGAGCTCATAGCCGTCGATGTCGGGCATCATGATGTCCAATATCCACAAATGTGGCTGTGTTTCTTGATCAAGTAACGGCAAGACGTCCTTGCCGCTAGAAAACGCTTTCACCTGCAATCCGGCACTTTGCAAATACGACTGCAAGAGCTCCAACAGGTTCGTTTCATCGTCCACCAGATAGACGAGGTAGGGGGTATTCATAGCTTTCGGCCTCGCTTTGCATCTGTTTTATATCAGTATTGTAGCATAGCCCGAAAAGAGATGTGTGGCATGGACGTATGAGAATCGTGGAAAACGTGTGGAAGCAGGATTCCCATGTATCCTTCTGGAAAAAGAAACAGGGAAAAAAAGACAACGAGAGATGGAAAGGAGCGATTCATATGAAACGAACAGTCAAATCGTCTCTCATGGTACTAGCCTTCATGCTCTTAACGACAGCTTGCGGTCAAAAGCCAGTGGACACCCAGCCTAGTCCACAGATACCTGATCCGATTGTGCAAACGCCACCGGAAACGAATCAGCCCATCGAATATGCGTATAAGGCACCGATGACAGGACTTGGCAGTCACGAAAACCTGGGGAGCAAACGCCCGATCATGGTGATGATCAACAACGCTCCACCCGCACGTCCACAAACAGGCATCAACAAAGCAGACATGATTTATGAGGTATTGTCAGAAGGGGAAATGACCCGCTTTCTTGCGATATTCCAAAGCCAAAAACCGGAAATAATCGGACCTGTCCGCAGTATCCGCCCTTATTTTATCCAGATCGGGACTGGGTTTGATGCGGTCCTCGTTCACGCGGGAGGCAGTCCGGATGCGCTGGAAACCTTGGCGCGAAAAGACCTCAGTCATCTGGATGAAATCCCGAACGGTCAATACTTTTGGCGAGAAAAATTCCGCAAAGCGCCACATAACCTGTACACCAAGCCAGAGCTCCTGGAAAAAGCGATGCAGGATAAAGGGATGCGTCAAACGGCAGAGGTACCTCACTTCACGTTCTTGCCGGAGAATGCCGAGATCAAGGAAGGCGAGCCTGCTACACAGGTGGATCTGACCTTCCACTCATTGAATAAAGCTGCTTTTACATATGATGCCGAGCAAAAGAAATACATGCGCTTCACGGCAGGCAAGCCGCATTTGGACTTGAGCGACAAGAAACAGTTGTCCACGACCAATCTGTTGGTCATCTCAGCCAAACACCGCGTGCTGGATAAAGAAGGGCGTCTTTCAGTCGATGTAATCGGTCCGGGGGACGGTTATTTGTTCCAGCAAGGAAAAGCGCGCAAGATCAAATGGAAGCGAAGCAATGGAGTCATCCGTGCCTATGAGGATGCGGCTTTGACGCAAGAAGTACCGCTTTTGCCCGGGAATACTTGGGTGTCCATATTGTCGAACTCACCGGGTCTGTCGAAGTCCCTCAAGTTCCAGTAAGGATTAGGGGTTGCGGATGAAGGCGGTTTCTTCTAAGATAATTGTTGAAGCTTTAGTGCTTAAAAATTGTACAGTGAGAAACCGCTCGAAAAGACGGACTATATAACAGAGGTGACAGACATGCAATTGGAAAAATTAAAAGGAAAAGGGCTCGAGCAATTGTTTGAAGCTGTTCTTTCCCTGGAAACAATGGAAGAGTGCTATCAATTTTTTGACGATCTGTGCACAGTGAACGAAATGCAGTCGCTCGCACAGCGCCTGGAAGTGGCGAGAATGCTCCGTAAAGGCTTTACTTACAATCAAATTGAAGCAGAGACCGGCGCAAGTACGGCGACTATTTCCCGCGTCAAACGCTGTTTGAACTATGGAAATGACGGATACCAGATGGCGCTTGAGCGGATCGGAAAATAGCTAGGAGGCAGGCAACGTTGATTGACTATCGTGGCTGGCGCCATACATTTAAACTAGACCCGGATAAAACAATCGATGACGAGGCCTTGGAGGCAATATGCGAGTCCGGAACAGATGCGATCATTGTGGGCGGCACGTACGGTGTGACCTATGACAATACGCTCGAATTGATGTCGCGATTGCGTCGTTACGCAGTACCGGCTGTCTTGGAGATTTCCTCGCTGGATGCAGTTGTGCCGGGATTTGATTCGTACTTGATCCCGCTCGTATTGAACGCTGGCGATCCAGACTGGATTTTTGCTCCACATGTATCGGGGCTTCAAGCGTTTGGCGCTTATATTCATTGGGATGAGATCATTACAGAAGGATATATCATCGCTAATCCAGACGCGGGCGTAGCACAGCTGACGAAAGCACGTCCGATTGCGGATGCCTCGCAGGCCAAAGCGTACGCGCAGGTAGCGACGAACATTTGTCGTTTGCCGATTGTCTACATGGAGTACAGCGGTACATACGGCGATCCGGCAATCGTAAAGGCAGCCAAGGCAGGCGCGGGCGAAGCCCACCTCTTTTATGGCGGCGGGATTCGTAACTCGGAGCAAGCGGCTGAAATGGCTGCGATTGCTAATACGGTTGTTGTAGGGAATGTCGTTTATGATGATCTCGCTGCTGCGCTTTCTACTGTGAAGGCTGTAAAAGGAACCCAAAACTAAAAAAGACCACCACTCCCATGAGCTGTTACAGTTTCATTGGGAGGGTGGTTTTATTTTTGCGTTAGTTCTTCAGTGGAAGTGCTACGCTCCAATCCATATCTTTTGCTCCGTTCACTTGTTCCTCGATCGTAAGCGTCAACTCTTTTGGGATGACGTCCATCTCATCTACGAGTGTACCTTTCATGATAAAATTCCCTTTTTTGTCTTTTGTTGTAGAGCCTATGAAATTAAAATCGTATTCTTTGCCCTTGTCATCAGCACCCTCCCAGGAGTCTAAAAAGATCACACCCGGTGCCAAAGTTGCCTCTAGCTGTATGGTACTACGCAGCTTTTTGTGTTTTTCAGAAGTGATTGGGTTTGTTTTCGTTATCTCTTCTGAAGCAAAGTTTGAGAAGGTTAGTGTGCTTCCTTCATGCTTTATCGTTACAGGAGTGGTTTTTAGTGTCTCAATGGACAGCTTTTGCTTAAAATTCGAAGGCAGCTGATCGTAATTATCACCGACTCTAAAGGTTAGATTTTTATCCGTTGGCAAGGAATGAAAGGTGATGAAGTAAATATTTTTGTCATCGGTTGCACGAACGAAATATTCCCTGCTTACATTTTTGAAAAATGGATTCGGCTCTTCCCCAAATTCACTCACTAGGTCCAGAGTGCTCCAAGCTGCGAGTACAGCCCCCTTATCGTCCACCACTTCATAAGTTAAGGATGGGGAACTACCGCTTCCTTCCATATTCTCGATAACGAATTCAGTTTGGCCAGGTGTCACCATCACTTGCTTCAGATTAATCACTTCGCCATTGGGAGCGGTAAAATGCTCGTTAATCGTAACAATTCTCGTTTCCTTTTTAGCTTTGGAAATATCAACAGGGATGGTCACGCTCCAATTTCCGTCAACTTTGTCCAGCTTCTTGATGCGAAGCTCGATGTTTAGTTTGTCAGGAATCTTGCTGACATCTGTAAAGTATCGGCTAATCGGTCGGCTGACCATCAAGTACTCATCTTTTTCCCCGATGCTTTCCTTCTTGTTATATTTAAGATGGTACTTATCAATTGTATCAAGAACGTTTCCCTCTTCGTCTGTGATTTTTATTTCATAGGTTTCGTTCAGTTTATCTTCATCCCCCACTGGCAAATTCCGGAACAACTTTTCAAGCTGCTTGCCATTCTTATCCTTGAAGCCGAAAATAATTCGGACATCCCTCGTATCTGCCATAACTTCTTTTACTTCCAGCGTCATTCCGTTGTCGACGGCTTTCAAATCAAGCTTCTTGTTATATCCTCTTTCAAGTCCACGCTGGATGAGGGCGTCCTCGGACGCTTCTGCTGAAAACAAGCTACTCTCTGTCTGCTGCGGATCTGATTTTATGGTAGAGGCATACAAGTTATTTACATAAGTCGCAAAGGATGGTGAAGTCAGTGTTCCAAAATAGACGACTGCTGCCATTCCTGCGACGGCGATGGTTGCTTTTTTCACGATATCCAGACTCCTTTTCTTCCAATCAATTTTCTTCTGTATGTTTTGTCTCTCTGAGCGTTTCAGAACGTGTATAGGGTAAGGGGGCAGATTCGCCATAATGGCATGGATGACAGCATGGGATGGCTCATCTGTTGCTAGCGATTCCTCTGGATCTTCCAGCTCGTTCAGCTCATACTTCAACTTCAATTGACAATGAGGGCACTCTTCCAAATGGGCTGCTATGACCTCGGCTTCCTCTGGTTCAAGAAGATCGTATAGATACAAAGCAATTTGTCCTTTATCTAAGCATTTCATAGATGAAAGTCCCCCCCTTGCCCTGCATGCCCAATGGCTTCCCTTAGTTTGTCCTTTCCACGAGACAGGCGCGTCCGCACAGTACTCGACGGAATCGACAGTCGATGACTGATTTCTTCACAACTCAATGATTCGAAGTAGCGCATTTCGAGGACGATCCGATACTTTTCTTCGACGGACATCATCCTTTGACGCAACAAGCGCTGCCCCTCCTTATTCAAAAAGGCAACCTCCGGCGTGTGGCTATCCACTGGCTCTATCTCTTCATTCGAGCTGAGTGTAAGCTTGCGTTTACGTTTACGCAGCTCGTCCAGACAGTGGTTGGCCGCAATCCGGTACAACCATGCAGAAAAATCGTAGTTTGTCTTATATTCTGGTAAATGGTAGTACGTCTTAATGAAAATTTCCTGCACGATATCTTGTGCATCCGGTGTATGTCCCAGCATTTTACGAAGTATGGAACTTACTTTTCCGTGGTATCTGGCAATGATCTCGGAGTAAGCGTCTTTGTTTCCTTGCAAGACCCGTCCGATGATCACTCGATCTTCCTCCATTTGTGCTCCTCCTAAGCAAAAAAGGCTCGCTGCGCAGCTTTTCCTTTTTTGATCAAACAAAAGTGATCTTGGTTAAATTTTCTTATTACATCCTAGTACTACGAATCCCAAAATGAAAGTGTCCCAAAATAAGGGGTATTTTCCAAAAAAGAATAGAGAATTCTTTCCTGAAAGAAGGAATTTTAGGATTTTTAATAGAAAATGGAAGGAAAATACTATTGCTTACGAAATAAATAGTAGAATATTACCAAAATATATAATTTTTTGCTAATATTTGTAGATTTATGTAAATTCATGAAATATAATGAAGTTGTCTTAATTTTCAATCATAGAGAGGAGGAACTATCCATGAAAATCCAAGCGAAAAAAGTTGAAAGCGTTCGCACTACTGCAGTAGCAGCTTAATTCTCTTAAGAAGAGGGGGGAATAGCACACGAGCTATTCCCTTTTTTCATCTAAAACAGCCGGGTTAGCGAACCCCACTATTGGGAGGTGTTTTGTATGGAACGTCGTCCTTTATTTAAACCAGTGCATCCCGTCTATGAAGTGACAGAGCAGATGCTCCGCTTGGGAGAGGCTCCTGGCTATACATTCGAATTGGAAGACGAGAATGGGTCCATCCGCAAAATGATCAAACTGATGGATGGCACTCGTACTATCGGTGAAATACATACATTATTGGTTGTGGATTACCCCGAAATTACGTATGAAGAAATAGTGGAAGCAGTGGAATCACTGAGTGGTTTGGGTTTCATAATGGATCAGGCGAAGGAAGAGGCTTCTGTTTTGACTTCGGAACAAAAGGAAAGATATAAAGCGAATATCCGTTATTTCTCCTTGTTTACCGATCTCAATCAAAGTCCAAGTGAGCTACAGGAACAGGTAAGTAGAAAAAAAGTGACGATCTTAGGGATGGGTGCCTTTGGCTCTACGCTACTGGTCAATCTGGTAGGCGCGGGAATCCAGCATATCAAGCTCGTGGATTTTGATAGAGTAGAGCTCAGCAATTTGAACAGGCAGATGGTCTTTAACGAAAATGATCTTGGTCGCTTGAAGGTAGAAGCGGCACGTGATTTCATCGGAAGGCTTCATTCTGAGGTAACGATTGAAACGGAGACGATGCAAATCACGTCCAGCGAAGACGTAGAGCGGGTTATTGCCGGTAGTGACCTCGTGATGCTCGCAGCCGATCAGCCCTTTTTCTTTTTGCAGAGATGGGTGAATCATGCCTGCACCAAGCTGCAAATCCCGTTCATTGCCGGGGGATTCAACCTCATCGAAGGTCAGTTCTTCATGGTAGAACCGGGCAAGACAGGCTGTATCGACTGCATGCATTTGCATCGTTCTGCGCAGATCGAGGACTATCCGCAGTTGATTCAAAGGCTACTCGATACCAACTTTATTTTGCCTACTGCCACCATTGCACCCAACACCATGATGATTACAGGAATGATGGCTTCCGATGCAATCAGGTATTTGACGGGAATTGCTCCGGTCCAATCAGCGGGCAAATTTATCATTTTCGACTTCAACACGTTGGAGAAGAGCGTGTTTTTTGAGTGGGAGCGAAATGAAGCCGATTGTCCGACTTGTGGAAGCGGCAGCGGAATGGAGCCGATTTTTCACATCAAGAGAAATGAAGTGCTCGCAAAGTAAGGAATCGTTCCTGTAAGAGAGGAAGGTGTCTGTCAATTGAATATCTCCGGAGATAGCATTCTCAAGATGCACCCGCTTGCGCGTCGGGCGGAAAACGAGGAAGAGATCCTCATTGGACGAACGGATATCAGCAATTTTATTGTGCTTCCGGCCATTGGTGTCGAGATTATCGATATGCTGGATGAAGGGAAGAGCGTCAATGAAGTCGCGACGATCATGGAAGAACAGTTGGGTGAACCGGTGGATGTGCTTGACTTTGCGCAGGATTTAATCGCTTCCTATCAATTTGTCTACATGGCAGATGGAGAGGTTGTCAACGAGCCAGTACCGGTAGTGGATCATTTCTCCTGGATCAAGCAAGGGACGGGTCAGTTTTTCTTTAATCGTGTTGCCTTTGGATTATACGGTATCTTATTTTTCACGGGTCTTTTCATTTGTTTGTTTACGGGCAAGTATATCCCCGTCTATTCCGATATTTTTGTTTCTTCTTCCGTGACGGTTTCGGTAGTGGTTTCTTTCGTGGCCACATGGGTTTTTCTGTTTTTCCATGAGATGGCCCACTTGATGGCGGCCCGATCATTGGGGATCGGCAGTCGTATCGGTTTGGGGCATCGACTTGTTTTTGCTGTAGCAGAGACAAATATGTCCAATATTGTTCTCGTTGAGCCACAGCGCAGATACAGGGCGTTTTTGGCGGGGATGTCCTGGGATGCGATGTTTATGGGTATCGGTGTGATTTTGTTGTTTGCCAATGATCAAGGCTGGCTGACGCTTGTGCCCTTCATGGAAGCATTCATTCGCATGCTGAATGTCATTCTTCTCATGGCTTTGGCCTTTCAGTTTATGGTTTTCATGCAGACCGACTTGTACTACGTGTTGGCAACCAAGTTCCAATGCTCCAATTTGATGGTGAATACACGTATGTTTTTGAAAGGGAAATTCCGTTCCTTGACGCAGGATGAGCAGGAGGAATGGGAGTACGTAGCTGACCATGAGAAAAGGGTCATCCGTTGGTATAGCTGGGTCTACTTGATTGGATCGGTGTGGGGCATCTGGTTTTTTGTCCAGTATCAGCTGCGCATGGCGGTTGATTTCATTTGGATCATCGCTGACGACATGAAAAACGCTCCGCTTCACTCGTGGGAGTTTTGGGACGGCATCCTGTTGATCCTGTTGGTTCTGGTTCCGTTTCTCATTTTGGTCTGGTCATGGATGAGAGCGTACCGACAAAGGAGAAGCGAAAGAGAGCGGACAAAATCCTTGCAGGGCGCATAACTAATTTGTGTCTTCACCTTGCCAAGCTGCCCTGTTACGCTAAGGGGGAAGAGAGATACCCAGGCAAAGGAAGTGCTCACATGAACCCGATGATCCAAACTATCATTCATCTGCGAAAGGAAGGGCATCTGGACGAAGCGATCCAGCTTGCCCTTCAGCTCGTTAGTCAATCCCCGACTGATCCTGTCGCTCATTATCAGTGTGCGTGGTGCCACGATGCAGCCGGATTGGAGAAGGAAGCCGTTCCCTTTTACGAAAAAGCGATTGAGCTCGGACTGTCTGTCGAAGACGACCTGCAAGGGGCATTACTTGGTTTGGGCAGTACGTATCGCACGCTGGGACAATACGAACAGGCAGCAGCTACGCTTGAAAAAGGGATGCAACAGTTCCCCTGCGACCGTTCCTTTCCGATTTTTCTTTCCATGGCGTATTACAATCTCGGGAAGCATCACGAAGCCATGAACCTCCTCCTGAAAAACCTCGCAGAAACCTCAAGCGATCCTACAATTTTGGCCTATCAAAAAGCGATTCTGTTCTATGCAGATGATCTGAATAAGACTTGGTAGCGCCATACTAATTCCATTTGCAGGAAAACAATCGCCTCCCGTTGTACAAGTACAACAGCGGGAGGTGCCTATGTATAAGCTGATATTGGTAGATGACGAAGAAGATGTAAGGGAAGGGGTTAGCCAAGAAATTGACTGGCATAGCCACGGATACGAGGTGGTTGCCAAAGCAGAAAACGGCAGAGAGGCATTGGAACTGGTAGAGAGGCTGCGACCGGACGTCGTCGTAACCGACATCAAGATGCCCTTTATGAACGGACTTCAGCTGGCGGAGTCCATCGGGCGCGATTACCCTGCCATTCGCATCATTATCTTGACTGGGTTTGATGAGTTCGAGTACGCGCAAAAGGCCGTGAAGCTGCAAATTGATGAATATGTGCTCAAGCCGTTTTCAGCGAGCGAACTGATGGAAGCGCTGGACAAGGTCAAGCGACGGATGGACGAAGAGGCGGCCCATCGGGAAAACGTTCAGTTGCTGCGCGATAGCTATCGAAAAAGCTTGCCGGTGTTGCGGGAAGTTTTTTTATCATCTTTGCTGAGTCGTCAACTCGTACAGCACGATGTTTTTTCAAAAGCATGCGAATACGGGATAGAGCTCAGGAGTCCCGAATACCTCGTGACGGTCATTTGTATAGACCAGCCCAAGCGGGAGGAGCAGCAGCTGTTTCTTCTCGCTGTGAAAAATATTGCGGAAGAGCAGCTGAACGCAGGCAAACAGGCGGGCATCGTTTTTCTCCATGAAGATCAGGTAGTGCTGCTCATGCGAACAAAAGCAGACGACACGCAGCGAATGGAAGTGCGAACACAAAATATCGCAGAAGAAATCAGGCGAACGATTGAAAAATATATGAGCATCACGGTAACAATCGGAATCGGCAACGTCGTGACTGATGCAGCGGCACTCCCTTACTCGTATGAGAACGCTATGCAGGCACTCGATTACAAAAGCATCCTCGGCTGCAACAGGATGATTGTGATCAATGACGTGGAAAAGCAAGCGAGTGAGCAGATACGCCTCGATGAGAGAAGGGAGCATGAATTGGTTCGGTGCATCAAAATGGGGACGAGTACGGAGCTTCGGACCGTGATTGATGAATTGTTTGCTCAAGTGGCGGGTGTACCCGTATCCATTGAGGACTACCGAATTTATTTGTTGGAGATTATGACGACCATTTTGAAGACTGCCCATCGTGCCGAAGTCGACATGGATCAACTGTTTGGAGGCCAACGTTATCTGTTGCAGGTTATGACGACCTTTACCGGTATGGAGGATGCCCGAGAACAGATAACAGATATTTGTGAGCGCCTCATGGCGAATATCGCAAGCGGACGGCAAACGACATACAGGCGATTGATCACGCAGGCATTGGATTTCACCCACGCACATTACCATTCTCCCGACATATCCATCCATAAGGTGTGCGAGCATCTGCACATCAGCCTCGGTTATTTTAGCGGTATTTTCAAGAAAGAGACGAAAACCACCTTTGTGTCCTATCTCTTGTCGTTGCGCATGGAAAAGGCCAAGGAGCTTTTGCGGACAACCGATTTGAAGTCCTTTGAAATCGCGGAGAAAGTAGGATATACCGATCCCAATTATTTTAGTTTCAGTTTTCGCAAGTATACAGGTATGTCTGCTAAAGAGTACCGAAGTCAGAGCGAGCAGGAAGGTTAACCCATGAAAAGATTGCTCACGGTGATCAAGGTCAAAGGCATTCAATTTATCATTACCACTTCCTTTACACTCGTGACGGTACTCGTCATGCTGTTTGTCGGGGTGATGCTGTACGGAAAATTTGCGCAGACGGCAGAACAAAACGCCTATTTGCACACGCAGCAAATCCTGGAGCAGGTGAAATACAATCTGGACAGCTATTTGAACGGGATGACGCAAATTTTCGAACTCGTCGATGACAAGATCAGAAGAAGCAAGGGGCTCACGGCATACAAGCTGAGCGAACAGCTTGAGACCATAGTAGAAACGAGAAAGGACATCGTCTCTATCGCGGTTTTTACACGAGACGGAACGCTATTGGCCACAACTCCTTCCAAGGTACTGAGGAAAAACACGCGTTTGACCGAACAAAGCTGGTTCCAGAAGGCGATCGAGGACCCGACGAACCTGAACTTTTCGCTCCCGCATATCCAGAACTTGTTTAAAGGGGAGTATACCTGGGTTGTCTCAATGAGTCGGGAAATTCTTCTCCACGGACCTGATGGAGAAATACCTGCCGTACTTTTGGTCGATGTGAATTTCAAGGAGATCGATGACCTGTGCCAGAGGGTGGGCTTGGGGAAAAAGGGGTATGTCTACATCATCGATTTGGTCGGGAACATCGTCTACCATCCGCAGCAGCAGTTGATTTACGCCGGATTGAAAAATGAAAACCGTTCTTTGCCGCTGAAGCATTCTTACGGCAGCTATGTAGAAGAGACACCCGACGAAACGCGCTTGATCACCATCAAGACGATCGATCAGCTAGGCTGGAAAATCATTGGGGTCTCCTACATGGACGAGATTGTCACGACCAAAAAAGAAATCAGCCGCTTCATTTTTTGGCTGCTCATCTTTGTGATTGTCATTGTGTTGCTCGTGCTGCACTATCTCTCTGCGAAAATATCACGACCGATCAAGCTGCTGGAGCAATCCATGGAAAAGGTGGAGCAGGGAGACTTTTCAGAGAGTGAACCGATCCGGGGAAGCCATGAGGTCGAACAGCTTTCCTTGCGTTTTCATCTGATGGTCGCGAAGGTCAGGGAATTGATGCACCAGATCATTCGGGAACAGGAAGCCAAACGAAAAAGCGAGTTGGAGGTGCTACAGGCACAGATCAATCCGCATTTTCTGTACAACACGTTGAACTCTGTGGTCAGAATGGTCGGCAACGGAAAAAATGAGGATGTCATCACCACGATCACTTCGTTGTCAAAGTTGTTTCGGATTAGCCTGAGCAGAGGCAAGAACATTATCACGGTGCGCGAAGAGCTTGAGCACGTGCGACATTATCTCATTATTCAAAAAATGAGGTACAAGCAAAAATTTGAGTACGAGATCGTGGTCGAGAATGAGGATGAGGTGCTCAACTGCCTGACCCTGAAATTACTGCTCCAGCCGATTGTAGAAAACGCAATCTACCACGGGATTGAGCATTTGGCTGATCCGGGACGGATTCGCATATTTGCAGCACTCATCGACGGCAAGGTGTTACTTCAGGTAAGCGACAATGGCTTGGGCATGTCCCCAGATGTTCTTACACAAGTAAAAGCTGGCTTTTACAAAAGCGAAGAAGGCTCGGGGGTTGGAATTCAAAACGTGCAAGAGCGCATACGCTTGACCTTCGGCGAACAGTACGGTTTGGAAATCGAGAGCGAACAGGAAGAGGGGACCGTTGTGTCTGTATGGATTCCGCGTCAGGTTGCAGAGGGGCGAGATCGTTTATGAGGACAGCGGTGAAACGATTGAGCGTATACGGACTGGTCGTTTTGGCAGCGGTGACGCTTTTTTACTCGTGTAGTGCCCCGCTAACGAATGGGGAAGTAGACAAGAAAAAGACAGTGGCGTTGATCGTCCGTATGAAGCATGGCGATTATTGGCGAACGGTCAAGCTCGGGGCGGAGATGGCTGCCAAGGAATATGAGCGAAACCTGAATTTCTACGCGCCGGACTACGAGGAGGATGCCCAGAGGCAATTGGAGCTGGTGCAGCAGGCAATCGCAGATGGCTCCGAGACAATCGTGGTGGCACCTAGTGACGAGCAAGTTTTGCGTGAAGCCATCAAGCTGACAAGAGAGCGGGCCATCCCGATCCTTGTACTCGACACAGTCGGAAAAGATTCAGCCGTGAAAAGCTACATTGGGACGGATAATTACGACATGGGCATGAAGGCATTCGAAAAAATGGTGTTCTTGATTGAAAAGAAAGGACAAATCGCATTGCTCGGCACAGATAGATCAAAGGCAAATGCCAAGCAAAGAGAACAGGGCGTCCTCGACTTGCTCCCACGGGAAATAGAGATTGAATTGGTTGCCAACGAAAATGTTCCCTCAGATAAAAAGCAGATCAGTGAGTGGACGCGCGAACTGATCCGCAAGCATCCGCAGTTGAAGGGAGTGATTGCACTCGATGCCAGTACAGCGATCGGTGTGGCCGAGGAAATGGAAAACAGTGGACTGCGGGACAAAGTCAAAATCGTAGCAATCGACAGTCCGCCGGAAGTGCTCGAGTATTTGCAGGAAGGAATTATTTCCGCGACGATCATCCAGAAGCCGCTATCGATGGGATATCTCGGCGTCAAGTACGCAGTCGAAGCGAGCAACGGAGAAGCAGTGCCCAGTCTGGTCGACACGGGAACAAAAGTAATCGATCGGGAGAATATGTTCTGGTCGGAGAATCAAAAGCTCCTCTTCCCCTTCGTTAAATAGACCACCGAAAAACAGATGAGAATTTTGATAAAAATGCGCAGGATTTTCGATGGAACACATTCAGGAAAACGCTTACATTTGGTATATATCAGATGTAAACATAGGGGATAAAGGGGGATTATCGAATGAGAAAGCTGATTGCCACTACAATGGTAGCCGTTGTTACACTCTCAGTGGTTGGATGCTCACAATCGGGCGGTTCGCAGCCGGCAGCGTCGGGGGGAGGGACGGCTCCTGCGGGGAATCCCAAAGTCGGAGTCGCGATCTACAAGTTCGATGATACGTTCATGACAGGAGTGCGCAATGCGATTTCGAAAGCCGCAGAGGGCAAAGCTGAAGTAGACATTGTAGACAGCCAAAATGCCCAGCCTACGCAAAATGACAAAGTGGATTTGTTCATTAACAAAAAGGTAAATGCCCTCGCCATCAATCCGGTGGATCGCACAGCTGCTGGCGTCCTTATCGACAAAGCGAAGCAAGCCAATATTCCTGTCGTCTTCTTCAACCGTGAGCCGATGCCAGAGGATATGCAGAAGTGGGATAAGGTCTACTACGTGGGAGCGAAAGCGGAGGAATCCGGCACGATCTCTGGGCAGCTGATCGTCGATTACTGGAAGGCCAATCCGGAAGCAGATAAAAACAAGGATGGTGTCCTCCAATACGTCATGTTAAAAGGCGAGCCGGGGCATCAGGATGCGGAGTTGCGGACGAAGTTTTCGGTGAAGGCAATTGAAGATGCAGGGATTAAAGTAGAAAAGGTCGCGGAAGATACGGCCATGTGGGATCGTGTAAAAGGACAAGAAAAGATGGCAGCCTTCCTCGCAGCTTCCGGTGACAAGATCGAAGCTGTTCTTGCCAACAACGACGATATGGCACTGGGGGCAATCGAAGCGCTGAAGGCATCCGGCTATTTTGCGAATGGCAAGTACATGCCCGTTGTTGGCGTGGATGCCACAGCGCCCGCGCTAAAGGAGCTAGAGGCGGGTACCTTGCTCGGAACGGTTCTCAACGATGCGAATAACCAAGGAAAAGCCACTCTTAGTATTGCGGCGTCTTTGGCGAAGGGTGAAACGCCTACGAAAGACTCCACAGGCTTTGACATTACGGACGGCAAGTACGTGTGGGTGCCCTACAAAAAAATCACCAAGGAGAACATGAACGAGGCGAAATAAAAAGCAGGAGAGTCGGTGAAGAGACGAATCCGACTCTCCTGTTTCGGTGATGGGGATGATTTTGCAAGAAGGAGGGCATTCACATGGGCCAGCAGGGGTTTTTGTTGGAAATGAACCACATTCATAAAGAATTTCCAGGGGTCAAGGCACTCGATGATGTCACGCTAAAAGTCCGTCCCGGAACAGTCCATGCACTGATGGGAGAGAATGGAGCGGGCAAATCGACCCTGATGAAGTGTCTCTTCGGAATTTATCGGCCAGATGCGGGAGAAATCGTCTTAAACCAGGAGCAGGTGACGATGAGCAGCTCAAAGGACGCGCTGGCACATGGCATCTCCATGATTCATCAAGAGCTGCATCCGGTGCCCTTTCGCAATGTCATGGAAAACATATGGCTGGGACGTTTTCCGGTCAAAAGAATCGGTCCTTTTCCGTTCGTGGATGAGAAAAAAATGCTTTCAGATACGGAGAAGCTGTTTGCTGATTTGGGAATGGACCTAAATCCGCACGCTGTTGTCCGTGACTTGTCTGTATCCAAGGTACAGTCGCTTGAAATTGCCAAAGCTGTCTCCTACCAATCCAAAGTGATTATTATGGACGAGCCGACGTCTTCACTGACAGGAAACGAGGTGGAGCAGCTATTTGCGATCATCCGCGAACTGAAGAGCAGAGGCGTCGCCATCATCTATATTTCACACAAGATGGAAGAAATTTTACGGATCGCGGATGACGTGACGATTATGCGTGATGGCAAGCTCATTGGAACATGGCGGGCAGTTGAGCTGACGACAGACCTGATCATCTCCAAGATGGTCGGACGGGACCTGACTCAGCGTTTCCCAAGTCGATCCAATACACCAGGGGAACCCATTTTGAAGGTAGAGGGACTGACCTCCCCATTTTCGCAGTCCTTTCAGCATGTGTCGTTTGAATTGCGCAAAGGCGAAATTTTGGGCATAGGCGGACTCGTGGGCGCACAACGAACAGAGCTGATTGAGGCATTGTTTGGATTGCGGGCAGTGTCAGCAGGAAAAGTGTCGATCAACGGTCAGGAGGTACGGATCAAATCACCGAAGGATGCGAAAAAGTACAAAATGGCGCTCTTGACGGAGGAGCGGAGAGTCACCGGCATCATTCCTGTCTTATCGATTCTGGAAAATACGGTCATTGCGAATTTGGCCAGTTATCAAACACCTTTTCTGCTCCTCAATGAGCGCAAGCGAAGAGCAGATGTCAGCCGAAGCATCGAGATGCTCCGCGTCAAGACTCCTTCGATGAAAGCACTGATCAAAAACCTGTCAGGAGGCAATCAGCAAAAGGTTCTCTTGGCGCGGTGGCTTTTGACTGATCCGGATATTTTATTGCTGGACGAACCTACGCGTGGAGTCGATGTCGGCGCCAAATACGAAATCTACGCCATCATCGCGGAGCTGGCGAGCCAGGGAAAAGGCATCATCATGATTTCCTCGGAAATGCCGGAGTTGCTTGGCATGTCAGATCGGATCATGGTTATGTGCGAGGGTAAGCTCTCCGGTTTTTTGTCAGGTACAGCGGCAACGGAAGAAGAAATTATGCGGCTGGCTACCAAGCATCTTGCATGAGAAAGGAGGGGAACAGGCATGTCTCAATTGTCTGCTAAACAGGTGCATGGCTTTGTTACGCAAAACGCCATCTATATCGTTCTGGTTTTGTTAATAGCGGGAATAGCGATTTACGATCCCAATTTTCTTTCCATTACAACGCTTCGGGATATTTTGATCCAATCCTCAACTCGTGCCATTATTGCTTTGGGTGCTGCGTTTGTTCTTATTACGGGCGGAACGGATCTTTCCGCGGGGCGAGTGGTCGGATTGACGGCTGTCATCTCCGCCTCGATGCTGCAAACTCAAGACTATCCGCGGAGATTTTTCCCCGATTTACCCGATTTGCCGTTGCTTATCCCTATTATCATTGCAATTGCTTCGGGTTTGCTGGTTGGCCTGATCAACGGCATCATTGTGTCCCGCTTTAGTGTGCCCCCTTTTATCGCCACGCTGGGCATGATGGTCATTGTATACGGGTTCAACTCTATCTATTTTGATATGGAGCCCAATCAATCGCAGCCAATAGCCGGACTGCGGAGTGACTTCAATCAGCTTGGGACAGGGTACATCGGCCCGAGTGGCCCGTATTCGATTCCGTATATCGTCATCATTGCGATCATGGTTGCGTTCATCGTCTGGGTGATCTTCAACAAAACACGGCTTGGTAAAAACATGTACGCCATCGGGGGCAACATGCAGGCCGCAACTGTTTCCGGGATCAACGTTGCTTTCAACCTCATGATCATTTATGCCATTGCTGGTGCCCTGTATGGACTCGGTGGTGTTCTGGAGGCAGCCCGGACAGGTGGCGCGACGAACAACTACGGCAACATGTACGAGCTGGACGCCATTGCAGCCTGTGTGGTAGGTGGAGTCTCGACGTCTGGCGGAATTGGTACCGTTCCAGGAGTGCTTGCGGGTGTCCTTATTTTTGGTGTCATCAACTACGGTCTTACGTTTATCGGAGTCAGCCCGTATTGGCAGCTCATCATCAAAGGACTCATCATTGTGGCAGCCGTTGCTTTTGACATTCGTAAATACTTGGCGAAAAAATAATAGAGACCCCAGTCGGCTGTCAACCAAGGCAGCTTTTCTGGGGTCTTTGCTTGTTTATTTTCGCAACGGTGTGATTTTCATATACGTAAATAATCGCCATACCCACTCCAGTGGCCCCATGCGGAAGGCAGATAGCCAGAGTACGCTTGATACCATTTGCACCACGTAGATACCAAGGCAGATCAATGTCGTTTGCAGGTAGCCGAGATTGCCAAACCAATCGAACAAATAGCCTCCCACAAGGATCAATACGGTTTGTCCGACGTAGTTTGTCAAAGCCATGCGACCGTAGCTGGTCAGCGGAGAGAGGACGGTCTGAACGGTTTTATTTTGCAGCAGCCGAATCAAGGTAGTCGTGTAAAAGGCAGCCATGACAAGACCAGTAGAGGTCAAGGCAATCGTGTAGTTCATCAACTGCTGGAGGGCTTCTTCTGACACGGTATCGTCTACAACCAGATTCGCCCCACTCATTGCTAGATCAGTCGGAGTCAGTCGGTATTGGATAAACAAGCCGATTAACGAAAGGACGAGGGTCACGCCCTGCACTTTTTTAATCACAGGCATAAATCTCGGAATGTCCTGAAAGACTCCGTACTGCCCGACAGCAAGTCCCAGAATAAACAAGGGAAGCACCAAAAGCGCTTTGAAGCCAATAGAGCAGACAGCGATAGACAGAATAAGGCCGATAATCAGATTGGTTCGCGCCTTCAATCGATAAAAGGGCAGTAAGATGAAACCGAAGATAGCGTAGATGAAAAGTGCTTCACCAGGGTGAAACATTTTATGCACAAAGCCAAGAGCGAGTAGCGCAATCAGACGCCGAATGAACAAAACAGTGCTATTGGCCCCTTTTTCTTTTGCCCGACTGATGAAAATATAGAAGCCTACGCCAAACAAGAAGGAAAAGATCACGAAGAAGCGAGATTCCACAAAGAAATTGAAAAACTGGAACAGCCAGTGGTCCACACTTCCGATCTCAGGTGTTTGCGCATACAGCAATGCCACAATGTTGACGAGGAGAATGCCCATTAAGGCAAAGCCCCGTACGGTATCTAATGTATCAATTCGTTGGTTCATGGTAGGTGCGTTTTCGCTCAATCCCATCACTTCCTTCTCTCGTTGTTCGCCGTCCGATCGCGCACTTTTCCTATCCTAGCTCATCCGGGGATGGAGGAGAAATGGCATTTGCTTACGTCTCGCTTACAAAAGTGTAAGAAGTGAGCGGATCTCCCGTATTCGACCGCAACTTCATCCTGAATTCCTGCGTCTATTGTAATAATCAGGAAGTCGGGGTGCACAATGAAACCGATCGCACGGGGGAAGTGGCGTCTGGCAGCAGGCATGACCTTTTTTCGTTGGAAAAGATATGTACAATGGACATTTGGTCGAACGAGGTTCGCTCATGAGAAAAGAAGCGAATGGTTCCGTTATGTCCATTATTCTCATCAAACGATTTTGTTACGCCCATTGCAGAACGTGGAAATGTGGATGCAGCACAACAAAGTGATCAATTTGCGGCTGGCAATTGAACGATTGAACGGATTGATCATCCATCCCGGGGAAACCTTTTCGTATTGGAAGCAGATTGGCAAGCCGACCCGTAGCAAAGGCTATGTAGAGGGTATGCTGCTATCGCAGGGACGAGTCACGGCCGGAGTTGGCGGAGGGCTTTGTCAGATCTCGAATCTACTGTACTGGATGGCCTTGCATACGCCCTTGACAGTCACGGAACGGCATCGTCATAGCTACGATGTTTTTCCCGATTCGAATCGGACACAGCCTTTTGGAAGTGGAGCCACTTGTTTCTATAATTATCTGGATTTGCAAATCGCCAACCGGACGCAACAGCCCTTTCAACTGCATGTCTACCTGACCGATACACATTTGGCAGGCGAATGGCGTTCAGACATGCCACCGACACGGACGTATGTCATTTTCGAGAAAGAACATGAGATCTATCCTTCGATTTGGGGAGGGTATGAACGGAAAAATGAATTGTATCGGGATGTTTACACGCTGGAAGGAGAATGGTTGGAACAGGAATGGCTGACGGAGAATCGGGCTTATTTGATGTATGAGCCATTGCTGCCCAAAGGATGATGTTTCCTGTTCGGGATACGAACTGGAACTCCACTGCGATCTGTGCGAAAATAGGAACATATGCTTTCGTCTAGGGAACGTGGAAAGGTGGATTTATACATATGTCTTATGCAGATCGTATCACAGCAGGCCTGAACCCTGAGCAGCGGGAAGCAGTCCTTACAACAGAAGGCCCCGTCTTGATTTTGGCCGGTGCGGGTAGTGGCAAGACCAAGGTACTGACACAGCGTATTGCATACCTGATCAGTGCCAAACAGGTAGCGCCTTGGAGCATTTTGGCGATCACCTTCACCAACAAAGCAGCGCGGGAGATGCAAAACCGTGTGGCGGCAATTATTGGCGGAGCGGCAGCGCAGGATGCATGGCTGTCGACGTTTCACTCCTTGTGTGTGCGGATTTTGCGCAGGGATATCGACCGACTGGGGATCAATCGCAGCTTTTCCATTTTAGATGCGGGTGACCAGTTGTCTGTCGTCAAGCAATGTTTAAAAGAATTGAACATCGATCCGAAGCAGTATGAGCCGCGTTCGATTTTAGCTGCGATCAGCGGAGCGAAAAACGAGCTGACCGATCCAGAAACCTATACGCGTCTAGCGGGCGATCCATTTGCACAAGTGGCAGCAAAGGTTTACACGGCTTATCAGAAAAAGCTGAGAAATAACCAGTCGCTGGACTTCGATGATCTGATCATGACGACAGTTCGTCTGTTTAAAGAAGTGCCGGAAGTATTGGAGTTTTATCAAAAGAAATTCCGTTATATACACGTTGACGAGTATCAGGATACAAACCGCGCGCAATACCTTTTGATTTCCATGCTGGCTGACAAGTATCGAAATGTATGCTGCGTGGGGGATGCTGACCAAAGTATTTATAAATGGCGCGGTGCAGATATCTCGATCATTTTAAACTTTGAAAAAGACTATCCCGAAGCCAAGCTCATCAAGCTCGAGCAAAACTATCGCTCCACCAAAACGATTTTGCAGGCGGCAAACCAGGTCATTGCCAACAACAAGCTGCGCAAGGAGAAGAAGCTCTGGACAGAGAATCCAGGCGGCGACAAGATCATGTGCTTCCAGGGTGATTCCGAGCACGACGAGGCGTATTTTATTGTCGATACGATTCGCAAGCAGATGGCACAGTATAAGCGCTACGACAAGTTCGCAGTCTTGTATCGGACGAATGCACAGTCTCGTGTGGTCGAGGAAGTTTTCATCAAGTCGAATATGCCGTACACCATCGTCGGCGGAACCAAGTTCTACGATCGCAAAGAGATCAAGGACATCTTGGCTTATTTGCGTCTCATCTCCAATCCGGATGACGATATCAGCTTGCAGCGCATTATCAACGTACCGAAGCGTAATATCGGGGATACGACGGTAGACAAGCTACAAGCGTATGCGAACGCAAATGGTCAGTCCCTTTTCCAAGCGATTCAGGAGACGGCTTACATGGGGCTGCCTTCACGCACCACGAATGCAATTCTTTCCTTTAATGATCTCATCTCGAATCTGATGCAAATGACCGATTACTTGAGTGTGACTGAGCTGGTGGAAGAAGTGCTGAAGCGCTCTGGATACCGCGATTCATTAAAAGAAGAAAAGACGCTGGAAGCACAGGCTCGTCTGGAGAATATCGAGGAGTTCCTGTCTGTAACCCAGGAGTTCGAGCGCAAAAATGAAGACAAGAGCTTGCTTGCGTTCCTGACCGACCTCGCGCTGGTAGCAGACATCGATTCCTTGGGAGATGATGGTGCCCAGGAGGAAGTATCGGCAGAGGGACAGGTTGTATTAATGACCTTGCACAGCGCCAAAGGGCTGGAGTTCCCTGTGGTGTTCCTGGTAGGTTGCGAGGAAGGTGTCTTCCCGCATAGCCGCTCTTTGTTTGACGATGCCGAAATGGAGGAAGAGCGCCGTCTGGCTTACGTGGGAATTACACGGGCGGAGGAACGCCTGTACATGACATGTGCCCGTATGCGGACGCTGTTTGGACGGACCAATGTGAATGCGCCGTCTCGCTTCCTGCAAGAAATTCCGGCTGAGCTGTTGGAAGGAAATCCAGCGACAGCGGACAGAGGCTTCGGTGGTGGACGCAGCAGTGCATTTGGACAGCGTGATGGCAGTGCATTCGGACGTGATGCGGGAGCGAGACCGTTTGGAGCGTCCTCCTCACAAGCAGGCTCTGCTCCGAAATTTGGCATGGGTCAGCGAACCGCAAGCAGTACACCTGCTACATTTACTCGTCCGGCGGGTGAAAAACTGCCTGGACACGGTCAAGGAGCAGGCGTTGATTGGAAGGTTGGCGACAGAGTGGCGCATGGCAAATGGGGCAACGGTACGGTCGTCAAAGTAAAAGGAACGGGCGACGACATGGAGCTCGACATTGCTTTCCCAAGCCCGACTGGCATTAAAAAGCTGTTAGCGAAGTTCGCTCCTATTCAAAAAGGATAATATGCAAATGCAAATACAGGCCAATCGCAAAAGTAAAGGATGAACGAAATGGATCGATTGACGGCGGAAACAAAAATTAAAGAATTAGCGAAACGAATTGAGCGGCATAATCGTCTTTACCATGAAGAGGATCGACCTGAGATTTCTGACCAGGAATACGATCAATTGATGCGGGAGCTAAAGGAGCTTGAAACCAGCTTCCCTGATTTGCAGTCACCTGATTCCCCTTCCTTGCGTGTAGGGGGAGAGCCGCTGCCCTTCTTTGAAAAGGTAGTTCATAAGACACCGATGCTCAGTCTCGGCAACGCCTTTAATGAGGAGGACATCAGGGACTTTGACCGCCGGGTTCGTCAGGCCGTTGGCAGTCAGGCTGTCCGATATGTAGCTGAACTGAAAATTGATGGTCTGGCCGTGTCGCTTCATTATGAAAATGGGCTGTTCGTCCGCGGGGCTACACGTGGAGACGGAACAACAGGCGAAGACATCACACAAAACCTGAAAACGATTCGTTCCATTCCTTTGCGATTGACGAAGCCGTTAACCCTTGAGGTTCGCGGTGAGGCTTACATGTCCAAGGGAGCATTTGAAAAGCTGAATAAAGAGCGCGAGGAGCGAGGAGAAGCGTTATTTGCCAATCCGCGCAATTCCGCAGCAGGCTCGCTCCGACAGCTCGATCCGAAAATTGCCGCATCCCGTCAACTGGATACGTTTATTTACGGCATTGGCGATTTGCAAGGGGAGACAGTGGAATCGCACAGTGAAGGGCTTGATTTGCTGGAGACGCTAGGTTTCATGGTGAATCAGGAGCGACGTGTATTTGACGACGTCGATGAACTGCTCGCTTTTATTGCCAGTTGGACAGAGAAGCGTCCTCATTTGCCTTATGAAATCGACGGCATGGTGATCAAGGTCGACAGTTACGCTCAGCAGGAGGAGCTTGGTTTTACTGCGAAAAGTCCACGTTGGGCCATCGCATACAAGTTCCCTGCCGAAGAAGCGGTTACGATTCTCGAAGGTATTGAAGTATCTGTGGGGCGTACAGGGAATGTCACCCCGACTGCTTTATTGAAGCCAGTCAGTTTGGCAGGTACGACCGTGAAGCGCGCTTCCTTGCACAACGAAGACATCATTCGGGAAAAAGGCCTCCTTATCGGTGATCATGTTGTCGTCAAGAAAGCAGGGGACATTATCCCGGAAATTATCGCGGTCTTGCCAGAGCGTCGTACTGGAAATGAAGTACCGTTTGCCATGCCAACGCATTGTCCAGAATGCGGGAGCGAGCTGGTACGCTTGGAGGAAGAAGTGGCTCTGCGCTGCATCAATCCAATGTGTCCCGCACTGATCCGTGAAGGCATGATTCATTTCGTGTCCCGGACGGCCATGAACATTGACGGCTTGGGAGAAAAGGTCGTGGCTCAGCTGTATCGCGACGGTATTATCCACAGTGTCGCTGACCTGTATTATTTGCACCAGCAGCGTGATGCTCTGCTGGGCATGGAGCGCATGGGTGAAAAGTCCGTAGATAATTTGCTTGCGGCAATTGAAGCAAGCAAGGAGAACTCGCTGGAGCGCGTATTGTTCGGTCTGGGCATTCGCTTGGTTGGAGCCAAGGCGGCACGTGTTCTCGCGGAGCATTTTGGCAATATCGATGCCATCATGCGGGCATCCGAAGAAGAGATTACGCAAATCGATGAGATCGGGCCGAAAATGGCTGCGAGTCTTGTGAACTACTTCGCACAGCCGCAGGCGCAGGCAGTTATTGAGAGACTGCGAGCGGCCGGAGTAAACATGGAGTACAAAGGAATCCGCATTGAGAGTGGCGAAGACCTCCCATTCTCAGGCAAAACAATCGTTTTGACCGGCACCTTGACGCAAATGTCGCGGCAGGAGGCAGAGGAAGCGATTGCGCGCTTGGGTGGCAAGGTAACAGGCAGCGTCAGCAAAAAGACAGACCTGGTGATTGCAGGTGAAAAAGCCGGCTCCAAGCTGGAGAAGGCAGAAAAACTAGGCGTGGCTGTAATGGACGAAGCAGGCTTCCTGCAAGTATTGGAGAGCAACGCCTAAGAAAACGGTGGCGACAACGGATGAGTAAGGGAAGGGACGTGAAGAGCATGAATAGCTTCCTGAAATGGGGAATCGGTGTAATAGCCATGCTGCAATTGGTTGGCTGTGGAAGTAACAGCAGTACTGGCAGTGGTAAACAAATTAATACGACTCCTCCAACAGTCACAGCTGCTGCTCTACAAGGGAACTTGACCTATCAGGACGTATTGGAATTGGGAGCAACCATTCACAATCTGATGATGACCGATGATGCTCGTCAAATATGGGTTGGTACGAATGCAGGGTTGTATAGCTCAGCTGGCGGTGGAACGTGGGGATCTCTCTCGACAGATTTAGAGCAGTATGCGATCGAAGGTTGGTTTGTGGACCCGGATGATCCGAAGCAAATATTTGTCGGCGGGATTGATGGGGTTCTTCATTCAACAGATGGTGGTAAAAAGTGGACTTCTGTCAACAAGGGGTTGCCAGAGCCAGCGAATATCAGCAGCTTTGTAGGGAATCGCCAAGGAGACGAAGTGCGTCTGTTTGCCTTTGTCTCGGGTGAAGGCATCTATCAGTCGACGGACGGGGCCCAATCATGGAGTCTGTGGCAGCCGATGGATCAGGAAGTATTTGCCATGGACTTTGATCCCGAACAAGACCGACTCTATGTAGCGGCCCAATTCAGCTTGCTCTATAATGAAGAGGGGCAGTGGAAGACAGAGGAGATTCCCGGAGCACAGCAGATCTATTCGCTAGCCATTAACAGACGAACTGGCACTCTCGCTGTCGCAACCGAAAAAGGTATCTACGAGAAAATCAAGGGCGAATGGCGTTTGCTTGATGCTCGCTCACCGGAAAAGCTGATTGTCATTGCTTCAGGTGGCGAGGATACAAAATGGGTGGGAATTGGCGAATCGGCATTGATCTACAAGCTCGAAGACAATCGATGGGTCAAGTGGAACGAATGATTTGTACATCGCCCACCTTTGGATACGAAAAGGAGTAATCTATGAAAGTGAAGTTTTTGACAGGATGCAGGTTCTTGACAGCTGTACTTCTTGTGATGGCATTGACTGGCTGCTCGTTGATACCTGGGGGCAAGGACAAAGCTCCTGAGCCTACTACACCGTCCTTGTCGGAGGTAGTGGAAGTATCCGAGGATTACTACGGCAGCATTACCCCGTACCAGCCAAACCAGACACGAGGAATGCTTGCTGATACGAAATATCGCGTCGATTTCAGTCACCTTGAATTAGGCTTGATGGAGTTTGCTCGGGAGACATACCCGACGTCCGATTATTATTTCCAAGAAGGTCAAGTGGTCAAAAAAGAGCAAGTTACTCAGTGGATCGCACAGGAAAAGACGGCTGGGGCCAACGGGAAAAAGAAAAACGGGATTCTCGTGCACGTACTGGAGCATGATTACCTGAGCAAGAAGGATAAGAGCCTGGCTGGCATGGTGTTAGGCTTGTCGCTTTCGCCGAACTATCAGGATGCAACCGGTCAGGACAAGGTGTACACGACACAAGAACTGCAAGCAAAAGGTCAGCAGCTTGCAGCTCGTATCGTGCAGTCTGTACGTGCAACTAGTCCGGAAGTTCCGATCCTGGTTTTGATGTATCAAGTACCGGAGGCGAATTCTACTCTGGTGCCGGGGCACTTCATCATGTCAGGAACAGTAGGGGCGAATGAAGCAACGATATCCAAGTGGCTGCCGATCGAAGAGGAATATTTCCTGTTCCCGAGTCCGGAGGTTGAGCAGAAATACCCAGAGCAGTCGTTGCAGTACGACAAGCTGATGCGCCAATCCAAGGGCTATTTCCCTGAATATATCGGGATGACTGGTCTGGGACGTTTCATGGACGGCAAGCTCACTGAAATTACGATTACAGCCACGGCAGAGTATGACTCCAGAACAGAGGTTTTGCAGTTTACGCAATTTGCAGCAGGAAGCATTAATCAGCTCTTCGACAAAAGCGTTCACGTCAACCTGTACGTACAGTCGATGAATAAACCATTGTCGCTCTACATTCGGCCGACAAGTGGAGAGCCGTATATGCATATTTACAGACAATAAGGAAAAGCATAAAACACCCGAATGATCACCTGAGAAGGTGAGGAGATCGGGTGTTTTTTTTGTACACAAAAGATAGTGGATTGAACAGATGTGTGAAATGTTGAACGGTGTATGCACAAAAGTGTTCGGGATAGTTCTTGAATCTTGTCGGTGATTTTTCTGCAAAAATGCAAACACTAATAGAGTCGAGCCTTTAATGGTTTTGTTGGTATGATCCTTGCATATGTTTTATGAGTGATCCGAACATGGAAGATATCGATAAGGAGGCGTCACAGATGCAAGTGGAATTCAAAAACGAGGCGTTTACCAATTTTAGTCTGCCAGAAAATAAAAAGGCATTTGAAGAAGCGCTCGCTAAGGTAGAAAGTGAGCTTGGCCGTGAGTATCCGCTTATCATCGGCGGAGAACGCATCACAACTGAAAAGAAATCCAACTCCTTCAACCCTTCTAATAAAGAACAAGTAGTGGGCGTTGTTTCCCAGGCTGACCAAGCATTGGCTGAAAAAGCGATCCAAACAGCTGCTAGCACCTTCGAAACATGGAAAAAGGTCCCTGCACAAGCACGTTCCCGCTATCTGTATAAAGCAGCAGCAATCCTGCGTCGCCGTAAGCATGAGTTCTCTGCTTGGCTCGTAAAAGAAGCAGGAAAAAGCTGGGCAGAAGCTGACGCTGACACAGCAGAAGCAATCGACTTCATGGAATACTATGGCCGTCAAATGGATAAGCTGTCCCAGCGCCATGATCTGCCTCGTATCCCTGATGAGGATAACGAATTGTACTACGTTCCACTTGGTGTAGGTATCGTTATCCCACCTTGGAACTTCCCTCTTGCGATCATGGTTGGTATGACGACAGCAGCTCTTGTAGCGGGTAACACCGTTGTGTTGAAGCCTGCTTCTACCACTCCAGTAATCGCTGCGAAATTCATGGAGATTCTCGAAGACGCTGGCGTACCAGCTGGTGTTGTAAACTTCGTACCAGGTTCCGGTAGCCAAATCGGGGATTACCTCGTAGAGCACAACCTGACTCGTTTCATCAGTTTCACAGGCTCCCGTGACGTAGGTCTGCGCATCAACGAACTGGCTGCGAAACATCGTCCAGGTCAAAAATGGATGAAGCGTCTGGTTGCTGAAATGGGCGGTAAAGACTCCATCGTTGTTGACAACGACTGCGATATCGAGTTGGCTGCACAGTCCATCGTGGCTTCTGCATTTGGCTTCTCCGGTCAAAAATGTTCCGCTTGCTCCCGTGCAATCGTTCACCAAGACGTGTACGACCAAGTACTGGGCCGCGTAGTAGAACTGACAAAACAACTGACTGTGGGCGACATCAGAACCAACGATTTCTACACAGGTCCTGTGGTTGACGAGAAAGCATACAACAAAATCCTCGAGTACATCGAGATTGGTAAAACAGAAGGCAAACTGGTTGCTGGTGGCGAAAAAGGTCCAGAATCCGGCTACTTCATCATGCCAACTGTATTTGCAGATGTAGATCCACAAGCTCGCATCATGCAAGAAGAGATCTTTGGCCCAGTGGTAGCGTTCTGCAAAGCCAACGATTTTGATCATGCAATGGAAATCGCGAACAACACTGAGTACGGCTTGACTGGCGCTGTCATCAGCCGCAACCGTGAGAACCTGGAGCGCGCTCGCGAAGAGTTCCACGTAGGTAACCTGTACTTCAACCGCAAGTGCACAGGCGCTTTGGTGGGTGTACATCCATTCGGAGGCTTCAACATGTCCGGTACAGACTCCAAAGCGGGTGGACCAGACTACCTCCTGCTCTTCACACAAGCAAAAATGGTGTCCGAAAAACTGTAAGCTACGCAATAAAAAAGGCTGCCTCTTTTACAGAGGCGGCTTTTTTGTTCCCATTTTGTCCACACTAAAGACAAAATGAAGGGCAAAGCAGGTGAGGGTAGCTGTTTACTTATATCGTGTCAGGACTCTCCTCGTTTTTTGTTGTGTATTTGTTGATGCCAGTAGCAAATTGGCTGGCTTGGAAAACAAAGCTGCTGGATATGCCAAAGGGGAGAAAGGGACATAGCAGGCCGATCCCATTATCTGGTGGTTTGGCGATGTTTGTCGGTCTCTTGTTAGTGTCAACTTTTTTTGCAGGGGCGCAAAAATCCGTTGCAGTTTTGGCAGTTGGAGGGGCCGTGTTAGTGGCCATTGGATGGGTAGACGATACGTTTAAGTCGCAAAAAAAAGAATTTCCGGCACTGCCGAAGCTGATGGTGCAGTTACTGGTCGCGACGATGACCTTTCTCATGGATATTCGCTTTCGGGGAATCAATTTGATGTGGCTGGGGGGAGAGGATGGGACGTATATCTCATTTCCAATCCTTGTTTCCCTGCTGATGACCGTGCTGTGGATCGTCGGTTTGATCAATATGGTGAATTTTTTGGATGGAGTCGACGGGCTTGCTGCCGGTGCTACCGCAATCTCAGCAGTGACCTTGTTCTTTTTGTCGATGCTCAAAGGTCAAGAATTAACGGCATTATTGGCAGTTGCACTGGCAGGTGCTGCACTCGCTTTTCTACGCTTTAATTTTTATCCGGCGAAAATTTTTATGGGTGATGCAGGTTCGATGTTTTTGGGATTCGCTCTCGGCGTGATCTCATTGGAAGGAACGATGAAAGGGGCTACAATCATTTCATTAGTCGTGACGGTACTGGCAGTAGGCTTGCCCGTCATAGACACTGTACAGGTCATCATCAGTCGGCTTTTGGCGGGTTCCCCCATGTACCAAGCGGATCGCCGACATGTTCATCATCGGCTCATGTCCCGGGGGTTGTCTACGAAGCAGACGGTTATCATTCTGTATGTGGTGAGCTTGCTGTTTTCCGTCTTGGCCGTGTTTTTGTTTTACAGCCAATAATCAAATAGGGTTAAAGAAAAAGAAACGATTCCGCCCTGTCTTTTTGGCCTGATAAAGTGCTTTGTCTGCATTGCTCAGCAGTTGTTCGGCTTCGCTTGCAGATGCTGGATAGAGGGCAATGCCTATGCTTGTCGAAAACGGTATGGTCCGGTCCTCGATCATCCATGGCTCTTGCGTTGCAAGCAGGATACGGTTCGCAATTTTTTCAACCTGACGTTCGGAGTGAATGCCGGTCAGGACGATGACAAACTCGTCTCCACCCAGACGTGCGACGATATCTCCATCCCGAACAGATGACTTGAGGCGAGTAGCCAGCATTTGCAAAAACAGATCGCCTGTGTCATGACCCCATGTGTCGTTGATTTCTTTAAAGCGGTCACAGTCCAGATAGAGGGCAGCGACTATTTCCTCTTTTGATTGGGCAGCACGTAGAGCTTGCTGGAGTTTTTCGGAGAGGAGCCGCCTGTTTGGCAATCCCGTGAGCACATCATGATACGCCATGTAGGCTAGCTGTGACTCCAGGTTTGTTCGCTCGGTAACATCCCGGGTAATGGAAAAGACATGCGTGCATACGCCATGGCTATCGTAGACAGGAGATAGAATGGATTCGCCAATGATGTCACCATTCGCAGTAAAATGGATCGGACTCCCGCTTTTTACTGCTTGTGTGTACATGTGCTGTAATAAGCTGGCTTTTTCATGAGGATAGACGTCCTCAAACTTTTTTCCGTATGCTTCCTCGCTCAATTGGGCGACGTGCATCGCCGATGGATTCATCAATACATAGCGAAACTGATACTCCCCGTCCACATCTTGTTCGACAGCCATGAGAAAGAACATGTCCGACATATGATCGAATAGACTGGTTAGGATATCACCATGCTGACTGATAAGTGTAGTAATATCGAGTTTCTTCACCATAACCGATATCTCCTGATAAGTGGCTTCTTAGAATGATTATAGTATAGCAAGACTGTCGAAGAAAATGATGAACCTCTGGTAATAGTGCGGGGTTTACTGGCTGTTAGCAGAAGTGGTAAAGTAAGGGTATTGTTGTTTTACGAAGGAGCATTTCTTATGGGCAAAAAGCTGCTCCCAGGTCTCATCCATCGCTTGCCACAAAACGCGATGTCCCGGACTATGGGCAAAATTACCGCTACTCCCTTTAGTCGATTAGCCATTCAACGATACATAAAGCACTATCAAATTGATACGTCGATCATAGAAAAGCCAGCGTCAGAATACCGCACGCTGAAGGAGTTCTTTTCCCGACGCCTGAAGCCCGCAGCGAGACCGATTGCACCTGGGCCAGACACTATCGTGAGCCCGGTGGATGGAACTGTTTCGCAGTTGGGTGATATTTGCGAGGGCACCTTGATTCAAGCAAAGGGAAAAGATTTCAGTGTAAGTGAGTTGTTGGGCGGTTCGGAGGAAGAGGCCAAGCGTTATTATGGTGGTAAATTTATCACCATTTATTTGAGTCCAAGGGACTACCACCGGATTCATATGCCAGTAACAGGCGATTTGAGCAGTTACTGCTATATGCCAGGCAGACTCTATCCCGTCAACAAGCTCGGGATTGAAAATGTAGACCGTTTGTTTGCTCGGAATGAACGCTTGGTAACTCACATCAAAACAGATAGCCTGGGCGATATGGCTTTGGTTAAAGTAGGAGCCTTGTTTGTAGGCAGCGTGAAGGTCTGCTACAACACAGCGACGACGAATATCAAGCACGGTCGACAAACCCACGAGAAGATTGCTGGGACACCTCGTTATGAGAAAGGCTCGGAGCTGGGCTGGTTCGAATTTGGTTCGACCGTCATTTTGCTGTTGGAGTCCAACGAGCTCGAATGGGCAACAGGCGTTGAAAAAGGGAAGTCTCTCTTGATGGGGCAGGCGCTCGCGACAAAGAAGGCGGAATAACGAACGACTGAAGAGATCACGGTCCAGGGCAAATGCCTTGGACTTGTTTTTTCTTAGTCTTCTAATGGATGTGGCTGCGGTGGGGAGAAGAATATTTCCAGACTAGGCTCCAGGCTCCGTCCCGCTGGGGGTTGAGGCTGTCCGCTCCGAAGGGATTCGCAGGGAAACGCAAAAGTGGTAGCCGCTTCGTAGCTCGGGCACGTTGCGTTTCTACTTCCCGCTAATCCCTTCTGCGCTGGGTAGGACTTCACAAGTCGCTACGCCTGGAAATATTCTTCTCTGTCGTAACTGATTACTTTCTTCCATCTATTACGGCATTAAAAAATCGAATCAAACTGATAGCTCGTCGAGGAAACAGGAGAAATAAGCGAAGATCTTAGGGACACCGACCGAGGCGCAATGAAAAAAAGAGAAACAAGCCCTTAGCGTCCACCCCTGAGACACCCCCTGAAAGGACGACTTTGGACGCGGGTTTCGCTTTTTTACATGGAGCCGGGCAGTCAATCTCCCAGCGGGTGGACCTAGAAGCTGAGCGTTTTCTCCTGTTTCCTCCCCACCTCAACAGCCGGACAGAGTGTTTTTACTGGTTAATAATCGATCAATATTTTTTTGCCGAAAACATTATTTGTTTTCTCCGTCGAAATCCCTGTGAAAATTGACTGAACCTGCTCTTTTCAAGTAAGATCAAAGTTATGTGATACGATTCGGAGGTGGAAAGAATGAGTGCCATTACTCGCAAAGAAGTGGAACATGTAGCTAATTTGGCCCGTTTGCAGCTCACTGAGGAAGAAGCGGAGCGGTACACAAAAGACCTGAATGCGATTCTTGATTTTGCAGCCAAACTCAATGAGCTCGATACATCCAATATTGAGCCAACCAGTCATGCTACAGACGTGAAAAACGTCATGCGCGAAGACGTAAACAGACCGTCCCTGCCACGTGAAGACGTGCTGAAAAACGCACCAGATCACGAAGACGGGCAGTTTAAAGTACCGGCTGTATTCGAATAACCTACTGGATAATGAGAAGGGAGGAACCCACTGTGTCGCTGTTTGACAAGCGATTGTCTGAGATACATAGCGCGCTGCGCGCAAAAGAGATTTCGGTAACGGATCTGGTGCAGGCTTCCATCGCTAGCATCAAGGAGCATGACGAAGAAATCAAATCCGTCCTGCATGTAGATGAAGAGGGAGCCTTGGCTCATGCCCGCCAATTGGACGAGCGTCTGGTCAAGGGAAATGAGGAGCTGGGTCTTCTCTACGGCTTGCCTGCCGGATTAAAGGACAACCTGGTTACAAAAGACGTTCGCACGACTTGCGCGAGCAAATTTTTGGCGAATTACGATCCTGTCCATGACGGGACTGTTTCCAAAAAGGTGAAGGAAGCCGATGCAGTCATCGTCGCGAAGCTGAACATGGACGAGTTTGCGATGGGCGGCTCCAACGAAAATTCCGGCTTTTTCCCAGCCAAAAACCCGTGGAACACCGACTACGTTCCGGGCGGCTCCTCCGGTGGCTCAGCGGCGGCAATGGCTGCGCGTCATTTTTATTTCACCCTTGGTTCTGATACAGGCGGTTCCATCCGTCAGCCTGCTGCTTTTTGTGGCGTTGTCGGCTTGAAGCCTACGTATGGACGCGTATCCCGTTTCGGGCTGGTTGCTTTCGCGTCCTCACTGGATCAAATCGGGCCTGTGACGAAAAACGTTGAGGATTCTGCCTATGTGTTGCAAGCGATTGCGGGACATGATGAATACGACTCTACCTCTGCCAATGTGGACGTACCGGATTACTTGTCTGCATTGACTGGAGATGTAAAAGGACTGCGTATCGGGGTACCGAAAGAGTTGATCGGAGAAGGGATTGACCCTGAGGTTCGCGATGCGGTTCTGGCAGCATTGAAGCAGTTGGAGAGCATGGGTGCTACATGGAGCGAGGTTTCCATGCCGCACACAGAATATGCAGTGCCAGCTTACTACCTCTTGTCTTCGTCTGAAGCTTCGTCCAACCTGGCTCGTTTTGACGGCGTTCGCTATGGTGTGCGTGCAGATAATGCGGCAAACCTGATCGAGCTGTACAAGGAATCTCGCAGCCAAGGCTTTGGCCCAGAAGTGAAGCGCCGCATCATGCTCGGAACCTACGCGCTCTCGTCTGGTTATTACGATGCTTACTACAAAAAGGCGCAGCAGGTGCGTACCTTGATCATCCAGGACTTCAACAACATTTTTGCTGACTACGATGTCATCCTGCATCCAACCACGCCTTCTACGGCTTTCAAAGTAGGCGAAAACGTAGATGATCCGGTGAAAATGTATCTGGAGGATATTTGTACCGTTCCTGTAAACCTGGCTGGTCTGCCAGCAATCAGTGTGCCGTGCGGATTCTCCAAAAACGGTCTGCCGATCGGTTTGCAGATCGTAGGTCGTGCATTTGACGAATCCACCGTATTGCGCGTAGCCCATGCGTATGAGCAAACAGCAGGCTTCTACGGTCGCAAACCGGAATGGGTGAGGGGGTAAGAGCATGAGCAAGTACGAAACCGTCATCGGCTTGGAGGTTCACGCCGAGCTATCGACCAACAGTAAAATCTTTTGCGGCTGCCCGACTGAATTTGGTGCACCGCCGAATACACATACATGCCCGATCTGCTTGGGACATCCAGGTGTACTGCCTGTAACGAACAAGCAAGCGGTAGAGTTCGCGATGAAAGCAGCGCTCGCCCTCAACTGCGAGATTTCCCGCGAGACCAAGTTCGACCGCAAGAACTACTTTTATCCAGACTCGCCAAAAGCGTACCAAATCTCGCAGTTTGACCAACCGATCGGCTACAATGGCTGGATCGACATCGAAGTAAACGGTGAGACGAAGCGCATTGGGATCACTCGTCTGCATTTGGAAGAGGATGCGGGCAAGCTGACGCACAGCGATTTTGGCGGAGAGTCTCTGGTAGACTTCAACCGTGTCGGGGTACCGCTCGTCGAGATTGTTTCCGAGCCGGACATCCGCACACCGGAGGAAGCACGTGCGTATCTGGAAAAGCTGAAAGCGATCATCCAGTACACCGAAGTATCTGACGTTCGCATGGAACAAGGCTCCCTGCGTTGCGATGCCAACGTTTCCATCCGCCCGTATGGTCAAGAAGAATTCGGAACCAAGGCTGAGTTGAAAAACATGAACTCCTTCCGCAACGTGCAAATGGGCTTGGAGTACGAGGTGCAGCGTCAAACGGAGGTAGTTTCTTCCGGTGGCAAGGTCGTTCAGGAAACGCGCCGTTGGGATGAAGCAAACAAGAAGACGTTGACGATGCGTTCCAAAGAGGAAGCGCACGACTATCGTTACTTCCCAGACCCGGATCTGGTTCGCATGCAGATTTCCGAGGAGTGGATTGAAGCGGTTCGCGCAACCATTCCAGAGCTGCCAGATGCTCGTCAGGCTCGCTATGTGAACGAGTTTGGCTTGTCTAAGGATGATGCCGGAGTCATTACGATCTCCAAAGAGACGGCTGATTTCTTTGATGAGACTGTGAAAACAGGAGCAGAGCCGAAGTCAGTAGCAAACTGGCTGATGGTTGACCTGTTGGCACACCTCAACGCCAACAACCTGGTGTTTGCTGATGTAAAAATGACACCAAAAGGCTTGGGTGAGATGATCAAGCTGATCGAGGACGGAACCATTTCCTCCAAAATCGCCAAAACCGTCTTCAAAGAGATGGTCGAGACCGGCAAAGAGCCGAAGCAGATCGTCGAAGAAAAAGGACTCGTCCAAATCAGTGATGAAGGCGCTCTGCGTCAAATCGTCGTTGATGCGGTCAATTCCAACCCGCAAGCCGTGGCAGACTTCAAGTCCGGAAACGAAAAAGCAGCTGCTTTCTTTGTAGGCCAAGTCATGAAGCAAACCAAAGGTAAGGCAAACCCGGGAATGGTAAACAAGTTGATTCAGGAAGTATTGAACAGCCTGTAGGGCAAAACATACGACAGCACTTTCTCTGTAAAGGGAAAGTGCTGTTTTTTTGTGCGGGGATCTATGCTAAATAGTGGGAAAAAAGTAAGATAGAATGCATAGCTATCATCATAATTGATTAGGAGAAATGTTCATGACACCAAATTGGAAAAGTGCGACGGCTGCTTTTGCAGTGACAACCATGCTGCTGGGAACGGGTGCCCAAGCATTTGCTGCAAGTCCGGAATTGATTTTGAAAAATGCTGAAAACCCATCCAAAGAACAAGTCAAGCTGCCTGCTCGTGCACTAGAGATTGTCGCTGCGCTGGAGAAGCTGGAGCCTGCCTTAAAAGCTCTGACGTTCCGAGAGGTCGTTATTTCTGATTACGATGAAAATCAAGTGGATTTGTATATGAGCCATCCTGACGATACTGAAATGAGTGCATATCTGCTTTTTGATCGCCATAGCGGTGAATTACTTGGTTACGAGGCTTCCCCATTCATTTGGGAAGAGAATGAAAAAGTAACAGACGAAGCCATCGTGCAAAAGGCTGAGAAAGCTGTGAAAGAGTTGTTCGGAGAAAAGAAGCGAAAAATGACAGATGCGCCTCAATTGTCGAAAACGGTATACGGTGAAGAAGAGTTGTTTATATACCCGAATGTGTACTTTCCGATTCTGCTAAATGGTCTGGAAATAGACGAAACGCGCTTTGGTATCGATGTGGAAATGGATTCAGGCGGGCATTTGTTAAGCCTATCTTTTCAACCGCTCGATTTGACGGGGATACAGGTTGCTGATCCGAAAAAAGCTGTGGCAAAAGAAGAGATCCAGAAGCAAATATTTACGCCCGAACGCCTTCGTTATGGCTATGTATGGGAAGGAATGGATGGGAAACCCGGTATTGAATACACCATGAGGACGTCACCAATATTTGATGCATTGACGGGAAAGCAGATCGAAATGGAATGGGGAGCAGACGAAGGGGATGGAAATCTCCATGCATCTGATATCAAGGACATCTCTTTGAAACCCCAAGGAAAGCCATTCATTGCAAAAGGCGCAACGGATCAGCAAATTTTAGAGAACTTGTTTGGGGTTGATACCAAGAAGCTGTATACAACCTATCGAAAAGACGAACAGCAGGGTGAAATCACTTATGACTGGTCGAACACTATCGATTATAATCGGGCATCTATTGTGGTGAACGAAGTGACTGGCGATATCGGCGGATACGTAAATTGGGCACATATCGAAAATCTCTCAGTGCCCCTAACAAAGGAGCAATCCTTGCAAAAGGCGATTACGTTCCTGGAGCCTTATGCTAAAAAAGCCGAGTGGCAAGTCGAGATGTATGAGGAAATCAAACAAGAGGACAAGAAATCCGTTGAGCAGTATGGCTTTTTATTTCTCGAAAAACAAAATGGGATACCACTCATGGAGTATTCCTACGGAGTAGCAATTGATCCAAATAAGGGAAAAGTCGTTGAATTCGTGGCATCAGTTCCAGCAGAGGATCGTAAATATCCTGTGCTCAAACCATCTGTAACGGCCCAACAGGCAGCAGATATTGTTTCCAAACAGGTACCGGTCAAGTTGACCTATATCTGGCCGAGGTCAGGAGAGAAGAATGCACCCATTCTCGTTTACAAGCTCGATACCAGCAAAGGCTGGCCAACCGTCGATGCCGTAAACGGATCGTTTAAATGGGGAGAGTACGAGGATTAAGAAAGAAGGAGGAGATTTAATGAAACGAAATGGAAAACGCACAGCAATCGCATTGACAATAGCAATGATGTTGCCAGCAACAAGTGGAACAGCCTTGGCTGCAAGTCCTGAAATCCATCCTAGCCACATTGCATCTGTTACAAAAAGTGAGGAAAAGCTCCCGGAGCGGTCCACTCAGATCGTAGCTGCTTTAGAAAAGCTGGAGCCTGCATTGAAAACGTTGACGAAACGAACGATTGTGAAAAGTGAGATGGATGAAAATCTGTTAAACCTCAATCTGGAAAGTCCCGAATCCAATGACATGAGTGCCATTGTTGTCTTTGACAGAAAAACAGGTGAGTTGATCATGTACAGCGCCAGTTTGCATATTTGGAAACAAGGGGAAATTGCGACAGACGAGATTATTTTGCAACGGGCAGAAAAAGCAGTGCTTGAGTTATTAGGTGCAGACAAAAGAAAACAAGTAGGCTCGCCTACATTATCCAAAGCTGTTAACAAGGAAGACTCCGAAGATTTGACTGATAACTCAACAATATACCGCTCCGTTTATTATCCAGTTGAACTAAATGGGCTGGAGATATTGGGGAATAGGATGGGCATATATGTGTCGACGGATTATGCTGGTCATATCTTGGGTGTATCCAGTGAGCTACTTGATTTGAAAGAGACCAAGGTCCCCGATCCGAAAACGGCACTGACACCTGAAGCTGTCAAAAAGCAGTTTTTCACACCTGATCGTCTTGAGTTGGGCTATATGCTGGAAGGGAAAGATGCCAAGCCGGGCATGCAATACTTATGGATGAATAACGCTTACATCGATGCCGTGACAGGAAAGCAGATTGACTTCACTCATGGAACTGAATTAGCCGGGAATGGAAAAAGAAATCCTGGCAACCTGAAGAATATTACGCTATCGCCAAAAGGAGAGCCGCTTATTGTCAAAAGCAGGGCAGATGGAGAAAAAGTCGTCGCGGGCTTGTTTGACGTGGATACGAAGGTGATGTTCACAGAATACTACACAGGAGAAGTTGATGGTGAGATCATACATTCCTGGAGCGATGAGTTTGGGTATGAAGACGTGTCCATTTCGGTGGATGCTTCTACGGGAGCGGTCACTAGTGCGGATATTTTTATGGAAACAAAAAGCTTGCCTGTTCCCTTATCGAAAGAAGAAGCCTTGAAAAAAGCAATTTCCTTCATCGAGCCATATGCTGCTAAATCCTCTACTGAATGGCAGGTTGAGATATTTGATCCATATAAACAGCCGAAATTGGCTGATTGGATGATCGAGTTGAATGAAGGAGAGGGTGAAGAGGAGGAGTACACAGGAACAGGAACGTATACCTTCATTTTTTATGAATTGCACGATGGGTTGCCTGTGTTCGACCGTTACTATTGGATGAAGGTTGATATAGAGAGTGGACAAGTATTTACTTTCATTGTGAATTTGCCGGAAAAAGAGGGTACTCTTCCCATCTTGAAGCCATCCGTAACGGAGCAGCAAGCTGCTGAAATCGTAGCCAAAAATCTCCCTGTAAAGCTGTCCTACTTCTGGCCAACCTACAAAGGCAAACAAGCTCCTTTTCTCACCCTTGTCTATACGGTTGACAAGAGCAAGAGCTGGCCTTACGTAGATGCTGTAAAAGGCACACTTGAATGGGGCGAATACGAGGAATAATTCGAACGAAAAAGAACGCAGCTTTTCTGACTGCGTTCTTTTTTCTATCCCTTTTATGTGGATGCCTGATTTGCAGTGAGTTCCGCCTGTATTTGTTCCAGTACCGATACGGCAGCACGCTCATTTCGCTCAATCGCCTGCAACAACGCAACTGCCTGCTTGCCCTGCTCCGCATCGTTCGGCTCGCCTCCAGCCGGGAACGGAAAGAGCTTGCTTAACGTGTCAAAGTCATCGGCAATCGCCCCGTACAAGCTAGCCGCTTCTTTCATCAGCGGACGAACCTCATCAAACACAGAATCTGTCCACGTATCAACGATTTCGCTCCAGAAAAGAGAGGCGTAGCGACGTGCATCCCCGTTCACCACGGTCGTATACGCGTTGCCATTCGGCTCAACCGTTCCCTTTTCATAGGCTTCCTGCCAAGCAGCATAGGCCGCTAAACCATTGACGCAGCTCGCGTCCTGCGGTTCTTCTCCACGATAATGAACGAGTGCAGTGTGGAGAGCATTTGCGAGCATCGTGCGTTGGTCGATCGGAAACGCACGGTCGATGGCAAGGACAAACAACTCCTCGATGATACCCCGCCCCAAGTTTTCATAAGGAATGGTACTGTCGTTTCGGCAGTTGTCTCCTGCGTAAAACATTCTTTTTTCATCATCATAGCCGTAGATTAATCCGAACTCTGGCATGAACAGGTCCCAAGCAAGCACAGGATGCCCTTTGTCGATGGAGCGGTGAACCAGTTCCAACGCTTCCGGCAAGAGGACAGACAGCTGGCGTTTTTCGCGGGCCTCTTGGCTCAATAGTGAGGGAGCAACTTGATTGGCATTCATGCTTGGTTCGCAGGAAAGATGATACGAGGTGACGGCACGAGATTCAAAGCCCATGTTTTTCAAACCCTGCTGTAAGACCCGTTGAAAGTGAAACATCGTCGGGCCCGCAATGTGGATATTTTCAGGCACGATTGTCAGGCGAAAGGCATGGCCGCTCAGGCCAAGTATCATCGGCAAAGACATTTTGCGTTCGGTCGATTCTACCAATCCGTATAGTGCCGCTGCGCAAGTAATCCAAGTAGGCATCGTGAATGCTTCTGGTTTTTTCAATACGGCTTGTTTCATATTCCCCGCAACCTTTCTCGTCTTCACGTATTGATCAACAACGACACGAGTTTTTTCTTGAATCAGTTTTTTGCGAGAACGCGATAGCACTTGGTAGACATTCGCCTGGGACATCTGGAACATGTGGGCAATCTCCTGAGGGGCCAAATGATCAAAAAAATGAGATTCCACAATGCGTCTCTCCCGAGGATTGAGGCAGTACAGCAGGCTCCTGATCGTCTCAAACAGTTCACGCCGCACCATGACCTCTTCGGGATTGGTGTTCTGCGCAGAGTGTGACCAAGACCGTCCCAGTCTGTGCAGAATACTATCGAGGTCCTCCCAGTCAGTCGGTTCCTGCTCAGGCGTTTGTTTGCCCAGACTCGAGAAGAGGGTTTCTCTTTTTTGCGAACCCTTCGAAAGCCGTGTGTACGCCTGATTGCGTACAATCCGATGCAGCCAAGGAAGGAAACGTCGGCTGTCCACCAATGTTCCCAGGTGCAAAAAGGCGCGAATGAGAGCATCCTGAACGATGTCTTCGGCAAGAAAGGCTTCTTGTGTGTACGACCGAGCATAGCCGTATACTTTGGAGCGATGACGCCTGACCAGCTCGCTAAACGCCTCCTGATCTCCGGCTTTTGCCTGTTCTACCAAAGTTTCGTCTTCTATCTGGGTGTGTTCCTCATGAGTCTTGGGGCTGATTATCAAGTGATCCATCGCAATAACTCCTCGTGATTTGTTGATATACTGTGTAGACTTCGGGTTCACGGATTTTCTGACACGGGATGCGAAAAAAATTTTGGAGTTTTTTAACCGTTCTATTTAGTGTATCAGACAAGTAAACGAAGGGATTCTCCAATGGCAGATGACAAAGCAATTTGTAACAATTTCCACTCTCCCCTATAATGAACGTACAAGAAGAAAAAGGAGGATGGAAGTACATGAAGCTCATTTCTGTTGCAGGAGAAAGTGTGGCACCTGGAAAAGGTGGTTCACCGTCTGATACATTTGATCGTTCCATTGCTACGTGGCAAGAAAACGGTCAAGAAAAAACAATAACCGTCACCTACGTGCGTTATTTTGGCAAAGTGCTTGCTGAGCGGGGCATTTACGATCAAGAGGCAGAAGGTGTTCCTGTCAGCCATTTAGTAGCGACTCTGTTTCTTGAAAAGCATCCAGAGGTAAAAGAAACCCGTCATTATATTAACGATACGGAAGCTTTCGTCGCGCTGTTTGAAGGCTTTTCCCTGACCAAATGGAAAGAGCGGTATCCGCTGTAGGATACGAGAGTTACCGTTCTTGAAGTCAAAAGATTCTGATTCGCCAAAGGCACATACGGGTAACTTTTATGAGGGCATGCTAAGAGCAACCAATTATTGGAGGGAATTAGCATGTTTTCTATTTGGTTGCCACTGGTGATGACGTCTTCTTCGCTTGTGTTTGGTACAATGTCTTCGCATGTCCCTACGACTACGACATCCTCGACGGCGTGGATGGTTGCTGTGCAGGAGTTTGACGCGTTTTTGCAGGACTGGAAAAAAGGACAGACGCTTGCGAATCTGCGTCACCCGCTTTTTGACCTCACGGGAGTGTCAGCGGTGTCAGGAATGATGGAGATCATCCGGTTTTCGGGAGAAGCCCACGGGCAAGCGGGGGAAATCACCCTTTCGTTTTACACACTGGAAGGCGACAAGGTCTTTTCGCCCCCAGGCTCCGTGTCTATCGCGCGAGTCGATGAGAAGCGAAGGGAATTTCATGTCACGGGCGTTATACCGCGAGTTTTGCGCGGGCGGACGGGTGTCGTACAGGTGACGTTTACGGGAGAAAAGCGGGCGTCGTACTTGCTGAAGGTACGATTCTAGGAAAATACGGGAGAGGAGGGGCTGCTGTTGATTGAAGTCAAGGATGTCAGCAAGCGATTCAAGGAGATCGCAGCGGTCCAACATGTATCGTTTCGGGTCGAGGCAGGCGAGGTATACGGACTTCTCGGCGAAAACGGTGCGGGTAAGACAACGACGATGCGCATGATGGCGACGGTTTTGACCCCGACCGAGGGAGACATCGAGATTAGTGGGTTTTCCGTTCGACAGCAACCGCTTGAAGTGCGCCGCAGAATCGGCATTTTGTTCGGGGGAGATGTGGGTCTTTACAGCCGTTTGACAGCGCGGGAAAATATCGCGTATTTCGGTCGTCTATACGGTTTGGAGCAAGCGAGGATTGAGGAGCGGATTGACAGTCTGAGTCGGCTGCTTGAGATGGACGTTTTTTTAGACAGGCGAGTGGATGCCTTTTCCCGGGGAATGAAGCAAAAGGTAGCGATTGCCCGGACGCTCGTACATGATCCCGATGTCATTTTGTTGGATGAACCGACGACAGGATTGGATGTAACGGCTGCCACAATCTTTCGAAGAATGGTCAGAAAGTTGCAGGAAGAGGGGAAGACGATTCTGTTTTCCAGTCACAACATGGGCGAGATTAACAAGCTGTGCAAAAGAGTTGCGCTCATGCACAAGGGTAAGCTGCGGTTCGCCGGGGGATTGGATGCGCTGCGCGAGCAGTTTGGGACAGAGGATCTGGACGACATTTTCATGGCTGTCGTGGAAGGGAGCGAGGGCTGATGGGCTCACATGTCGTGTGGACCGTATTCAAAAAAGAGCTAATGGACTTGTTTCGCGATCGCAAGGCGTGGATAGGAACGCTCCTGGTGCCATTGCTCGTCATTCCGTTCGTCTTCTTTTTGCTCGGGACGTCGTATAGTAATGTGGAAAAAGAGGCAAGGGAGTACATCCCGATAGCTGTACAAGGATCATCTTCATTGATTGCTGTTTTGCAAAAAAATCCTGCTGTTCAAATCCTGGAGCCGCCCGATCCGAAACTGGCACTGCAAGCAGGTCAGCTACGCGCTATTTTGACAATTCCTGCTGGCTTCGATGAAGAGATCACGGCGGGAAAAACAGCGCAGTTATCGGTTGACTATGACTCGACCAATCAAAAATCTGTCTATGCCCGTACGCTGATCGAGCAGACAGTAGAGGCTTACAGCAAAGACGTCGTAGCGAAAAGGTTGAACCAAGCAGGTTTGTCCGAGCAGACGATTCAACCGATTGTCTCCACCTTTCAAAATACAGCCTCTGAGGAAAGGAAGTCGGGGGGGATGCTGGCGGGCATCATTCCGTTGATGTTGGTTGTCTCGCTCGCATCCGCGGGAATGGCCGCAGCGAATGATCTCGTCGCTGGTGAGAAAGAGCGGGGAACGCTCGAATCGCTGTTGACGGCACCGATTGCAGCCCAGCACATCCTCACGGCAAAGCTGTTGGCTGTGATGATCATGAGTACCATGGGGGCAGTAGCGTCACTGATTTCTGTCACACTGGCCATGCGTCTTGGACCAATGGGGACGGAAGGAGATCATTTTACACTCGCCTTCTTCTCGCCTGTCACTTTGTTGGTGCTTATCGTGACCATTTTGTTGTTGGCGGCGCTCTTTGCAGGGTTGGAACTTCTTTTGAGTACGATTGCCAAGTCTTTTAAAGAGGGGCAGACGTACATGAGTGCGGTCATATTTTTGGCGATGGTCCCGTCGTACATGTTGATGCCAATCAGTCCGGTCGACATCCCCACGCATTACTACGTGATGCCTGTTTTCAACGGTGTCGCATTGTCCAAGGAAGTGTTTTATGGCAAGGTCGACCCGATGCATGCGCTTCTGGGGATTGGTTCCTTGCTTGTCTATGTGGTTTTCACTATTTTTCTCGCGTCGCGCATATTCCGCAGAGAAGGAGCGGGGTTAAAGCACTGATCGTAAAATTTTTCCCAGACCTGTCGCGTCACTCGTCGCTGTCATTTCGAGAAAGCTGGTGAAATGTTGTGAATCCGCTGTATGTCGGAGTCTTATATATTTTCGGATCGGCTGCTGGCTTTGGCGTCATGTCTATTTTTGCTGTGTACGCCTACGAAGCGGGTGTGTCTGTTTCGACGCTTTTGTTTTTGCGATTTTTATTGGCGACTGCCCTGTTTTTTGGTTTGTTGCTCTGGCGCAAGGAGTCGCTTCGCTTGGACAAAAGACAGGTGCTGGCGATGTTTTGTCTCGGCGGGATTTTGTACACGCTGCAATCCCTTAGCTTTTTCTCTGCGGTACAGTACATCCCGACCTCCATGGCGGCCTTGCTTCTGTACACATTTCCTGTGTTTGTTGCTATACTGAGCTACTTCGTCGAGAAGGAGCGGTTGACGAAAAAGACCGTCATCGCCATGCTGATTACACTCGTCGGTCTTGGACTGGTGCTTGGTTTGTCATTTGGCGGGATTCAGCCGATTGGCGTATTGTTGGCTCTTGCTGCGGCGTTGTTTTATTCCGTTTATATTGTGGTAGGGAATCGAGTGGTAAAAGGCGTTTCGTCTTATGTAACGTCTGCGTACATCGCCCTGTTTGCTGCCATTTCCACCTTTTTCATTACGCTAAAAGACGGAGGTGTTGACCTGTCTTTTGCGGCACAAGGGTGGTGGGCACTGCTGGGGATCGTCGTTTTTTCTACGGTGGTCGCCATCAGTTTTTTCTTCCGCGGCTTGCAACTGATTGGCTCAACCAAAGCGTCGGTACTAAGCACACTGGAGCCTGTTGTCACTTTTGGGTTTTCGGCGTTGTTGTTTGGCGAAGCGTTTAGTCCTCTCCAATTGTTGGGAGGATGTGCAGTGCTCGTCGGTGCTGCGCTGATTGTTTCGGGGAAAGGCGGAGAGCCAGAGCTGGCACACAAGCAGGCTTCCTCATAAGGTCATACCAAAAAGACGCTCTTGCTGTGAGGCTTCACGTGCAGGAGCGTCCATTCTTTTTATGTGGACCGATCAGGATTCGTGCATCTGTGAGCGGATTAGCCAGCCCGCACCGTACACACCCGCATCATTGCCGAGTTTGGCCGGAACGATCTCTGTGGACTCGACGACGTAGGTGAATGGAACAAAGCGTTTGAATGATTCGCGGATTCGGGAAAAGAGGAAGTCACCTGCCGCGGCCACGCCTCCACCAATCATAAACTTCGCGGGATTGAGCACATTCGCCAAATGAGAAAGAGCGAGGCCGAGATAGAGCGCCACTTGATCGATAATCGCGAGAGCAGCTGCGTCTCCTGCTACGGCTGCCTCGAGGACATCTTTCGCTGCAATGTTTCCTTTGGTGGCGAGTACAGCGGCAAGCGCCGGGCTTGATCCGTTCGCAGCGGCAAAACGCCCTTCACGAATGATGGCAGTCGCAGACGTGTATGTTTCGAGACAACCTGTTTTGCCGCAATTGCAGGGGGCACCGCTATCCGGAGTCATGGTGATGTGACCGATTTCGCCGCCCACACCGTTAATGCCATGGATGACCTTTCCATTCAAGATGACGCCTCCACCTACACCTGTGCCGAGTGTAATGAGAACGAGGTCGTGTGCACCTTGGCCTGCTCCTTGCCACATTTCCCCGAGGGCTGCGACATTGGCATCGTTGTCGACCGCGACTGGCAACCCTGTAAGGGCTTCCAATTTTTCTTTTAGTAAAACGGGTTGGCGCCAGTGAAGATTCACCGCTTGAAAGACGATCCCCTTCCCACCATCAACGGGGCCGGGTACGCCTACACCGATTCCGCAGACTTGTGGAAGAGAATAGTCATGCTGCGCAAGAAGATCATGAGACATGTCTACGATTTTTTGCAAAATGCCATCCTCGCCGTCTGCAACAGGCGTAGGTTCTTGCATTTTTGTAACCAGCTCGCCGTCTGGCGTAATCAAAGCCATCTTGATTGCAGTGCCACCCACATCTACTCCCACGATGATCTTCTTCACAAGCGTCTCCCCTATCTCCTTGTTTTCCATCTTTTTCTATCTTATCACGCTATATGGAGCATAGCGATTCCCAAAAATGGCTATACAGGATATGATGGAAGAGAGTACCCCCGTGAGCGAGGGAAGGAAGAAGGGATCTGCCTTGAAACGAGCCAGATTAATCTACAATCCAAGCTCCGGCCGGGAGATCGTGCGTCGGCGGTTGCCGGAAATCCTCGATTTAATGGAATCGGCCGGATATGAAACTTCATGCTATGCGACCAGAGGGGAAGATGATGCGACAGAAGAAGCTGCTCGTGCAGTAGCTCGCGGTTTTGACGTCATCCTGGCAGCTGGCGGAGATGGAACCATATACGAAGTAGTCAATGGGATGGCAGAGCATAAAGCGCGTCCATCTCTTGGAATAATCCCCTGCGGAACGAGCAATGATTTTGCCCGGGCGGTCGGTATACCAAAATCGATCACGCGTGCAACGGAGATTGTCGCCAAGGGCAAGAAGAAACGCATTGACCTGGGGCGCATCAACAACCGCTATTTTATGAATATCGCGGGTGGCGGGTCGCTGACGAACCTGACCTACGAGGTCCCGAGCAAGCTGAAAACGCTGATCGGACAAATGGCGTATTACGTCAAAGGCTTGGAGAAGCTGCCGTCGCTACACCCGATCCGTGTTCGTCTGGAGAGCCGCAAAGAGGTGCTGTTGGATGAAGAAATCATGGTGTTCCTCATCGCCAATAGCCGATCCGTAGGCGGGTTCGACTGGCTTGCCCCAGATGCGGACTTGTCAGACGGCAAGCTGGATGTCATCGTTGTGAAAAAGACGAATATCGCGGAGTTTATTCGCTTGGCGACACAGGCGGTTCGAGGCGAGCACCTAAAGGACCCGAACATCCTGTATTTCCAGGCAGATTATATCAAAGCCACTTCGCCGGGCGGAGAGAAGGTTCAGCTCAATCTGGACGGTGAGCTGGGCGGACAGCTGCCTTGCGTGGTGGAAGCATTGCCGGGGCATATCGAGTTGTTCGTCCCGTAAGAAGATAGTAAAATGAATAGCAATAGCCGTGGGGATGCCGCTTTTCGCAGTGCATCCCTGCATGTTTCCTGGAGCGAAAACGAAAACCTATAGAGCAAGATAAAAGGAGCAATAGATAGTGGCGAAGACAACAAAGAAGCGGCGTGGTCCGCACCCGACAGCCAAAGTGGAGCTGGACGTCCCTGTACGTGTCGGACAAACCGTGGAAGTGGAGATAACCGGACTGAACCACGAAGGAGCAGGAGTCGGCCGGATTGAAGGATATACGCTGTTCGTGGATGGCGCACTTGCAGGAGAGCGGGTTCATGCGCGTGTCGATCATGTGAAGAAAAACTTCGGCTTTGCAAAGATGACGGAAGTAGTAGAAGCAAGTACCCATCGCTTCCAGCCGCCCTGTCCGCTGTACGACCGTTGCGGAGGATGTTCGTTGCAGCATCTCGCATACGAGGAGCAGCTGCGACACAAGCAGCAAATCGTGCGGGACAACCTGCGGCGCATTGGAGGTTTCCAAGTCGAAGGGGAAGGCGCGATTACCGTTCATCCGACACTTGGCATGAGTGATCCGTGGCGTTATCGCAACAAAGCACAGGTACCAATCGGCGAGGAAAACGGGGCTTTGGTCGGCGGTTTTTACGCGGAGAAATCCCACTCGATCATCGACATGAACGAATGCCTCATTCAACATCAGGTGAATGATGAAGCAGTGGCAGCCGTGAAGCAGGCGGCGACCAAGCTGAAAATCACGGCATATGACGAGGTGCGCCATTCAGGCTTGCTACGTCATGTTGTTGTTAAGGTTGGCGTCAAGACGGGGGAAGTCATGGTTGTGCTCGTGACGACGGAGGAGCAGATTCCGCAGCGCGATGAGCTAATGGAAGCGATTCGTGCACAAGTCGCAGGCGTGACGAGTATCGTGCAGAACATCAACCCGGACAAGACCAATGTTATTTTTGGCAAAAAGACCGTGACGCTATGGGGCAGCGATGTGATTTACGATTATATCGGTCCGATCAAGTTTGCCATTTCGGCGCGTTCGTTTTATCAGGTCAATCCTGCTCAGACAGAGGTGCTGTATAACAAGACGTTGGAGTATGCGGGTGCGACTGGTACGGAGACGGTTATTGATGCGTATTGCGGTATTGGGACGATTTCTCTGTTTTTGGCGCAGAAGTCAAAGCATGTGTACGGTGTAGAGATTGTGCCGGAAGCGATTGCGGATGCGAATCGAAATGCGCAGTTGAATGGCGTGGAGAATGCGACGTTTGAGGCAGGTCCTGCGGAGGTTGTCATTCCTGCTTGGAAAGAGAAGGGCATACGGGCGGATGTGATTGTCGTTGACCCGCCGCGCAAAGGCTGTGATGAGGCGTTGTTGACGACGATTTTGGAGATGCAGCCGGAGAGAGTGGTTTATGTTTCTTGTAATCCTTCTACGTTGGCGAGGGATTTGAAGGTGCTTGCTGAGAGGTATGAGGTGAAGGAAGTGCAGCCGGTGGATATGTTTCCGCATACGGGGCATGTGGAGAGTGTTGTATTGATGGAAAGAAGGGGCTAGCCAAATAAGGCTATGCCCCTTTTTAAGTGGCTGTAGTTGATTTCAACTTTGTGCGTACATAGTATTTAATCTTATCTATTATTCTCGTGTTTCAAATACTAAAAGCAAAACTTCCAATTTGTCATTATAGCAGATTACTTTTATGTTATTATTTGGATATCAAATGATTAGGTGCGGGTGGTCACATTGATAGAATTAGAGAGAAATATAATTGAAATTGATGAACCAGTAGTCAAAGTCAAATTGTCGAATACTGATTTATTGTTGGGGAAACCTATTGAACCTATCAAAAGACTCCAGGTTATTTCTGACACTGATTTTGAAGACCTTGTTAGAGAATGGTCATGTGGCTATTTAAAACATAAATATGTAAAAGTAAGAAGGTGTGGCGGAGCGGGGGATATGGGCAGAGATGTTATTGCTTATGTAAGTGAGGATAAAGGCATGGATTTAATTTGGGATAATTACCAATGTAAACACTATAACGCTTCTTTATCTCCCAGTACGGTTTGGATTGAGCTTGGAAAATTGTGTTACTACACTTTTATAAAAGAATACCCGGTGCCGAGAAAGTATTATTTCGTAACACCTAAAGGTATTTCGACAAAACTTTCCAACTTTATTGATAATCCCGAGAAATTAAAAGAAGGGTTAATTGAAGAATGGAATGATAAATGTCGGAAACAAATAACAAGCGGGAAAAATATAGAGTTAGTTGGTGAGTTCCTCACTTATGTTGAGAACTTTGACTTTTCAATCTTTGATGATATAGATCCACAAGAATTAATCGAACAACATTCAAAAACTAAATACTACTACTATAGATTCGGAGGCATTCATAAAACACGCCCTGAACCTGTTGAGCCTCCAGACAGAATCTCTCCTAATGAATTACTTTACGTTAAGAAATTACTCGAAGCATATTCTGACAACCATAAGTCTTCTATCGATGATATTTCTCAACTATCAGTTCATTTTAAATATATTAGTCATTTTAATAGGCAGCGAAAATGTTTTTACTCTGCTGAGTCTTTGATGAAGTTTGAGAGAGATACTCTTCCACCCGGTGTAAATGCTTTTGAGGATTTAAAACAAGAAGTCTATGACGGGATTATCGATGTTATTGAGTCTCAACATCCTGATGGATTTGAAAGAGTTAAGGAGGCTTGCAAGGTTGCCAGAAATCTTAATATGCCAAGCTACCCATTGTATACCTCAATTAAAGGAAACGATTTAAATGGTTTATGTCACCATTTAGCTAATGAAGATAAGATAAGTTGGGTGGATTGAAAATTATGGCTAATAAGGAAAAAAGTGAATGTGGAGGGTTTAATTCTCCGTTTGAAGTTGGATTGAGGACACTCATAATTTTAGCCGTCAATTCACCAATTAGTCTAGATCTACAAAGACTTATATACTACGATTATTTAATTTTACATTCAAAAGATGTTGGCGTGGAAAATTGCCCACCTTCATTGCATCCAGATATTCCAAATAGGTCAGGTGGCCTTATTGTAAGAAGAAAAGCTATGCAACTAGGTTTAGAACTAAATGTATAGCAAGAGTCTTATAGACATTGTATTTAATGAAAACGGCATTACTTATTCGTCGTCTGAACTGACAGAACCCTTTCTTAATTTATTTGTGTCGCCTTATAGCAACAGACTTCGAATCAATGCCTTATGGGTTACCAAATATTTCTCAAAATACTCGGAAGAAGAGTTGAAGGTTTTTATTGAAAGTAATATCGAAAAATGGGGCGGAGAATTCATGTATGAAGCATATGTTAGGAGTGGTATTGAATGACCACGAGAGGTTTCTTTCTTAATAGATTGCGTTTACTTGGTAAAGACGGATTATATTCAGAAATTGAGTTTAAAAAAGGTCTTAATGTTATTGTCGGGCCAACGAACACAGGAAAATCATTTATATTTGAGTGTATTAATTTTATGTTGGGTGGTAAAGACGCCCCTGAACAAATTGAAGAGGTTGTTAATAATGAGTATGACACTATTCTATTAGAATTAGAAACTTACGACGGTCTAAAGTATACATTTGAAAGAGAATTTTCTGGAGGAAATATTAAAAAGTACAATTGTTCTATAAATGAATTGCAGCATGAAACGAAATTTGAAAACTTATCCCAGAAACACAGTGTGAAGAAGGAAAGCATGTCCAAGTTTCTTATGTCTTTATCTGGGTATCACAACACCAATTTATATATTAAAACTAATAAAACAAATAAACTAAAAAGATTTACATATAGAAACTACAATGATTTTATCTTAATAGATGAAGTGAAAATAATTTCTAAGGAATCTCCTGTACATTCAGATAACAATAAAACTAAGACTGCTGAGGAAGCGGCATTTCGACTAATACTAACGGGTAAAGATGACAGTTATTTAACAGAAAATAAAAGGCCGAATAGTTCCGAGTCTACGTTTACGGTACAAATAGGACTAATAGATAAATTAATTAATGATTTGGAATTGAATATATCGCTAGCTCCACTGGAATTAGAAGAAAATTTAGAAGATACTATAAAAAACTTAACCTCCAAAAGAAGCGGAATTAGTTCGGAAATTGAAAAATTATCAATCGCAAGGAAAATTTTGTGGAGGGAGATTCAACAATACAATTCAAAGATACTGTCAACGAGTGAGCTATTAAAAAGGTTTCATTTGTTAAAGGACCAGTATGAAACTGATATGGAGAGAATCTCTTTTTTGTTAGAAGGAGAGCACTACTTCTCTTTACTAAGTTATGAAAAGTGTCCGCGCTGTAATCAACAAATTAAAAATGGCGAACTTACTTGTTCCCATATCGAAATAGAGCAGAAGAAAGAATCTTATAAAATTGAACTACAAAAAATATTACTCCATCTTGAGGATTTAAAGAACACAATAGGAACAATGAGTGAAGAAGTAGCACTTCTGAGCAAAGAATTGCATCTAAAAGAAACCGAGTATAATAGTTTGAGCAAAATATTAGATGAGCAATTAGAACCCCAGAATTACATTGTAGAAGAAGAACTCCGAAGTGTTTTAATGACTCAAAAAATTATCAATGAGATAGAACAAAAGAAAAATACTTTGATGAAATTACAAGGTGAGAAGAACAGATTACTAGGTCTTTTACAAAGTGAGTCAGATACAAACTCAAGTCCATTGCAGTCAATCGATTACAATAAATATTATGATGAACTTTGTGAGAGTATTAAATATTATTTATCAGGTTGGAAATATCCAGGTTATGAAACCATTAAATTTGATGATAAACATAAGGATATATTAATTTCGGGTAAACCAAGAAGATTATTTGGTAAAGGGTATCGTTCAATTTCTTACAGTGCTTTTGTGTTAGGCGTCATGAGATATTGTTATTTAAAGAGTCTCCCTCATCCCGGTTTAGTGGTGCTAGATTCTCCAGTAACCTCATACAAAGAGGAAGATGGCGATGAAGATAAAACCTCTGAAGAGCTACAGACTAGATTCTTTGAATTTATATCCGAGGAAACCAGCCATAAACAAGTGATTATTTTCGAGAATAAAACTCCACCTGAAACAGTGATTCGGAAAATTAATTATGTTGAGTTCACGAAGAATAAAAATAAAGGTAGATATGGATTTGTTACAATAATTAAGTAATGGCGGAGAAATTTAATAACTAGATAACTTGAATAAGTGAGGCAAGTAAATATGAAGTATCCTTCAACAATCCATGACAAATTAAATGAAATTGAAAGCATTATCACTGGATGGCCAACTTTTTGCTTAGTTGTTTAAAGATGTTATTTATTTGAAATTCTGAAGTCGCCTAACGAACGGAAAAAATCGTACCCTAATGTGTCGCTGTTCTACCAGACAGTCGGAGGCTAACAGAACGTTGATCTGTCTCTCTAATCGAATGCATTTTTCATTTAAACTACTATTAACATTGCTATTAAGAAATTTTAAATATTTCCGCACTAGAGCCAAAAGCGGCCCAACTTACTGCCAAAAAGCCGAGAGCTTAGTCCCAGCTTTTTGGCAGTCATGCATTAGTCGTCCGATTCATCCTGAAGAAGCACTATAAAAGGCGTCCTTTTTTCTTACTCTTCCTCCTCAATGGGTCGATCCCAAAACTCAATTCCGTCATGCTCAATAAGTCGTTCCAGCAATCCTGTGAACGTCAGGTCTATGTCGATAGTATCGTCTGGTAGTATCGATCCAACCCATGTGAGGTAACCTTTGCCACTATGTATTCTGTCTTGATCCACACATATACAGCTATTTGAATTATCGCTCCAAACGATAGGATAGTAAGGATGGTCGATGCTGTAGGCTTTCCAGTACCCAATGACGAGCTCGGTACTTAGCACATCATAACCCCCAGAGTTATGCTTGGCGCCCTTGAATAGTTTTGCACTTTCGTAGTGGCTTAAAAAACTGACGTAATCCTCTGGTAACTCAAACGATTTTAATTTCTCCTTTATATCTGTGATAGACTCGTTCGAGATGTAGAATGTAAATTGATATTCCTCGTTTTTGATATGCACGTTCCCGTCTACACTTGTCTTACTACCCCTGATCTTACTAATGAGGGCTTCAAAAGGATTACTCACAGGATCACATCCTTCAATGACAGTCCAATTTTATACTAGTTTCTTCGATAACTTCTCCACCAATCAGTGACATCAAATATATAAAGTCCTCCTAGCTCCCAATGCTCTCGGTCATATGGAGATATTTTATCAATCTCTTCGACAAATTTTTCTACCTTGATATTAAAAACATCCAACCCTTTAAACGAGGTAACTTCCTATAAAATTTGCTTTCCCGTTGGCATTGTACTCTATGTGAAAGTAGGGGGCAGATTCAATCTGTTTAGAGTAAGCTTAAATGAATGCTTCCACATCTTCCTTACAACTAGAGAAGTCCCTCTGAAACCTTGATGTATCAAGAGTTTCGATATTAAAAAATGGGGTGTCTCTCAGTCGGAAAAATCGACTTTTGAAACAGCCCCTTCTTTATTTCTACTTACCAAGTCCAAAACTCTGTTCCTTGAGCAATGATTAATCTTTCCAACCAAGTTTCAAAATTCATATTTAAGTAATAACCTTCTGAGACTGAAACATCATCATGATTAAAACAAACTAAATAGTTGTTTTGACCATCCTTGACTCGGTTAGAATCAATAAAGATGTAATCACCATTGTTAATCGAGATAGGGTACCAATTCACAGGCATATAGTCGAGATGATTATCCTTAATTTCATCTAGACTCAGTAACTCATATCCTCCACCATATCTTACACTCTTGAACAGCCATGCTCCATTATGGATTAGGAGAAAATTCTTATAGTCAGTTGGTAAGTGCCAGTGAGTGCTCCTTAAAAACTCCTCAATTTCTTCCGCATTAGCAGGAGGGTTAAATGTAAACTGGGCTGTATCAACTTTTCCATTCCTATTTTGCACTAATAATCGATTACTATTATCGAGTCTTTTTTTAAACCCTTCCAATACCAATTCAGATAAATTGTTCTTCAAGGAGAATCACCTACTATTCTTTAATAGTCATCACCAGAGGGTACATACTTGCCATAACTAGCCCACCAAGGAGTAACCTCTGTTCGGTGGAAGTCTTTTGGTAACGGAATTAAATTATCATAGCTGTTATCCCCACCATATGCAAGGGGAATAATGTGATGAATATCTACGTCATCCCAACTGAAATCGGGGGTGCCATATTTATTCTCATACCAATCAATATATAAGCCTCTCATGCCAGATTCTCTAGGCTCTCTTTGATTATTAGGAACCCAAGCGAGATCGGCTTCATCAGGCTCAAACATTTTTATTCTGCTATGCGAGTCTCTATACTTAGGATATTCGATACCCTTTTTGTTAAGCAAAAATTCTTTTCCTACCTTATGGTCTGCATCGGTTTTCCCATTGGGCCATGTTGCTAATGACGTGCTTACAGTCCGCCAAAAATTTGTATCTACAATGCTGACTGGATCGCTTACTTTCATTGCTGTTTCTTTTATTTCGGGAGCTGTAAAGGTGTAGTGAAAAACATCTTCATCACGGTATGATCGTTTCCGATTAGTTGAAGACTCCAATGTTACTTTCCCGGTAATCATTGCCACCCTGGCAACATTGATATCCTCAATTTCTACATACGAAACGATTTCTTTGTTTCGTTCATCTATTATCAGACCCGCTACAAGTTTAACACCTGAACCTCCTGTTTTTGAACGAAGGGAGACTTCCTCACCTGTATTTTCTTCCAGATGTAACTCCTGAACTTCATACTCTGATATTTCGAAATTCTTGTCTAGTTTTTCTCCGGTTTCATCTTCAAGGTCTTCAATTGCCGCTAGATGAATTGAAGAAAGTTCCTCTGTGTTTAAAAGTTCACCTGTACCAGAATCAATAGTAAGTTCAATTTCCGTTGAAGGAAGTTTTTTTAGTTCACCTCTTTCTATTCTTTCTTGGATGTTGTCCTTAGAATTTTCCGCATACGAACCAGATGGACTTATTAAAAGCACAGCGAAAGCAAGTAAAGTTAGAAAGTATTTCTTCACTTAATAATCCTCCTAACATTTAATTTGGTGCGTTCTTTTAGATGTTTTTTCTATGAATCTACCTGTTCTAAGGGGATGACGCTAGATTTTTCCCTTACTACACTTGCTCACATGCTTTCTTCATCATTTTTGATTTAATTACCAGAACGAGCAAATGCTCCGCTATGTTTTTTAGGTCTATTTCGTAAAAATCTCCTGCTTTCTAATCTGAATATCTCATGATAGAGTTAATCATAGGAGTTTCAAGTGCTCCTATAGGGCGTTCCTGTTGCCGGGAAGCAAAGGGGGAACGTCCTATCTTGTTGATTTGCCTTCTCAAAACAAGTCCATTCACTTTTAAAATTTACCTCCTTTCTGATTAGTAAGATTTCTTCGTTGGCACTCTAAGATGTACTCATCCAGTTCTTGACTTATCTTCAACACATCGGAGTTTGTCAGTTTGCCCTGTTGTTTGAAGACTTCTTTAAGCTGATATTGTAGATTCTTGATGATTTGTGTTAGATCTTCGTTGCTTACTTCTTGCCATTCAACCATCGTTATCAGTCCCCCATAGTCTCACCCCCTCTTTTTTCACTATAGCACCTATATCAAAAAAACCATGGGAAAATTTACCTTGATACATTTGACATTATTCGATAATTTTCGTAAATTTCAGTCGAAATATGTCTGTTTGTTTTTGTTGAATTAACAAACATCAACTTGCTATAATCCTACTCGATTATGTTGTAAGAAAAAGGAAATTTGTGTTGTGGGGGGATATAGTGCAAAAGAAAACAATTGGGGACATGTTGTCTGAGAGCCGAAGAAATAACGGCTTGTCTTTTGCTGAGTTAGAAGATAGAACTGGTGTAAGTAGGGGCGTACTACAAAAGATTGAGAGCGGAGAGACAAAACGTCCTGAATTTAAAACAGTGAAGTCGATAGCCACTCTATTTCCTTACCCGTATGAAGAAATTATTGAAGGATACATTGAGGATGAGAATAGGATTGAGACGTTATTTGAAATTCTTCAAGAGGTCATTCAGTGTGAATATTCTTCATTAGTGGAAAGCGTATCATTGAAAATTCTCCAATCGCCGAATGAAAAGATTGAGAAGGCATTGGAGCGACTGTATAACTTTTCTGATTCGACTGCTGTAATAGTAATAAATAACGAAATACGCTTAGCTCTCTATAAGGTCATCGCAAATTATGCACGACAGTGCGGAGAGCCGAAATACATTGCAAAAGCTTTATTTAAGAAATATCTAATTGAACGAAATGATCTCAAAAAACTAAAGGAAACCTTCTGCAATGGGGAGGAAATTTTACACTATGTTGACTTCCTATCCCATGATGAAAAGATTACATTTTATTATAGAATGGCGCTTCATGCTCATAACATTGAGGACTATAACAAATGTATTGAACTGGGGAAAACAGGTCATCTCGAAGATAAGACAAGTAATACGTTAAAAGAACAGGTTGCTTTGGCTATATGCAACTCATACCTATTCTTAGGAAAATATAGTAACTTGGAAGAACACCTGAATATTTATGAAGAATTGAAGTACACGCAGATTATTAAACGGTTGAAGTTTTACCGCGCCATTATTCTATCTCGGACAGGGAAATATAGCGTTGCTATTCCTATGTTGTATCAGTGTGTAGAAGAAGTAACTGATAGTAATCGTTTACATCGAGTAAATATGCTTTTGGAAGCTTTATTTAAAGTCAATGATCTTGATTCAATCAGCAGTATTCTGGGGTCAGAAGAGAGTAAAATATTACTTCAGTACACAGATCCATATCAATATTCCGAACTAGGAAGGTACTACAAATACAAAGGAAGATTTTGGGTTAAGAAGGGTTGTTTTGATGAAGGAATGGAGGCTTATCTAAATAGTATATTACATTACGCTAAGATAAGTGATTATAAAAGTATTTTGCAATGTTACAATGAGATACATTCTCATCATTACACACATGAAAAAATGATGAAATTGGAACTTATAGGAAATCTGAAAGAAGTATATAATGAGGTATATAAGGAAAGCGAAGCGAGGGATGAATGATGAAAAAGTTGTTAATGAACATTGTAACGTGTTCTGTTATAATCTCGTTTTCTGTCTTGACAGTAACTACTCCTAATGTTAGGAATGAAATTGAACATGGAACTAACGTTTCTCCAATAAAAACTATAAAGTTATATTCGGATAATCCCGGACATTAATAAACGAAATCCAAAGGGGAAAGTGATGAACAGGCTTCTCCTACATATATTTATGACGGTGTTCTTAATTGCTATGCTTCTAACTATTCAAGCAAATGAGGTACAAAACATTCCAAACCATTCTCAAGTAGTTTCCTATGGCACTGACCCAGGGTGGTAAAATAAGATGCTTTGTTCTTGTGTAACAAAAGCACTTTGACAACTATTGCCAAGGTGCTTTTATTCATCTTCTCGGCACAAATATCAACAATACCTACTGAGACGAAAAGGATGCATCTGTCGAGAGCTAACCTAGGATATGCGCCATTACCGGTAAATAGTAAAGATAATAGTTAAGGAGATAATTTATGAAAGGTAAGATACTCTTATTACTTTTTATTACGATAATATGTTCATCTTGTCAAAATAGTAGTCAATCGACTACTTTGAACAGCGAAACTAAATCAATAATGAATTCTGAACAGCCTCCTGATGTAGTGAGTACAGGTAATGGAACAGAATCGAAAGAAATAACTGAAGGTCGATCAGATCCTTCTAACAATGAAGTGTTATCCATGAACATTGGGAACTATGATTTAACTGGAAAATTTTATGATGAAATGCTTCGAAATCCTATAGATCATGATTATGAAGTGGAATTTAATGAATTTCAAAATTCCAAAGAGATTATTACAACATTGGGATGGGGGGCTTTGGAAAGCAAGTATACAGAGATTTGGGATAAAGAGTTGAATCAAATATATAAAAAGCTTCTTTCTAAGTTGAATAAAGAACCAAGAGAAGCACTAATTGAATCGCAGAAAGAATGGTTACAGTATCACTTAAGGGAAACAAAATTTGTAGAGAAGACATTTATTAATAATGGTTACCTTGGATCACAAGGATCGGTAAGCCTAGGCAGGGTTATAAGGGAGAGAATTAGGGAAAGAACAATGCAATTATTTGAATATCGATATTTGCTAGATGGTAAAGTTGAGTTTTTATACCAAAGTAAAAAATAGGAGTTGGAATCTTGATCAAAGGTTTTTAGGTGATGCTTCGAAGACAGTAACGGCGCATAACACTGTATTCGCGCTGCGGGGCTACCACCCCTACTGTCTACTCGTCACATGTGGAGTGCTGTACACTGTTAGTACGGAAAAATGAAAGCAAGAAGCATTGATTTCTAGACCCTTCCTAAATGTGGAAGGGTTATTTCGTAATAAATTTGATTCATCATGGAAGCGATAAGACTCTTAAGATATAAAGGGTGGAGTAATGTGGGAGATTGGAAAAGCATTCCCCTACGCTCGCCTCGTAACAAAGGTTAAACATCCCTAGTTAGCATAATTTTTAATCCTCATTTACCTACCTTCGTTTCCTTATATTTTTCCTGAAAATATTTTATTTTCAAAAAAATCAAAAGATTATTGACAGTCCGAAAAATACAAGCTATCATTACCAGTATATACCATACATTCGCGAATATGGTATAAATAGCAATTTATCGGAGGCATTATTATGAAAAAAATTACTGTGCAAAAAACCGAGCCTGTAAAATTGACTTCAGTAGCTAACACAATGTACGACTGCACTTGTATGGAAGCATAAAGATTTTTTAGTAACCTGGAAAAGTGGGGCATTTGCCCCTCTTTTTCAATTATGAAGATAGCATGACAACATCCGGGAGGAAAGTCATGAACGAAAATCGCATGATCCAATTACACCCGTTAACATTTCTGGAGGATAAGCAAGGAGTCCTGATTGGGCGGTTTGGAACGGATACGTTTGCTGTTTTTCCTGAGGATGGAGCAGCACTTGTACGAAAACTGCAAGAGGGCATGGGGGTTGCCGAAGCGCATTCCTGGTATCAAGATACCTATCACGATGAAGTGGACATGGATGATTTTTTGCAGACATTACGTGACCTGACATTTATTTGTGATGTTGAGGAAAAGGAAACGAAAGCGCAGAAAGTATCGGGGCAATGGTTGGGTAAGCTAGCTTTTTCTCCAGTTGGTTGGCTGATTTATGGTGCCATTATAACCTGTGCCTTGTGGTTGTTATACCAATATCCACAGATTCGCCCGGGTCGACAAAGCATCTTATTTTCCGAATACGCCATGGCGATTTTTCTTGGCATGACGATCGGTCAGATTCCAGGGATCTTGTTTCATGAAATGATGCACATGCTTGCCGGACGAAGACTGGGTATCCCGTCAGAACTAAGTATAGGCAGAAGAATGTACTTTTTGGTCTTCACTTCTTCCATGCCTGGTATTTGGGGATTCCCAAAACGAAAGCGTATTCTTCCCTTTTTAATTGGAATGTTCGGTGATATTTTGTGGTATTCCTTATTGGTGATCGTTGCTGGTGCAATTTGGATAAATACAGGTGAGAAGACAATCATAGCTGCATATTGTATGGGACTAGCATTTACAACACTGTTGCGTTTCTTCTGGCAATTTTATTTTCATCTTCAAACAGATATCTATTATTTAATGATTACGATGTTGGGGTGTGTAAATCTTCAGGAGGCTACACGTTCCTATTTGAAAAATATATGGTATGGACTAATTGGAAAAAAGAACAAGATGGTCGATATGTCCAAGTATACGGAACGGGATCATCAGGTAGCAAGATGGTACAGCTTTTTTTACGCAACTGGCTGGATGATGATGACAGGAATGATACTCTATATGATTCCGGTCGCTATTCAACTTTTAACGAATATTTTTCTCTCCATATTTACAGGAGAAGATATGAAATTCTGGGATTCCGTTGTTTTCTTGTCTATAACGGGAATCCAGTATGGAATTGTATTTTATCTATACCTAAAAGAGCGTAGAAACAAAAGGGAAATTCGGAATTTATCAATGGAACAGAGGGGATGAGTCGAAATGAAACAATCGATTACACACCAATGGCTGATTGGATCTCGACGCAGCGACCGAGAAAAGAAGTACTTCGAAGAGCAATACTCCACATGTTATGTCAGCAATTGTCATTGCAATCTTAGAGGACCCTATACAGGTACTGGTGACCTTCTGCGCCAGATTATTCCGGAAGCTTATTCGAAATGGCCAGACCTGATTTTATCACACTGTATTGAGATCTTATCCATAGCACCAGAACTGAAAGCAGTCATTCCTGTTAGTGTAGAAACACTTACCTCTCTTGCTATTCCGAAAGAGAGAACACGTTATTATTCGAAATTGCGTACACTTCGCATGTCGAATGGTTTGATCGATCTTTTATTGGCATTAGCGAATCGGGAACGAATGGGAAAATTGACCCTGGTTTTTGAAAATGTGCAGGCCTGTGATCAACTTGATGCAGAATTTATAAGTACACTTCTGCGTCGTGCGAAGTCTGACCTGATTCAGGTGATCGTAAGTTCCAGTGAAATAGCGGAAAAGGAAGCCCTGAAAAAGGCGTTACAAACGTATACGGAGCCTACTATTATTCTTTCTGACATCGAACAAGAGATGGGGATAGTAAATCTATCTGACGAACAGCGACTTGATCTAACGAAACGATACATATTTTCTGACTGCACATCAGATTGTGAGCAGGAATTGCTCGCCTATGAAGCAACTCCTATTGAAATTCGTCAGAGCCTTCACGAAGAGCGTGCAGAATCCCTTATAAAAGAAGAGCAGTGGTCACTGCACTTAGGCGCCATTCCGTTTCATCTGGAGCGCGGTACTTCTGAGAAATTGGCAAGCGAAGCGTTGTTTAAAGCAGTTAGTTATAGCATTAACATGGGTTTTTACGATGCGACTATCGATATGAGCCTACGTGGCCGGAAACTGACGAATTGGAGCAGCGAATTTGATAATAGCCGGTATTTTACAATGAAAATGGCTACGTCTCTGGCTGCATTGGGTGAAACTGATGATATACCGACGCTTTTAGGAGAAGTGTACGCAAACACTGATGATTTTAGAGTTCATATGCAAATTTCATATGGATTTTCGATGTACTATACGAGGCATCACCGAGAACGAGAACACGAGAAGGCGAAAGAATGGATACAAAAAGCCATTGATTTGGCAGAATGGATTGAAGATGAAAAAGAACGTGCATTTCAACAAGTATTTAACCAAAATGGATTGGCTTTAGTAGAGTTGCATATGGATAATCCTGAAGAAGCGCTTCGATTGGTTACGGAAGGATGGCAAAGGTTAAATCAAGTTCTAGCTCCTGATGAACATATGTTGCATCGCTCGGTGTTGCTTCATAATAAAGGGCTGATTTACGTAGCTTTAAAAAGGTTTGAAGAAGCAGCTGAAACATTTAGCCAAGTGATACAGATTGATTCCAATTATCCAGAATATTACTTTGATCGTGGAAACCTTTATAGCCGAATGGGGCGAATGGATGAAGCCATTGAAGATTATAACCAAGCGATAAAGCTTAGTCCTCCGTTTCCAGAGGTTTATTTCAATCGAGCTACTGCCTTCAATCGTCTTGGAGATGTGGAGAAAGCAATGGCGGACTATGACTACTTGCTTGATATAGACCCCGAAAATCTTGATGGATTACTTAACAGAGCTACATTATTGTATCAAGTGGAGAAATTCGAAATGGCCCGAAAAGATGCTGAATTCGGTTTAGAAATAGAGCCTGATCATGCGCGGCTCCTGTGTACACTAGGTTTAATTGAAATGTCGGATGGCAATAATGATCAAGCACTAAAAACGTTTACCGCTGCCCTAAACAAGGATAGGGAAATGATGGCCGCTTGGACAAATAGGGCTGTCCTGTACTATGAGATGGGGGAGTATGACAGGGCCATAGCTGATCTAACTGAAGCTATTGCACTAGAGAAAAATGCAACCGTCCTTTACAACCGTGCATGGGTGTATGAAGCACAGAAGGAGTGGCAATTATCCATTTCCGATTATACAGAGGCCTTAGCGTTTTCTGATGCAGACGAACAAGATATTTACTATCGGAGAGGCTTGTGTTTTATCAAAATGGGTGATAGGGAACTTGGCACGGAAGATTGGAACAAGCATCTCATGTTTGGAGAATCACCGCATGTGAATGAAATGATGCAACTGTTACCCTCCCTGTTCGTTTCGAAATAATGAAATATTTTGTGAGATGATATGTGACTTACTTATAGATTGGGTGGGAAATACATCATATTTATTCTCACTGGATACTCGACACATGTGGAGTGTTGCTCACTGTTGGTCAGGAAAACTAATAATGGAGAGGTATTGGCTTAACAGAGAGGTGAAACCCTCTCTGTTTTTTATAACGCAAATAATCGAAGCGAATTCATATAACCAAAAAGAGGGGGAAAAGGGCAGTAGCGCATATTGGCCTTTTCCCCCTCTCAAATTTTACTTCTTCTTGGCGGGTGACCATTTGAAGCCGCAATTCATACAGCCGTTTACGATTTCATTTCTACCGACAAAGCCAACTAGGATGCTGACAGGTATAGATAAACCGATTGAAATTTGACAAATTATTACAATAATAGCGAGAATAATTTCAGTCAAATCATATGGTGATTGATTCATGAGTAATACCCATCCTATTAATCCTACTATTACAAGCAATAAGGTAGGGAGCAATACCATCCATCCAAGAGTTTTAAACAGGTTAACGAAGCTGTAGCCTTTCTTGTTGGCTACAATTTGCGGTGACTTACATTTGCGGCACAAAACGGTGTTAGGACTGTTTGTTCCGTTGTTTTGACTCCCTGCCCCTCCTTGGTTTGTTGCCCTATTTACCTGTGAGACAGCCGGCCTTGTTTGACCACCTACCGTCCTATTCGCTTGGTTGGTGGCTGACTTGTTGGGTTGATTAAGTGTTGTCCTAGAGGTACGTTGTTGCATTCTACGAACTCCTTTCTGACTGCAAATGCATGCAGGAATAAAGAACTATGACTAATTTCGACAAAGTTTTCCAATTACCCTGTTTTTAGCCCCATTTTGCGTTGTACCTTTTCCTCCTGCATAGGAATAAGAAAAAGAAAAACGACTGAAGTCCTAATAAAAAGGATTTCAGCCGTTTCTTTTCATAACTATTTAAATGTAATACCACCTGTTGGGTTTAATGTCGTTCCGCCAATTTCAACTTTAATTTCATTCGATAATGGAATGTTGTACTCATCAATAACGGTTCTCCACCACTCCCAAGCAAGGCCGGTACATTCTTTCGCAAAAATCCTTATGTTCTTTGCATTAGGTGGCAGAGGAATGACTGTCGTGAAAGGAGCGGTTCTGTCTTGGTTGCTTCCTTCCCACGTTTTATGTGTGAGTACTTCTTCCCCATTTTTATCATAGGAAACTTCATCCCAGGATACATCAAATTGAGCGACATACCAGCCATAATGACCAAGCGATATTTTACCTTTTGAATATTCTGTAGCGGTAGTCTCAATATAATCTGTATTGTTATGAACGGCAGCAATGGCATTATCTTTTAAGAAAACACTTGTATAGGAGATTGGATATGCTGGGTTCTTCAGGCTAAATTCCGCATTATCCTTGATGATATTCCGGATTTCACTAAAGTCTTTTGTAACGACCTTGTTATGCTCTTGTGAATCTCCGCCTAATACTACAGCTGTAAAGGAACTGTCTTCAAAAATATCCTTGTACTCGGCATTCGTTTCTACATTGGCCGTATTCTGAAGCAAGGCTTTAAAGGCTGCTTTTACATCTTTGCTCTTAGAGGTTGTTTCTAATTTTACATAAATGGTTCTACCATAAGCTACATTGGATACCATAACAGGCGGGGATTCGTCACTGACCCCTTTACGTTTTAAATCTTTAAAAGTAACACTATCATCAAAAAGATCGGATGGATCGTTAGGCAGTTCTGCACTTACCGTATAAAATATTTGTTTATATGCCGCAACCATCACTTTTTTCTCTCCACTAGCAATCGCATGAAAGTCAATTCCTAAGGTAGAATCAAGATATTTCGCGTTAACATTCAGAGCGCTACCAATTTGAGATTTGCTATAAACCATTGATTCTGCATACTGCAATCGGGCAGGTAAAGTATGTGTTGACGAATAATTATCGCTCCATTTTGATACAAGCTCATCTACTGCTCCAGAAACATTCCCGTATGTTGGATTATCCACAGTAATGGAATTTTCCTTTTTCAATCCTGGTAAATCAATACTAATCGTTAAAGGTTTTCTTGGTACCAGTAATAAACTCGGTTTATTTTCTGCAAAAGCTCGATTTGCAAGTTGTAGTGCTCCTGGGTAAGTGCGATTAGCCATAGAATCAATAATGGAAATATCTACTGGAGAAGTGGAAAGTGACTTCTTTTTACGTTCGACGACGATAAACTTACCATGTGGATTGAGTGCTTCTTTTGGAACAAAACTATCTATCTCATCACCACTTACTGCTAAAATTTCGTCATTATCATAGTCCAAGTCTGCTATACCGGTATTAATGTCATCTGCATTGCTTGTTTCACTGACTTCACTAGAATCAACTGTTTCGGCAAAGGAGATAACTGGATAATTAACAGTCGCGAAAATAACAGATAAACTGGCGATTACTTTTAAAATTCTAGTATGATTTCGAATCCTCATAAGATATACCCCTTTGAGATGTGAGCATAACGTCAATTATTATACTCCCATTAAATATATTTTTTGGAATACTAACTATATCGGTAGTTTCCGAAAGAATCTTTAGACTGAACCAGGAAGTATTGGGTGGGGCATATCCTACGTCCGCATTAGATATATTGAAAAATCCGAGGAAATTCAGGAATGGACACCTGGGTTTCGCTCGGCTCTTGTGGGCAAACATTTTGAGCTAACGATAGATGTTAGCTAAGTAAAAATGGAGTGTTAAAACAATGAATTTGTGATTCCAGCGAAAGGACAGCCCCAGCAAGGCCTGTGGAATTGGTGAGGGAAATGGGATACAAGAATCATTACGAGTGATAACGTTTCACGACAGATCAGATGAGAATTTTACATGTAGAAAGCAAAAGATTTAGAGAAGCTGCTTGTACCACGTTTCTAAGCAGCTCTCTAAATCTTATAACAAATCTAGTTCCACCAAGGACGCTCACTCAAGGAAATGATGTATTTCACGTTTGGGTCAACTCTTATTGCATCTTGAGCACCAACTTTTATTCTAAGATCACCGTTAGCAGGCAAATAGACAAACCAGGTTTCCCGTCCGGTATCTTTAAATACTTGATAGGCTTGACCGTTATGGTCTATTTCAAAAATCTGATAGTCTAGGCTACGATTTTGATAGGTGTCGAAATTAATGTAAAATGATTTTCCTTGCCCAGTGTTGTTCGTCCATCTAAAGTAGTCTTGATCCATTCCATATTCCTGTTTTGCAATGGTACCCTCAAAACTATCGACGATCCCTTGAAAATAATTTGGTGTGTCCCGACTATCGGGTTCTCTGGCATCGCCCATAGCGAATGCAGAAGCTGACATGGAAAGTAGGCAAGCTGTAAGTCCAAGAGCTGACATCAGTTTCTTTAACTTCATTAGTTTGACCTCCTAAAAAGTAGTTGAAATCATATGTATTTTACAATTTATTACAATAGATGTAAATATTTTCCTTGTCACAAGCTACAGAAGAATATGTGAGTGAATAGGTAGAGTAGGCGTATGAATGGTGGACCAGTCTTAGAGTGAAACTGTGGAAAAGAGGCTGATGTAGCATCAGCCTCTAAGCAAAGATTTAGCAGAACTTAATTCTTCCAGCTTATAGAGTGACTTGTGGACATTGAGGAACACCGATCAGCTTAAGCAGGTTATAAACCTCGCTCGAAATAGGGACAGTAACTTCTATCCCATTGAGCTTAACAACAGAGAAGAAACTTCCTTCAGATTCAAATATGCAGACAACTAATGTTACCATTTATCCTCTTCCTTTCTCCATAAAGCAGGGAGATATTTTGTTTTGTCCTCCCTGCTATTAAGTTATGGAGTTGGGAAGTTAAGTGACAGTGCTTGTATCACGTCATGGTAATTTTTGGGTATTTAACAGAAAAATCTGAGGAAGTATTCCAGTAATATGAAAACGATAAGGGGCTGTCCTATCCTAAGAAAATAGGATGGGACAGCGAGCATGGAAGATATCAGTTACTCCGATACGTAAAGATATAATCGATATATTCTTTTCACTATGATTGATTTCCTCATCGCTAGCTTGAAATGAAGCTTTGTCCCCATTTGATCCATAAGCCCATCCGTAAGCAAAAACATCGTCAAACCACTTTTTCAATAAAGGCGGATAACTGTACCAATACAACGGGAATTGAAAGATGACATGGTCATATGCCTCTAATAGCTGTTGCTCTCTGGGAACATCAATGTTCCAGTCAGGATACTCTTTGTAAATCTCATGAATGGTAATATCGTTTGGATATTGCAATAGCTCTTCTTTCCAGCGCTGGTGTACCAGCAAATGCCGCCAAAAGTCGAATATAGCCTAACGGAATATGGAGTTACAGCGAATAAGATCGTTGATGTTATGTGTTCCTGGGGGAAAGAAAATATTAAAAGAAGACAACAGCAAGGAGAAGATATCATCTTGCTAGAGAATAAGTCACTGGAGAACGTTGGAGATTTCGAAAAGAGAGATTAATTGAATGAAATTGGAATAGAATACAAGGGGCTAACGTTTAAGCCCCTTGTCGTAACTCACCCGTATAGTAATGTCTGGGCCGTTTCGTCTGCAAAATTAGAAGGTATTATAGACATTTTCACATTCTTTTGCGGTCGGCTCATAAAAACAATGAAGCTTGTATCGTCCTACATTTGGCTGATTATACCAGGTCGGCGGACAAGGCAGGGGATTTTGTGCTGTTCCCGGACGAAAATACCAGAGGGAGAATTTGCCCGGCCAATGCCGCTCCCCATTCACAGCCCGTCGTGCCAGACGGCGTTCTTTATCTCTAGCCCTTTGGTAGTACATACCATGTTGCAGAGCTTCAAACGCATGCGGCTGGTTGATCATTTGAGGAATTGTCCGTATTCCCTTAAAATCGGAGCAGTTTGCTCTTATTCGGTTGATTCCGACGTTTCCCACAAGGAGCATACCCATTTCGCCTTCACCTACAGCTTCGGCTCGAAGCAACCTTGCCAACATGTCAATGTCACTGTTCCTGGCTTTTACGACTGCCATCGGCTCACCTCTTTAGATTGTTCTAGGCACATCATATTGTAGATGGAGCAGATATGTTACGCTTCAAATCGCTCTGAAGAGCAAAAACCAATCCGTGGACATTTTCTTTGTTGTTTTCACAGTCGACCCAACACATGTGGAAGGCATTGCATTTGACAATCTGCCGATAGCAGATCGTACCTATACCGTAACGTGAAAGTAAGAGGACTGTCTTAAGTAGAAATTGATCTTCTACCTAAGACAGTCCTCCTTATTTGCTTCAAAGTCATCCGTCCTTATTTCCAAATGAGCTATACGGCGTCAAGCGCAGTAGATCTTCCTGTTTTTTTGCCAATTTCGATAACGGGATCCGGTATGCCATTTCGATAATTTTGCTTGCGACCTCAGCCCCGTTAGTTGGGATAAGGCTAAATCTTTTTTGAATGCCCTCTTTATTGGCTAACGCATGCTCTATCTTTGGTACAATCTCATCCGGCTCCTGGATCGATACCTTATCACTATTAGCTATTTCTCTTAGCATATCTAATTTTTGCTCGCGTTCCGCATCATCCGGCGGGAGGAAAAGCAATGGTGTTCCTGTCGAGATGCAATCTCCTAAAATACCCATGCCCGGTTTGCTAATGACCAGACTGGCCGCCTGAACAAGATTTTTGCCATTCGGGATGAGAGGGGCTTTGATGATTCTTTCATCGAATGGGTAATCTTCATCTGCTAATTGACCTGCCACAACAAATCGATAGCGGCCGGCAAGTGAGTTTATTTCATCATACCACTTCACGATCTGTTCATAACGGTTAGCGAGTCCGCCGCCCATGTGAACCAGAATAAACGACTCGTTCTGCTGAAGGCCGAGTATGCGTCGCACTTCTTTCGGGGACTGGCTGATTTCCCTGGTGATTAAAGGAATAGGGATATAGATGCAGTTCATTTGCGGAGGGGTCTCTTTAGGCGGTATAAGATTCATGTGGAGAAAGATATCGGATTGATTGGCGATTTCTACAATGCGATTTTTGTATTCCTGCATTGGAGCTGAATCATTATGACCGATGATAAAGTCACTGTGGTAGAGGGTCACGAGCTTTGTGTTTCCACCGACTTTCCCCTCACTGCGAAAGCGAGGCACATCAGAGCGCCAATCATTTATTAATAGTGTGGTTTGTTTACCATCCTCGAATTTTTTGGATTTAAAGGCTTTTAATTGGACGTCATTGTGCAGGTTTTTCGATAAATAGGCATGTGTTTCCCGAAAGGCAAACACGTGAATAGGAAGATGGTGTTGCTGCAATTTTTCCGTTATGCTAATGCATCTACCGAGATGGCCCATACCTCTGCCAACCACAAAGGAGATCATATTTCATCACCCTTTTAAATAGGTACTTTCTTGTGCCCTGTCTGGAGCTTGGACAAATTACCCCCATACCGCAACTTATGGGATAAGGTCAGTGCCGAATTCGAGTCGTTCTCACAGCTTATATATTTTATGGGGATGGATGGAACATGCTCTAGTCGTATAACGGTTTTCTGATCGATCACAGAAAAAAGCGGCATCAGCGGAGGTTTGCAGCTGTGAATTGTGCTCCCATCTAGAAATAATTAGGTATTTCCATCACACAAACCAACGTTGTCCATGAATAGTGTGTATATATAGCTCAATTAGGATATGGGGTGGGAGAATAGTGGGCACGATTCATATTGTAACAGCCGTTAATGATGGTTTTGCTATACATCTCGCAGTTATGTTATATTCCCTTTTTGAAAATAAGGTTTCGAAAAACCCAGTCATCGTTCACGTTATCGACAGTCAAGTCTCTGGGAAAAATAAATCCATCTTAACGAAAACTGTGAAACGATTCCATGCTCAAATTAAATACGTCACTATTGATCCGACCCTATATGATGGATTCCTCGTCCGTGATCATCTTACGCAGGAAACCTATCATCGAATTTCGATTCCAGACCTGCTGGACAAAGAAGTAGAAAAAGTGATTTATTTGGACAGTGATATCGTTATTAAAAAAGACATCACTCCATTATGGAACACAAAAGTTGATCAATATTACCTTGCAGCGGTGATGGATTCTTGGCAAGGTTTAAACAAGTTAAGACATGCCGACCTTGCTATTCCGGATGACTGTGATTACTTTAATGCGGGAGTATTAGTCATGAATTTAAAAAAATGGAGAGAGCATAACATCACAAGCAAGATTATGGATTACATGAAAAAGAACCAAGGTATTATTCGTTATCCCAGTCAAGATCCGATGAATGCGATTCTTCATGATAATTGGCTTCAACTTGACACAAAGTGGAATTACCAGTCCAAACATCTTTATAAAAGCAACCTGCGAATAGACCCGGCCATTATTCACTACACAGGGGAAGATAGCAAACCGTGGTTGAGTAAAAAGCACCCGCTTCGAGAGGAATATTTTAAATATCTCAAAAAGGTAAAGAAGCTAAACTCCTTGTAGGCATCGAGCTTTAAGGCTTTCCTAATTAAATAATATGGTTAGAAATCCCTTCACATGGAGAAATGTTGGCTGGAGGGATTTTTGTGTTGGAACTTTTTTGAAATATAAGGGTTTATGCACAATACTAAACATCTTCATATAAAATATTGAACAAATTATGAAATATTTGGAATTTAACCATTTTCACCACGGATCTAGCCTATAATGAAATGGAAACATTTTCTAGTCAGGTATTCTTTTGGAGGTGGAGTGAGTGGCACGCGTATTGTATGTTACGATTCCAGCAGATGGTCACGTGAATCCTACATTGGGATTAGTGAAGCAGCTAGTCGACAACGGAGAAGAAGTCGTCTATATGTGTTCAGAAGAATATCGGGATAGGCTTGCTCAGACTGGAGCGCAATTCCGAGCTTATCAAATGGATGAACTAGTATCTCGTGATTTAGGCTTTAACCCGACAGAATTCAAACACCCTCTTCATTTCACCGATTTTATGCTGCGTGGCATTATTGAACCCCACATTCCCGAGATTCTCAGGCAGATAGAAAACGAATCATTTGATTACCTGATTTTTGACTCTTTGTTTGGATGGGGAGGGGCGATTTTAGGTGAGAAATTAGGAATTCCGACGATCTGCTCCGTAACCAACCTGGCCTTTGCTGAACCGCTCAGCCAGATTGTCGAAGTGTTTGATGCAAGTGATGTAGATGTAGATGCACTAAACGAACGAGTGACGCAGACTGCACAGAGCATTGCTCGTATATGCAACGTTACCGTTCCTGCGCTTGAAGATATTACCCGTCAGTATGGGGACATGAAAATTGTCTTTACCAGCCGTGAATTCCAACCGGATGCTGACAAGCTGGACGATAGCTACCTTTTTACAGGGCCGTCGATTACATCGCGTCCGGATGCCCCTTCTTTTCCGTTTGAAAAGCTTCGTGCTCCATACGATCAGGTTGTATACATTTCCATGGGCAGTATTTTGACCAAAGATGTGGAATTTTACAAACTGTGCTTTGCAGCCTTTCAAGATGTTCCGGCACAATTCGTACTTTCTTGCGGAAGAGAAACGGAACGGGAGTCGCTCGGAGACCATATTCCATCCAACTTTATTGTTGAACCGTACGTTCCTCAACTGGAAGTGCTCCAGCAAGCCGACGCCTTTATTACACATGCTGGCATGAACAGTACGAGTGAGGCTCTCTATTTTCATGTGCCCCTCGTCATGATTCCATTAAGCTCCGATCAGCCGATTGTGGCGAAGCGGGTGGAGGAGCTGGGAGCGGGTATTATGTTAGATAGAGGGAAGCTCACACCGACAGCTTTGAAGGATGCCTTGCTGCAAGTGTTGAATGAATCCACTTATAAAGAGCGTGCGATACAGGTGGGGGACTCTTTGCGAAACGCTGGCGGATACCAAGAAGCTGCAAGACGTATCATGACTTTGTATTCCGTGCCGAATTAAAAGTGAAAAGCTTCTTGCCTCCTCATCATGAGCGGCAAGAAGCTTTTTTACTATAAAATCTTTGTTCCCCAACACTCTCACCTCTTTTAACTCGTCCTTGTGTGGGGGTCAATCCGTTCGCGGCTTTTACATTGGCTTTGGACTCTGTTCCGACGCTAGTAGAAGTACCTGAATCATCTCCTGTACGGAACCATCTATGGTTACGCCCACGAAGCTACTGTCCACAAAGATGCGAATACATAGGTGATCGAGCCGGGAGCAGATCTAGTTTTTCGAGCAATTTATATGTAAGCAGGGGGTGTTATTCATGTGACGTAATGCCATAATAGAAGGATGATAGTCAGAAGGAGATAGATTTGATTGAATAAACCTGTAATGAAAAACGAGCTTCCTCTAAACTTTGAGGAATTAAAGAAGGCTGCCAATCGTACATCGAATTGGAGAGAGCGCTTGGAGGCTGTTGAAGAATTGGGTCAGTGGAAGCATGAAGAAACAATGAAATTACTGACGCGAATCATGGAAAACGATACGGTGTACAAAGTGCAAGAGACTGCTTTTCAAAAACTGAAAGCATTTGGGGAAGGTGTTCGATTACCTGCTCAGAAAAAAGGCGACTTGATCAAAGGAGCAACGAAAGCCTTGGTAAGAATTAAGAAAAGCTTGCCAAAAGGTCATACCTTCGAGGAATTCAAAGAGAAACTGCAAAAAATGAGAAGCGATATCTATGATACGTACGAGGGAGAAAAAGGTGCTGATTTTGATCAGTGGCTTGAAAACACCTGGGCGTCGTTATAGTTATTTGGAACGAAGAAGCCCTGCCACTTTCTGAAAGTGCAGGACTTCTTCTTTTCCTTCTTATTTCAAATCCTTACCCACTTTAATCACATACATTTGCGTAGGATTGCTATTAATTTTAATCTTACCCTTCTCGTCATAGCCCTCAACGCCGAAGTCATTGTCATTCACAATGGCGATCGTATTTTTATCCACAATCGCTAGTCCTTCCAGCTTTTCATGAGGATAGTTCAGCTTGGCTACATCAACCAGCAATTCCTTGGAAACAGGTACAATTCCTTTTTCTTTCACTTGGGCAACGGTGAGTTTTTCGAAGTCATGCTCACTTGTTGGCGTACCGAGTAAATTGGTTGCTTTCGAAAAATCTGCTCTGTAAATTCGCTTAAGCTGTGCGTCTGCACCGGCATTTTTGTCTCGCTCGTCAATCAGTAACACATCCTGGCTGAGTGCTGCCAAGTCGCTGATAACGACGTCTTTTTGTTTCACTTTCACGAAATCTTTTGCGTTCTCTGCAATGTACATGTACTCGCCTACGACTTTTTTGGTGGCGAGATCCATCTTTAAAATGCGCAGATTACGGGAAGCTTCGCCTGTCTTTTTATCAGGGAGTGCCATCGGACTTTGGATCGAAGTATACAAGAACTTGCCGTCTGGCGAGATGGTGATACCTTCGAAGCCACGGTTTGCAATGCGTTTGGAATAGACGGCTGGCAGTGTATCAAAAATCTCCATTTTTGCACCTGCGGCAACCAAGGCTTCTTTCGTGCCCTTTGGTACATAGCGGCCCAGGATTGTGCCGTCACGCTTTACTTGAATGATGGATGGGCGGTATTCGTCGGATAACCAAAAAGTATCGTCGACCGGGCTGTAAGCGATGCCTTCCAAATCCAAACCGTCTGGATCGTAACTAATCTTTTTTGTCCCCGTTACATCGTAGGGAACTTCATCAGGGCCAGCGAGGTTTGGCAATCCACTGATATAGGCAGTTTTTGAAAAAGCGTTGATCTTGCCCTGTGGCAAATGCAGTTTGATTGTTTCCAAAACATGAATGTTTCCGTTCTCTACTTTGATTTTGTACATGCGTGGTGTGTAGTTTTGGTCAGGGAACGTACGCAGCTCGTCCTTGCCATATTGACCATTTGGTCCACGGTCAGCCAATGTATAAAAGATAGAAGGAGGATCGTTAGGGAGATGCACCAAACCGGAGAAACCACCTTCTTTAATCCCTTCAGCGAGCGCAGGAGGATTTTTCCATTCGTGAATTTCGGCTACAACAGGTGCTTCCGTTACATTTTGCGTTGCACCTGCTCCTTGTGTTCCGATCAAGGAGATAGCCGTGATTGTTGCGATCAGCAAGCTTTTCTTTTGAAAGTGAATCTTCATCATATCCCTCCGAATGAAAAAACGACGTTATGAACCACTTGTGTTAGACTACCCGATCTATATTGGGAAAATATGAAGCTAAAATGATGGTTTTGTAAAAATTAACAACGGAATAATGAATTCCGAATAATCGTAAAACTAAATTGACACACGCTCTTTGGATCTTATAAAATGCAAGGAAGGATTGAGGACTAGTTATAGCTGAGGAGAGATGAGCATGTCGTTGACAGAACAGACAAAAAAGGGATATTTCGGTGAGTTTGGAGGAAGCTTTGTCCCTCCACAATTGCAGGAAGTATTGGACTATTTAGCTGAGCAATTTGAAAAGTATAAAGATGATGAGGAATTCGTCGAAGAGTACAAGTATTATCTGAAAGAATATATAGGGCGTGAGAATCCGCTGACGTTTGCTCGTCATTTAACGGCAAAACTCGGCGGTGCCAAAATTTATCTAAAACGAGAAGATTTAAACCATACTGGGGCGCACAAGATCAATAATGTCATCGGTCAAATCCTTCTGGCAAAGCGAATGGGTGCACAGCGTATTATTGCCGAGACGGGTGCAGGTCAGCATGGAGTTGCTACCGCGACTGTTTGCGCGATGTTTGGCATGGAATGCGTGATCTATATGGGCGAGGAGGATACGAAAAGACAGGCCCTGAATGTATTTCGAATGGAGCTTTTAGGGGCAAAAGTGGTAGCGGTGTCCAAAGGGCAAGGAAGATTGAAGGATGCAGTTGATGAAGCGCTGAATGATTTGGTACAAAACTATCAGAACACGTTCTATCTATTGGGGTCTGCGGTTGGTCCGCATCCGTTCCCTACGATGGTAAAGTATTTCCAATCGATTATCAGTGAAGAATCAAAACGACAAATTTTGGAAAAAGAAGGTCGTTTGCCGGATGCGGTTATCGCCGCTGTTGGCGGTGGCAGTAACGCGATTGGAGCTTTTGCCCATTATATAGAGGAACCATCTGTTCGTTTGATTGGTGTGGAGCCTGATCAGGCACCTACCTTGACCAAAGGGGTTCCAGCCGTCCTTCATGGTTTTAAATGTTTGGTGCTACTAGATGAAAATGGGGAACCTCAAAAAACGTATTCGATTGCTGCTGGTCTGGATTATCCTGGCATTGGCCCAGAGCATAGCCAGCTAAAAGTCAGTGGACGAGCGGAATATTATACGGTGACGAATGAAGAAGTGTTGGCGGCTTTTCAAGAACTATCGAGAACAGAAGGAATCATTCCCGCCTTGGAAAGCGCTCATGCCATTGCCTATGCTTTGCAGTTGGCTCCCACTCTTTCACCGGAGCAGATCCTGATTGTTAACCTTTCAGGACGAGGTGACAAAGACGTTGAGCAAGTTTTCCATCTGTTAAACAAATAATAGATGCAGAGGCCGTCCTGAGGGATAGCCTCTTTTTTCGTCTAGTGATTGTGTTTTTCAATGTGATTATATATTTTTTAGTGAAACTTTAGTATTATTTTTTGAAGGGTTCCAAATAATAGTGGTTTCAGTGTACTTTCTTACAAGTTCATGTATGAGATTGGAGATCATAATGATGAAGAAAAACATTTACTTTAACCATGATGGCGGCGTTGATGATTTAATTTCTTTATTTTTGCTGCTCCAAATGGACAATGTGAATCTGACGGGGGTATCCGTCATTCCAGCGGATTGCTACTTGGAACCAGCGATGTTTGCCAGCCGGAAAATCATTGATCGTTTCGGTAACGGCGGTTTGGATGTAGCAGAGTCCAATTCCCGCGGGAAAAATCCTTTTCCCAAAGACTGGCGCATGCATGCATTTTATGTAGATGCATTGCCCTTGCTCAATGAATCGGGACAAGTGATCACGCCAGTAGCTGACAAGCCTGCACATCTTCACATGATTGAAACGCTGCGTGCAACGGAAGGAAAAACGACCTTGCTGTTTACCGGTCCTTTGACTGACCTTGCGCGTGCATTGGATGTCGATCCAACCATCGAAGAAAAAGTAGAACGCCTGGTGTGGATGGGCGGAACATTCCGTGAAGAAGGCAACGTGCACGAGCCTGAGCACGATGGAACCGCAGAGTGGAACGTATTCTGGGACCCGGAAGCGGCTGCTCGTGTATGGGAAAGTGGAATCGAGATTGATTTGGTCGCACTGGAGAGCACGAACCAAGTCCCACTGACGCTGGATGTTCGTGATCGCTGGGCAAAGGATCGCAAGCATATCGGTATCGATTTCTTGGGTCAATGCTACGCAATGGTGCCGCCGCTTGTACACTTCTCGACCAACTCGACTTACTACCTGTGGGATGTATTAACCACAGCATTTGTTGGCAATAGTGATCTTGTAAAGGTGCAAACGGTTAACAGCATCGTCATTACAGATGGTGCTAGCCAAGGTCGAACCGTTGAGACGACTGACGGACGCCCGGTACATGTGGTTTACGACGTAGACCGTGATGCATTCTTTGATTACATGACAGAATTAGCGAAAAAAGCGATTTAAAACAAAGCAAGTCATCTTAGAAATCGACACAGCTGGCGATACAGAAAGGGTATGTTCATGCAATATATTTGGGGAGTTCTCGGCATCCTGGGAATTTTTATTATAGCCATTGCGTTTTCGAAAAATCGCAGAGCGATTCAACCGAGAACGGTCATTGGCGCGTTTGCCATTCAGTTTATTTTTGCTTTGGTCGTACTGAAATGGGATTTTGGGAAAAAGCTTCTGGAGTACTTGGCGTCGATTGTTCAAAGCATCATTGATTCGACGAATGCGGGAATTCAGTTTTTGTTTGGCGGGATACTTGGTGCACAGAACGCAGGCTTTACGTTTGCGCTGCAAGTATTGCCGATTATTATCTTTTTCTCTTCCTTGATTTCGGTCCTGTATTATCTCGGAATTATGCAGTGGGCTACGAAAATTATTGGTGGATTTTTGTCTCGGGTGCTCAAAACGAGCGAAACCGAATCCATGTCAGCCTCTGCAAATATTTTCTTGGGTCCGATTGAGGCGCCACTTGTCGTAAAGCCTTATATTGAGAAAATGACCAAGTCCGAACTGTTCGCTGTAATGACAGGTGGACTGGCGTGCGTTTCGGGTTCGGTGATCGGTGGGTATGCGATGCTTGGTGTGCCGATTGAATATTTGCTGGCGGCAGCATTCATGGGAGCGCCGGGTGGTCTGTTGCTCGCGAAAATTATCATGCCAGAAACAGAACAGCAACAGAAGGTAGCACACGTAGAAGTGATGAAGGATACGGAATCCAGAAACGTCATTGACGCGGCTGCTCGAGGAGCTTCGGACGGGCTAAAGGTAGCTGCTGGTGTCGGGGCGCTGTTGCTCGCGTTTATCTCGTTGATTTTCTTGCTGAACTCGATTATTGGCTGGCTTGGCGGGTTAGTGGGAATACAAGCGTTGACGCTCGAGCACATTTTAGGCTACCTGTTCGCGCCGATTGCTTTTATGATCGGGGTTCCATGGGAGGAAGCGCTAAAAGCCGGTTCTTTCATCGGGCAAAAAATTATTCTCAACGAATTTGTGGCATACACGGCTTTTGCCCCTGAGATTGCGCATTTGTCGCAAAAAAGTGTTGTGATCATCAGCTTCGCCCTTTGCGGCTTTGCCAATCTGGCTGCGCTGGCTATGGTCATTGGCGGCTTGGGCGGATTTGCTCCGTCAAGAAGATCAGACCTTGCGGAGATGGGCTTGCGTGCAGTAGTTGCGGCAACCTTGGCGAATCTGTTGAGCGCAGCGATTGCCGGGATGCTCATTTAGATGAGTGAGTGGGTAGAAATAAGACGAGGGCTGGAGTGATCCATGCCCTCGTTTTTTTGGGTACTACGCGAAGTTGGTACTACTCGCTTTTTGTGTTCCCGGCTACAATCTTGTTAGTAAAAACAAGCCATGATTTGGTGGGGATACGATGAAGCATGTACTGTTATTTCTAGGGCCAACAATCATGATCTTTTTGGGTTTACAAGTCATGAGTAGCGTGCCAATAACGTTTCTGTTATTTTACGGATGGCTGTTTGCGGTTCCGTTTGTGGACATGATCGTTTTGAAAAGAAATACATGGCGGGACACATTCAGGCAAATGGGATTGGGAATCAACCGCCCCAATATATATCACGGCATTTTGACTGGACTTCTTTTCTTCCTCACCATGATTGTTGCGGGATATTTCTTTCACAGCTTTTTGTTTGATAAGGATGATCTGCAAAATTTATTGGTACAATGGGATTTCTCAGGCAATCTTGTCGTTTGGCTCATCCTTGTTTTGCTAGTGATCAATCCGTTTCTTGAGGAAATCTACTGGAGAGGATATTTATTTAAAAAGCTGGAAGGAAAGCGGACAAAGCGAACCATGATTTTGCTGACGTCATTGTTTTACAGCTTGTATCATTTCCTCTCCATCATTCCTTTGTTTAGCTGGCCGTATAATATTGCGATGATTTTTCCGGTTTTTTTGGCGGGAATGATTTGGGGATATATGCGAGACAAGAGCAACTCACTGATGGGTTCGATCATCAGTCATATCCTTGCAGATTCAGGGATTATGGCTGTCTATCTACTATTCTTGAAATGAATGATGCGGGTATGGAGGCAAGCTTCCATACCTGTTTCTATTAGGTGGATAAGGAGGAAAAAGGGGCATGTTGGAAAAAATAAGAAGTTAGAGAATATCAAAAGATGGAGCTGAAATCATGAACGTTGACGTACTTTTTAACCAATTTCCCATTCTAAGTTCAGATCGGTTCACCTTGAAGAAAATCGAAGAGCAGCATTTGGAAGAAGTATTTGAAATCTACAGCAATGACCATGTATTTGCATACTGCGGCATTATCCCCAAGCATAATAAAGCGACAGTGAAAAACATGATCGGGCATTTTGAGAGAGACTATTTGAAAAAATCCAGGATCAAATGGGGGATATTCGCCAATGATAACCCAGATCACTTGCTTGGCATTATCGAAGCTTTCGACTTTCAGCAAAAGGTAAGCATGGTGACGATTGGCTACTTCTTGTCCGAAGCGCATTGGGGAAAAGGGATTGCGACAGAAGCAGTAAACATATTGCTCCATTTTTTGTTCGTGGATGTCAACGTTAACAGAATACAGGCGGAAGTGATGCCTCCGAATGAGACCTCCAAAAAAGTATTGTTGAAGAATGGCTTCATGAAGGAAGGAACACTTAGACAAGCAACGCTATGGTCGGGCAAAGGGATTGTGGACGTAGAGATATACGGAATGCTGAAAGAGGACTACGAAAAAGGAAGGGGATGAATTTGCCCCTTACGGAAGCAAGTGGATGAAAAAATCGGATACTATGACGCAGACCTTGATGTCTATATAAGGCGTGTAATAAGGATCGAGTGACGCGAGATTTCGTTTAAACCACCAGAATACACCGTTACCTGTAAAAGCCCTCCTATGTTACTATGATGGGTATGATCAATCATAGGCAACGGGAATGGGGAAAACATCTTGAAAACCTTTAAGAAAGTCTATATAGAAATCACCAGCGTTTGCAATCTCGCCTGTACCTTTTGTCCGCCAACGGAACGCGGTAAAAGTTTTATTAAAGTAGAAGACTTTGCGAAAAGGCTGGATGAGATCAAACCGCACACGGATTACATTTATTTGCACGTCAAAGGAGAACCGCTTCTCCACCCCAAAATTGATGAGCTGCTTGATATCAGCCATGAGAAAGGCTTCAAGGTCAATATCACCACAAATGGAACGCTGATCGCGAAAAATCGGCATAAATTGCTGGGCAAGCCTGCTCTCCGACAAATGAACTTCTCGCTTCACAGCTTTGACGGGCATATCGGCTCAACCAACCGTGAAGGTTATTTGCGCGAGATTCTTTCATTTGTTCGGGAAGCTCGGGAGCATCAAGTAATTTTTTCTTTCCGTCTGTGGAATTTGACACAGGATAACGCCACGAACATTCAAAAGAGTAGAAACCGCCAGACTCTCGAAATCATTGAGAAAGAATTTGGGCTGGACTATCGGATCGAAGAGAAAGTAGTGCCGGGCAGCGGGGTAAAAATCGATGACCGCGTTTATTTGAACCAAGATTACGAATTCCAGTGGCCGAGTTTGACAGCGCCTGAAGATGATGGAAAAGGCTTTTGCCATGGATTGCGCACGCAAGCGGCGATTCTCGAAAATGGAACCGTTGTGCCGTGTTGTCTCGATGGGGAAGGGGTCATTAATCTAGGGAATATCAATCAGAACTCTTTCACTGATATTGTGGATGGCGAGCGGGCCAATAATCTGGTAGAAGGATTTTCTCGCAGGGAAGCTGTCGAGGAATTATGTAGAAGATGCGGGTACCGCCAGCGGTTTGGAGCATAGCAAAAGTGTTGGTAAAAATAAAAAATAGCGGATTTCATTGCTGAAAGGAGCGAATGAGATCCGCTATTTTTTTTATTTACGAGCAAAGGTAGACCTAATGGTAAAAAAGCCCTCAGCTATGTGAGGGCTTGTAGCCTGTATTACTTTGCAGATGTATCGGTGGAGTCTTTATCCTGCTCGGATTCGTTAGCGGCTTGAAGGTCGTCGATGATGACGATTTTGCCTTCTTCTTGCCATTCTACTTTCGCGTTCAGTTGTTCACTGATGAAGCGCAGAGGCAGGAATACACGTCCATTTTTCAGTACAGGTGCAGTGTCCAGAGAAATGGTTTTCCCATCAACAGTTGCTTCTTTTTTATCGAGGTACAGCGTGATGGATTTTTCGCCACGCGTAATTTCTACGCTACGAGTCTCTGGCTTCCAGTTCACTTCCGCTTTCAATGCGGAACTGATAGCACGTACAGGCACCAACGCTCTTCCACCTTTTACAAACGGTGCCACGTCAGCTTTTACCTGTTGTCCATCTACGAATGCTTTCACTTCTGTCGAGCCAGTATTCTCAAGGAGTTCTCCAAGCTTTTTGAATGGTGTGTGATCTCCTTTTTGGTACGTGCGCTGAAGAAGCTCAAGCTGTACTTCCAAAGCTCCATGTTTGTCAGCGGTTTTTTCCAGTTCAGATACCAGCTGCTCGTATTTCGCTTTTTGATCTTCCGTGATTTCCGCTGCATGCTTGAGCTCTTGGCGAAGCTCGATCAGCTCTTTTTTCAATTTTACGTCTTTGATGTTGGATTCTGTGCTAGCTTCAGTTGAGTTCTCATCGTCGCTATCAGTATCGGTATCAGATTCTTTGACAGAAGTTTCTTTCGATTTATCTTTTGCTTCTGCCTTTACTTCGGGCTTGCCATTACCTTTTCCTTTGCTTTCCAGGTCAGCCGCCAGAGCAGCAGGTACACTAGTTGCGAGTAGAATAGCAACCAACGAAGTAGATATTGCTTTTTTCATTTGAATCTTCCTCCTTCTAGGTGTAAGTTTCATGAACTCGACATTCAAGACGGAGGAATATATGAATAAGTTGCATAGATTTTGAGAAAATATTTTATTTGTGCGAATAGTTACCTTTCCGTGTCATTCCTTCCAAATCCCGTATCTTTCTTACGCGTCCAATTACGATTCCTAGTAGCTTAAATACATGATCCGCCAAAAATCCCGCCGATCCAAATGCCAGTACGAACCCGATTTGTGAAATAGCCGTGATCATCGACCACACTCTGCCTTGCCGTTCATTCTCGACATTCGTTCGAATGAGTACCTCGAGGCTGGTGTTCACAAAGGGAAGCGTGATGAAAAAGAGGAAGCCAAAAACCATAATCAGCCAAACGGAAGTAAACACACCCATCAGGGCATAAAACAAGCCAGCAAGTACGAGAGAGAAGGACAGCATGAACACTTTGCTTTTTCCCATACTGAACAGTCCGATCAAAAGGCTGCTGACGAGCATACCTGATGCAGATACAGAGAGGGCGATACCAAATGTCTTGGAATCAGTGAATGTCAGCATCATAGGCCCAAAAAGCGATTGCAGCAACCCGATGTAAAAGCACACGACGGACATTAACAGAACGAACGAGAAAACGCCTTTCTTTGAAAGGAGATAGCGGAAGGCTTCAGACATTTCGCGAAAAAAGCTTTGTCTTTCATGTGTCTGGGGAGTGGCATCGTGTTTCATAATCATCAGCACGGCGCCGACGGCTAAAAGGAAGGTCATCATATCGATGAGTAAGACGAGCTGGATATCAAAAGCACTGAGAAGAAATCCTGCAATCAGTGGGGAAATAAGATATTGAGCTGAACTTGCCAGTTGGATGAGTCCGCTTGCCTGTGAGTACATCTCTTCCGAAACCAGATCGGAGACGGCTGCTTTATAGGCTGGGTTTAGAATAGCGGCAGAGATCGAGCTGATGCAGACCCCCAAATAGATGTGCCATAATTCCATGCGCCCGGACAGCATGACAAGCAAGATGAACAAGATACCAGCTATGGAACCGAGATCGCCAATGACCATCATTTTCTTGCGGTCAAACCTGTCTGCAAACACCCCGCTAAAGGGGAGTAAAAGGAAGGAGGGGAGAAAAGAGAAGAGAATGATGAACGAATAGCTCATGGTAGATTGGGTCTGTTGAAAAACAAAGACACCCAAGACAAAAGCGGTAAGTCCACTACCGATGGCGGAAAGCAGCTGCCCTGACCAAATGATCAGAAATCTGCGAAAGGCTTTATCATGAGCGTTCATTGTCTTTCCTCCTTTTCATCCATTACAGAAACGAGAAGGACCCCGGCGCAGCTCCTAGTGACCGTTCAATAATCACCTGCATGGCTTGTAGACGTTTTGTCTGCTCCTCTTGCTCCCAATGAAAAATGCCTGATTCCAACAAAAATTGCGAGCCAGCGAGGAGAAACTGAACGGTTTCCAAGGCATTCTCAACATGAAAGACAGCTTCTTTATTTCCTTGTTCAATGACTTGCGCAAGGACAGGAGCAATTTTTAAGATAATGGCGATGTTCAGACGCTCGTGAAGCTCTCTGTTTTCAGGGCGATGCAAGCTTTCCATCCATTCGGCTTGCTTGTCGATGGGGTGGCTTTGGCTGCGCAGCATCTGGCGAACCTTCTCCATGACAGGCAAGGTAGAGTCATCTGCGATTTTTTTATATTCTTCGCAAAGCGTATCGACCATGGACTGGACAAATGCTTCGAGGATTTCTTCCTTCGATTTAAAGTAGTAATAAAAGGTTCCTTTCGCTACGCCAACCTTTTGAATGATCGCATCCACGGTTGTATGGACATAACCCTGATTTCGAAATAGCTCCCCGGCGGCTTCCAATATCTCTGCTCGCCGTGTTGTGGGGTCTTTCACGATTCTTTTCATCGGCGCCTCCTTCGATTGTCAGTAAGTGGTTGGATACAGATTACCATATGACTGACCGTCAGTCTATAAGGGTATGAAAGAAAAAGAGGAGGGAAATCCTCCCCTTTTCGGTATTAGGAATGTAATAAGATGATGGCAAACGTTCATTATAATTTCTCGGCGATAATTGTGAAGGTCTTCGGGATTCCTTTGTCAAAAACTTCCGAGGAGAGATTCGGGAGCTCTTCCAGCATTTTTAGGCACAGCCCTTTGTTTGCAATGGACGTAACAATTTCGCCTAAGGTCCAATTGCGTAACAATACTTTTGATTCAGCGACATTTGTACCGTTCGAGAGAAATTTGGAGAAAGCAATTTCCTTTTCCTCAAGCGAGGTGTCGAAATAATCGCCTGTTACTTTATGTTTGCGAATATTCGCAGTCGTTCCACGTGAGGAGATGAGTTTTGTGGATACCGGATGGAAATCTTGGAGGACGAGCGCGCCGCCTTTTCGCAGGAGCGAGTTGACCACCTGGAATAATTCGGTTAAGTCCAAAAAGTAATGAAGAATACCGAATTCCATAAAAACGAGATCATACTCACCAGACAATACATCTGGAGGGAGCTGCAATACATCCGATACGATGTAAGTCAGGTCAACATCGGCAGCTGCAGCCAGTTCTTTGGCGTATTGTTCATTCTCATACGAGAAATCGGCGATGGTCACGTCGGCACCTAGCAAGGCGAGCGCAACGGCTTTGTTTCCATTAGAACCGAGTAAATTGATAATCTTTTTGCCGCGAATATCTCCCATGTGCTCATATACCTTGCCGATTCGTTTTTGGGGGTCTTCTTTAATTTTGACCGCTGCCTCAGCAGGTGTTCCAAAGCGTTTCAGCCAAGCTTGATAAGCCCCGGTGTTCCAAGATGTTTTATTCAGTTGTGCTGTTTCCACAAATTCCCCTCCATAGAGTATTCCATTCAAAAAATTGGCCCCGATAGGTTGGTTAGAGGGCTTAGGTAATTTATCATACTGACACATATGATTCGTGTCTATATATTTTCGAAGTGTTAATTTTTCCATGTGTGACCGGAAAGTAAGAACAATTGGGGCGAGATTCTACAATTGTGGAGCAAAGCAGGACAGTGGTAATATTGGGAAAAAAATATACGTCCGCTCTTTATGCGGTCGAGGGTTTGTTCGACGGGAGGCAAGCTGCTTTGAAAATCAAAGTGTTGATCGCAGACGACAATTCGTTTATACGGGAAGGCATGAAAATCATCCTGACGAGCTTTGCGGAGTTTGAAGTAGTCGGGAGTGTGGAGGATGGGGTCGAGGCGGTGACGTTTTGCAAACAGAACGAGGTAGACGTCGCTCTTTTGGATGTTCGGATGCCGAATATGAATGGAGTGGAAGCGACTCGTGTGCTGACTACCGAAACTACAGTCAGACCACTCATTTTGACGACGTTCGACGATGACGAATTTGTTCTCGAAGCCATTCAAGCGGGGGCACGCGGTTATTTATTGAAAAACAATGATCCCAACCGCATCCGAGATGCCATTAAGAGTGTCTATAACAACCATCATGTCCTGCAGGATGTCGTCCTGGATAAAATCAAAATGAACCTGAATGCAGGGATAAACGCGACGGATACCATGTCCACTACCGCTCCTCCCAAAGCGACAGCAGCCATCCCTACCGAAAGCAAAATCGACCAAAGCTTATTTACGGAACGGGAGCTCGATGTCATGAAGCAGATTGCCAAAGGGCTATCGAACAAAGAAATCGCCAAGAAGCTGTTTATTTCCGAAGGAACCGTTGCGAATTACATTACTTCCATCTTGAATAAAACAGCGCTTGAACACCGCACGCAGATCGCCATCTATTATTTGACGGGCGAAACGAACATGTCTGACTGAAAGGAGGTCAATACCGATGGAGTTATGGACAATGGCGAATAAGGCAGCGGTGCTTGGGTTTATCATCGTGACTTCTTTTCTGGCTCATCCCACTTCTGAAATTGACCCGTGGCAAATTCTTGTGTATTTGTTGTATTTGGCTAGTAATCTCACTATTCTCATTGTGAAAAAGAGGAATCATAAGCAATTATTTATGGGGCTATCTATCGTGTTCGTGGTAGCAAGTACTCTTATGTTGGACCCGTTATTTGTGTTGCTCTTGCCTGTCCACATTTTGGAGCTCGTATTCTTGGCAAGTAAACAGAGAGTGGTCGTATTTGGCTGTATGCTGTTGCCTTTGTTCATTGTTTTGCCTGAATGGATACCCATGTATTTACTAACGGCCTTTCTTAGCTTTTTGCTGTATAGGTGTGGCAGCATGCTAACTGACAAGCTTCGCAGATTAGAGGCAGAACGAGAGAAGATGAGAGCGGATTTACAAAGCTTGACCCGCTCCTTGAATGAGAGCAGCGAATACTTCCGCCAGTCGACCTATACGATTCAACTGGAGGAACGCAATCGCCTTTCTCAACAAATTCACGACGATGTGGGGCATGCGGTGGCAGGTGCGCTCATTCAGATGGAAGCGTCGCGACTGCTGATGGCGACTGATCAGGACAAGGCATCCGAGCTACTTCGTAATGCGATTGCAATATCGAAGGAAGGGCTGGAGCGAATCAGAGTGACACTCAAGGATGTGAAGCCACGGCCAGAGGAGTTAGGAATCAATCGACTCCGGTTGTTTGTCGATGAGCTATCTGCGAGAGAGACAGTGACAGCCACGCTTACTTTTGATGGGGACATCGACGTCATTACACCGATTCAGTGGAAAATCATCCAGCAAAACGCAACGGAAGCGGTCACGAATGCACTCAAATATGCGAAGGCAACAGTGATTTCCCTAGAGGTGCGGGTACTGAATACATTCATTAAAGCAGTGGTCACAGACAATGGGGCCGGTGCAGAAAAGGTTGTAAAAGGGCTTGGCATTCTCGGGATGGAGGAGAGAGCCGCTTCCGCTGGTGGAACAGTGATCGTAGACGGTACGCGAGGCTTTAGCGTGACCACTCTGCTGCCTTATCGCAACGAATGAAAAAAATCATAAGAAACAACATGAGAATTCTCATGTGTCGAGGATGAACTTATGCACTGACATAGGGGCATCCTTTTTTATTACAATGCAGACATAACCACGAAGGGAGTGAGTTGCGTGAGTCATGTATTGGAAATTCGTCAGTTAACGAAAAAATTCGGTGATTTCGTCGCCGTCGACAATATGTCTCTGAATGTTCGGGAAGGAGAAATCTTTGGTTTTTTGGGGGCCAACGGAGCGGGAAAGAGCACGACCATCAACATGATCGCCTCCCTGTTGCGCGCAACAAAGGGCGAGATTATTCTGCTGGGAAAAAACATTGAGAAACACAGCAAATTCGCCAAAATGAACATCGGTATCGTGCCACAAGATATCGCCATCTACGAGGATATGACTGCCTATGAAAACGTGAGGTTTTTTGCTGGCTTGTACGGACTTCGTGGATCACTGCTACGCGAACGGACGGAAGAGGCGCTTGAATTCGTAGGTCTCGGTGACAAAGCTACTAGCTTTCCCAAAAACTTCTCTGGCGGGATGAAGCGTCGGTTAAACATCGCTTGCGCCATTGCTCATCGGCCGAAGCTGATCATCATGGACGAACCTACAGTCGGGATTGACCCTCATTCACGCAATTATATTTTGAATTCGGTACGCAAGCTAAACGACATGGGCTGCACGATCATTTATACGAGCCATTACATGGAGGAAGTCGAAGAAATCTGCACTCGCATTGCCATCGTCGACCATGGAAAAGTCATCGCGGAAGGATCGAAGGAGGAGCTAAAATCGATTATTACTGACGCAAAGGAAATTTGGATTGGCGTCAGAGCGGATGAACCGTTAAACCTCGAAGGTATTAAGGCGATTCCCGGTGTAAATGCGGTGCTTCAAGAAGAGAATACGATCAAAATCGTATCGAAAACGGAGATCAACAACCTGAACCGGATCATTCAACAATTCATCAAGGATCAGGTAGAAATCCGCTCCGTTGAAGAGCAAGCGCCGAATCTGGAGACTGTGTTCTTGACCTTAACCGGTCGAAACTTGCGAGACTAGAGGAGGGGCTTTGCCATGAACATATGGAATATCGCTGTAAAAGAAATCAAGTCCAGCCTTCGCGAAAAGAGAACGTTTATGTTTATGCTAGCGCTTCCCATCATCCTGATGCTGATATTAGGTTCCGCCCTTTCCAATGCCTTCGACGATACGAGGACCGTAGGAGACATGCGCTTGTTGTATAAAAGCAACGGGACGAATGCGCAAATGTCTACGGCGTGGAACGCGTTTACCAAAGCATTGGGTGATAAAGGAGTGGAGGTCGCTCAAGAGAGTTCAGGCATGAACGGGCAGGAGGAAGTTCGTTCGGATCGCTATACGGGGTACGCAGTCGTCAGTGATACGGGGATTGAGTTTTATGGAAGCAGCAAGAATGCGATAGGAAGCAATATCCTTGCGGGGATGCTAACCGTTTTTGCAGATAGGTACTCGCTCGCATCCGCAGCTTATCAGGTAGATCCCGAATCTGCTTCGGCAATAGTCAAGGGTATCGGACATCGTGATGATTTTATTCATGAAACGACCTTGAATCCAAATAAAAAACCGGGGGCAATCGATTATTACGCGATTGCGATGACGACCATGATTGGGCTCTACTCGATGTATTCTGCGAGTTATTTGTTCACCAAGGAGCGGACGAACAAAACGTCCACACGGTTAATGGCAGCGCCTGTCAGCAAAGGTGTCATTTTTACCGGCAAAATTATCGGCAGTACGTTCGTCAATTTATTTTTCGTACTCGTCGTGTTCCTAGTCAGCAAGTTCGTGTTCCAAGCAGATTGGGGCAACCACTACGGAATGGTGATCCTCGTGCTTTTGACAGAGGTGCTGCTTGCGGTCAGCCTGGGCCTGGGGATCAGCTTTCTTTTCAAAGGGGAAGGAGTAAGGGCAATCAACAATATTTTTACGCAAGTCGCCTCCTTTGTAGGCGGTGCCTATTTTCCCGTTGATCAATCGGCAGGTTTCTTCAGCCTCTTGGCCAAATTCTCTCCCCTTCACTGGGCAAATACAGGACTGCTGCAAATCATCTACACAGACAATCCAAGAGGCGCATGGTTTGCGATTGCGATGAACGTGAGCATCGCCACGGCGTTCATCATCATTTCTGTTATCACGATGCGCAGACGGGAGGGTGCTTTCGTATGAGTGAAATGCTATGGCTAATTAGGAAAACCCTGATGGAGACTTTTCGCAGTAAAAAAAGCTGGTTCACCTATTTAGGTTTGCCGATCGTTGGGGTTCTGCTGTCTCTTACCCTCTACAGCAATGCAGGCAGCGGCACGATTCATGTAGGAATTATCAATCAGGATGGGGACCAGGTGATCACGCAGGACACGATCCGGTTTATCGAGAAATTGGAATCTATCAAAGTCACAGTCATTGACGAACAAACGATGCGTGAACAAATCGTTTCCGGTGAGCTGGATAGCGGAATTGTTTTCGAGGCAGGGTATGCTGCCAGTGTTCGGAAAGGGGCGCCGGCACACTTGAATATTGTATCCGTAAAAGGTGAACAGGTTACTGCCTACGTGAAGGCCATGCTGCACAGTTATATCGGCAATCTTGCCGCGATTGGAAAAGCGGCACAGGCGGATGAGGCAAAGTTCACGAAGCTGTATACGGCATACCATGAGCAACGCTACAAGCTAAATACGGCAATGCTTCAAGACACATCGAACGTGACGCGCATGACGAATCAATCGATTGGATTTCTCATTATGTTCATGATGTTTTCGGCTGTGAACATGTCGGAGATCATTTTAAAAGAAAAAGAGAATCGCACCTTTTTGCGACTCCTTTCTTCGCCGATGTCGGCTAGATCCTATGTATTCTCGAATATTATCGTCAGCATGTTTATTTTGCTGCTGCAAATCATTGTCACCTTGCTCGTCATGAAAAACGTCTTCGGCATAGATGCAGGCGTCTCGTATGGTCAAATGATTCTGCCGTTGTTCGTGTTTGCGCTGGGAGCAATCGCCCTTTCGCTGATGACCGTTGCCTTCGCGAAGAGTAGAGCAGGTGCTGGAGCGATTTCCAACCTGATCATTGTACCGACATGCCTACTGGCCGGCTGCTTCTTTCCAATGGAAATCATGCCGGACACCGTGCGCAAAATTTCAACATTCTTGCCCCAGCATTGGTTGCTCGATACGGTGAATAAGCTGCAACAAGGGTACAGTCTGGGGAGCTTGTATTTGCACATAGCTATTTTGCTCGCATTCGCTATAGTTTTTGCCTTGATCGCCATTTATCGGTTTGGGCGGAATAACGATAGTAGGCAGTTTGTGTGAGTAAAAATAGGACTGTGGAACTGTAATTTGACAAGGGATAATCCGAAGTGTGTCGAAAGATGCATACTATGATAAAGCGAAGCAACCATAATCGGAGTCATTCAAAAGCACTCATAAGTAAGTATCTTTTGATTCTTCTCTTGTTTTTAGCATTTCTACTAGGGCTTCGGATGTTCTGGTTTTCGTTTCATACGTTTCCAGAGCATCCGCCTGTAGTTCAAGGGGTTCTTGATATGCGCGGGTGGGACTTCGAAAATTCCCCGTCCATTTCACTGGATGGGGAATGGGAGTTTTTCCCTAATTCGTTCGTCACGCATGAAGAATTCAAACAATCATCCAATGACGAGCGGCAATATGTTCAAGTGCCTGGCGATTGGAGCAGCGCTTTTTCCAGGGACTCTCCGTCACCGTATGGCTATGGAACATACCGTTTACGGATCTTGGTCGATCAACCACTAAATCAGCCATACACCTTATGGGTTCCGCAAGTGGAGGCATCTTCTACCGTAGACGTTAACGGAGAGATCTTAGCCAGAGTTGGAGTGCCTGCGACAACAGCGGAAGCGTACACGCCGCAGAAGGCATCCTTCACGGTTACATACAATGCAGGTGATGCAAAGGTCATTGAAGTGCTTGTCCGAACGGCCAACTACCATAATCCAATCGAAGGGGGCATCATCAGATCGATTTACTTCGGGTCGCAGGCAGCTATTGACACCGAACGTTGGTATTCTATCGGCTTCCAGATGGCAACCTTCCTCATCTTGTTGCTTCATGGCTTGTATGCCGGCATCCTGTATGTGTTGAATGCCCGCTACAAAGAGTTTCTCGTGTTTTTGCTGTTGCTTTCCTGCGTGGGGATAAAAGTTGTGTCGGATTATGACAATCTACTGTTACTTTGGATCCCGATCGATTATACATGGTCGATCAAGGTAGAAGTGCTCGCCTACATATGGCAGCCTTTGCTGATGATTTTATTGGTGAGAAGTCTATCTGATCAGGGGGAGAAAGAAAACTCTAGGCCGTTTAGGGCGTATTTTTCCGTGCTCAGTCTTTATTCGGCAGTCATCGTGCTGGGAACGGCACAATGGGTGTATATATTAGCCGGAACGCCATTTTTAGTCATTATTTATTTCGGCCCGTTGCTATTGTTTATTTTCAGAATCAGCCGCATGCTCATCCAAAACAAGCATGATGCTGTATTCTGGCTCATTGCTGCAACGAGTATTTTTTCCAATGTCATATGGTCCGCAATCATGGAATATCAAATCATCGATATCAAGTACGTGTTTTATCCGCTCGACCTGATTGCTGCTCTTGTCAGCTTCTCTGCCTATTGGTTCAAGCGATTCTTTCGCAATGCAGAGGAAAAAGTAAAGCTAACGGAGCAATTGAAGGAAGCGGACAAGCTCAAAGACCAGTTTCTTGCCCATACCTCGCATGAACTGAGAACGCCATTGCACGGTATCATGAACATCGCCCAGACTGTCGTCAACAATGAAAAGCATGTCATGGGTGGTCGGAGCACGCAGGATATGGAGCTCTTAATCACGATCAGTCGCAGAATGTCGCATTTACTGGATGATTTGCTAGATGTCGTGCGTTTGCAGGACAAGCATATCGTGTTGCAGAAGAAGCCATTGCATATTCAATCAGTTGTTTCTGGAATCATCGGCATGCTTACTTACATGGTAGAAGGCAAGCCTGTTCAACTGAAAATGGACATACCAGAGTCCATCCCGCCAATCTTGGCAGATGAGAAGCGGATAGTCCAGATTCTATTCAATCTTGTTCACAACGCACTGAAGTTCACGGAAGAAGGATCTGTCGTCGTTTCTGCTGAGAACGTAGACGGACAGGTGGCGATCTATGTATCCGATACAGGAATCGGGATGGATGAACAGACCAAGGCACGTATATTTTTGCCGTATGAGCAGGGAGCTCAAGCAACGAACGGTGGTGGAGGAATCGGCCTCGGTCTTGCTATTTGTACACAGCTGGTCGAGCTGCATGATAGCGAGCTGAGAGTCGACTCTGAACCGGGCAAAGGTTCGGTATTTAGCTTCTGGCTGCCCGTGGTTAGTACAGATGAGATGAAAGCAACAGAGAGCCAATATGCGGAGCAGATAGATAAGAGCAATCAAGTGACGGCTATCAACCAGATGAGGCATAGTGAAGCGCCAGATATCTTGGCTTTTCAGCAAAAGGCTGCACATGCATTTGTAGAAAGAAGGGCGAATATATTAGCAATCGATGACGACCCGGTTAACTTAAGGGTGCTGGATCGAATGCTCTCATCCTCGCATTATCAAATCACTACGTGTACATCGCCAAGAGAGGCGCTCGATCTGCTTTTTACAGAGCAGTGGGATTTGCTTATCATCGATGTCATGATGCCGCATATGTCGGGCTATGAGCTGACGCAAAGGGTTAGAGAGCATTTCTCTGTTTCAGAGCTTCCGATCTTGCTCTTAACGGCGCGCAGCCAGTCTGAGGATGTATACACCGGGTATTTGTCTGGTGCGAATGACTATGTTTGCAAACCAGTAGATGGCATGGAGCTGAAATATCGCGTCTGGTCGTTGACGACACTCAAGCAAACCGTCGATGAACGACTTCGTATGGAGGCTGCCTACTTGCAGGCGCAGATTCACCCGCACTTCTTGTTCAACACACTTAGCTCGATTATGGCGTTGAGTGACATTGATACGGAGAAGATGCGTAAACTCGGAGATGCGTTTACCGCCTTCTTGCATATCAGCTTTGACTTTTTGAATACAGGAAAACAAGTTGCACTCTCCCATGAGCTGGAGCTCGTCCAAGCCTATCTTTACATTGAAAAGGAACGATTTGGCGAGCGGTTACAGGTCGTGTGGGAGGTTGAGCCTGATATCGATTTGTTGGTCCCGCCACTGACCATTCAGCCGTTGGTGGAGAATGCAATCAACCATGGTCTTCTTACCCGAATAGAAGGGGGAACTCTCCATATCCGCATCGTCCGGCAAAAGAATGCCACTCTTTTTGAGGTGAAGGATGATGGTATAGGAATGGAGGAGGAGACTGTAAGGCAAATTCTCGATTTGTCTAAGAAGGAAAGAGGCGGAATCGGAGTGTCCAATACGAATCGGAGACTGACGCAAATGTACGGGAAGGGCTTGCGCATCACGAGCAATCCGGGAGAAGGAACAACGGTTTCCTTTGTCATACCGGATCGGACACAATAGCGAGAGTTGCTATTTTGCACCCTGCATCACTGTTAATGGTGAAGCAGGGTGCTTTTTCGCGTTTTCTATACAGAGGAACGCCATTCACCCGCCCCTACATTCTGCGGAATTACAATAGTTACAGTCATAGTCACCAAACCGATTACCATATATGGCACATCTACTGCAATGGTAACAACAAAAAGCCCCGCTCGGATTATTCGGATTCAAATCATTACATTCATCTCTAAGATGATTACTTAGGTCTCTGCGACGCTCCAGATAAGGTCCATATTGTACCAAGCGTCCCAAGACTTTTTTGAGCCTTTTCGATTTTTTTCTTTTCAAGAATGCCCCCATCCTTTCATGACAATCTAACACAGAATATGCCATGTTTTTTTCATTGATTGGACATTGCGGCTACTTCCGTAGAAAGGTGGGGTGAAAATTGTGGGGAAATCGTAAGGGATTGAAAAACGACATGAATGTCGTTTATAATGATCTCACCAACAAAAACGACATCAATGTACATTTTGTTCAAAGGAGGCAGCCTCAAACCCCATGGCCCCAAAAGTAAGCGACGAATACAAAACCAAAAAGAAAATCGAACTGCTGCAAGCGGCAAAACGTGTGTTCATCACAAAAGGCTACACACGGGCCACCATGCAAGACGTCATGGACGAGGCTGGCGTATCACGAGGAGCCTTGTACGCCTACTTTGATAACCTGGAGCACCTATATTTGGAGCTGCTGCAATTCAAGGATCAACAGGATGCACAATTTTTCGCGCCTGTTTCTGGTGAAAGGTCTTGGCAGCAAATCACCAAATGGGTGAACAAGCAACAAGGCGAGATCGAGAAAATCGATCAAACACTGTCCAAAGCCAACTCAGAGTTTTTCCTGTCACTGAAGGATCAGCAGAAGCAACAGAGCTATCCATATATCACGACTCGCTATGAAAAAATGGTCGACGTGTTGACAGCTTTCTTCGCGCATGGGACAGCGACAGGTGAGTTTAAGCCACAGCTACCACCTGAGGTGATCGCTCGCTATTTCATCTCGGTTATCGATGGATTGATGCTGGATACCGCGCATTTGGGCCCAGCCAAAACGAAGGTGCCCGAGCAGATGGAAGCATTGTTGTTTTCATTGAGAGCGATGCTGGGACCGACTCAATAAGGAGGGGTTCGAATGATGTTTCAAACAGAGAGAATTTATTTGAGAAAAATGACGGGGGAGGACGTGGACGTCTACCACAGGTGGAGAAATGACGAAGAAGTCATGCGGACAACGAATCCGTCAATGGACGTCTACACGTGGGAAGATACGAACGGTTTTGTGAACCAGGTCATTCTGCATGCAAGCTCCTCGAAGAGCTATATGATCGTAGACAGCCAAACCCATCAACCGATCGGGATTACCTCTCTCATCCAGATCGACCTGAAAAACCGCAATGCGGAGTGCATCATCGATATTGGGGAGAAAGAGTATTGGGGAAAAGGGTATGGACGAGAAGCGCTGAAGCTGCTGCTGGATTATGCATTCTTGGAAATGAATCTGCATCGGGTATCGCTGCGTGTTTTTTCTTTTAACGAAAGGGCGATCAAGCTGTATGAGAGGCTCGGATTCAAGCAAGAGGGAATCTCGCGGCAGTTTTTGTTTCGAGAGGGGAAATGGCATGATATTGTCCACATGGGAATTTTGCAGCAGGAATATATCGCGTGAAAAAGAGGCTGGCGGTACGATGTGTACCACCAGCCTTTTGCATATGAAAAGCCCTTATTTTCCGGAGTAAATTGGTACTTCCCACTCTACATTTTTGTGTTCAACCATTCGTTTCTCGGATGAAATGATCAATTGCTTTGGCAGGGTTGTGAGGTTTTCTAAGAAAACCTTACCTCCAAAAATCGCCCGATCATTTTCAAACTCAGTCTTATCGATTAAGTACTGGATGTCTTCGTACTTTTTCCCGGTCTCGTCTGTAATGGTCCAGTATTGGTAAGGACCCATAGCGGCAGCATCTGGAGCGAGAGTTGCCTCGAATGCCAGGTGGTAGCCTTCCAATTTCGTGGTAGTTCCATCGTCGTTCACGCGGTAATGGCCGTCATAGCCTTCAAAATCAACAACCGCGTTTGGATCCTTTTGATCTTTTTTGAAAGTAAACTGATCTCCCTGGTCTTCCGCTGTGATGACTTCTTTCTTCTCGAGGCGATTGTTGTCCAATTTCGCGTTTAAAGCAGCCGCTTCCTCTGTATAAACAGATCCAAGCTTGAAGGTGAGATTTTGGCTTTCGTCAATGGGATAGAAGTAATGGAAGTCTCTTGCTCCACTTTCGGTGGATTGGGTATGCTCCCATTTCACATCCCTGGTCACATTACTTCTTTTGTTGGCTTCATGAATAACCGCAGTCGAATCCCAAGCAGCGACCGCTTTGCCCTTGTCGTCCACAAGCTCATAGCTGTATGCGTTATTCTCGTTAGCAGCAAGGGCTCGATCAATGACCATCTCCACTCCGCTTGGCGCAAACGTAATTTGTTTGACGTTCAGCTTGAGTCCTTGCGGGGTCGTGTAGGCTTTGTTAATTTCATGGGTCTTCATTGCTGCTTTTGCTTTTTTCATATCGACTGGTACGGACAGCTTCCAGTTCCCCTTGATGCTGTCCAGTTGCTTGATGTTAAACTCTACGATCAGCTCGTCAGGCACCTTGTTTAGATCATCAAAATAGCTTCGTAGCTCGCGATCCAAGATCATAACACCATTATCGACAAACATGGAATGATCCCATTGTTTATTGGGGTATTGAGCATTTTTTTCCTTAGAGGGTGTAAGGATGTTTCCTTGTTTGTCTTTGATGATGATAAGTGGCTCTTTGGTAGATCTACTCACCATTTCCGACATAAAGCTGTCTAATGCCTTTCCGTTCTTGTCTTTTAAAGAAGCTGCTATGCTAATCCGCAGCGGGTCAGCCATCACTTCATGCACGGCAAAAGTGAGGCCTTGATCGGTCGTGCTAACATCAACGGACTGCGCGAATCCATTCTTGGCTGCTTGAGCAATTCCTTTGTCCGCTAATTCTTGCAAAAAGCTATTGCTTACAGGTGCTACAGGATCAGCCTTGCCTATTGGGCTGTTCGTAAAAGCAGCATGGACATAACTGGCAAAGGTCGGGGAGACGAGCATTCCTCCCGTTACGATGATGGTTAATGCAGCGGCGGCAATTGTCATTCTTTTCATGATCGTGATACTCCTTTTTTTCCACGCAGGTGGTTGGTGTGAAGGGGTAGCAGGGTTCAATACTCTCACGGGATGAGGCGAGAGCATCTGAATAATTTTTTGATCCATATTTGCTGAGAGAGAATCTTCCCATATCGTTTCTTCTGTTTGGTGCAGCTCATCGATCCATTGCTCCAGCCGGTGCTGGCAGTGTGTGCAATGATCGAGATGACTTTCGATATTTTGTTTGTTCACTGGTGATAAACGATCTTCCATGTAGGCGATCAGCTGTCTTTGCGTAAGGCAGTTCAAAGCGGGGTACCCCCTTTTTTCTCCGGCTTGCTTAGCTGGTCTCGCAGCTTTTTCCTGGCATAGGAGAGGCGCATTCTGACAGTATCTACGGACAAAGATAGTTTGTTGCCGATCTCTCGGTAGCTTAGGTGCTGGAGATAATGTAAATCGAGAAGCATCCTGTGGTTTTTGTCCAGTGTCATCATCTGCTGTCGCAAAGAATGACTCTGTTCTTTTTCCAGATAATCTTCCTCCGGGATCGGACATTCGTCTTTGACCTCGACATCTATCTCCGTTACGGAAGGCATCCGTTTTCGCTTCCGCAGCTCGTCAATCCCGCGATTAATTGCGATTCGATACAGCCAGGCAGAAAAGGAGTACTGGGGTTTATAGTCTGGCAGACTGTAGTACGCCTTGATAAAAACCTCCTGCACCATGTCTTCGGCATCATGAGAATGGTGGAGCGTACGCTGGAGAATCGAAGCGATTTTTCCCTTGTATTTATTGACGATCAGAGCATAAGCCTCTTTATTTCCTTGAAGAACCTCCGCAATGACCTCTCGATCGTCCTGCATGTTTGTTACCTCCTTGCAAAAAGGTGCTGCGCAGCTTTCCTTTTTGTGAAAAACGTCTCAACGTTTCTCGATTGTTGTCAAACAAAACGGACAAAACCGTTTTGCTGTTCACTACTATAGACGATGAGGAGAGGGGACCCCTCTCAAACTTTTTTCATGATTTTTTCAAAATGGCATAGGAAGAGGATGCCTCTCTTCGTTTGATAGAAGGGCATCCTCTTTATCTGTCACGTAAGCCGCGAAAACTTAAATGGAGCAGGAAATGTACATAATTTTGCAGTAATACTATAAGCATAGATGCTTCGAATTTCGTAAAGGAGTATATGACCTTGAGCCAAAACAACCATTCCATCGCGGTGATCTCCGACATACACAGCAACGCTTATGCATTGGAGGCCGTGCTGCACGACATTGATTCCCGCGGTATTCAAACCATCGTGAACCTGGGCGATACGTTGTTTGGACCGCTTGATCCGATCAAAACGGCAAAGCTCTTAATGGAGCGATCTTCTATTACCCACATCATGGGTAATTGTGACAGATATTTACTGGAAGAGCAAATGGAGTCCATCACGTTCGAATACGTGAAGCCACTGCTGACACAAGAAATGCTTAGTTGGATCGGGGCATTCGAAAAGCAGTGGACGTTGGATGATCTCTTGTTTTGCCACGGCACACCTTTTGCCGATGATGTGTACTTATTGGAGAGTGTCGCTCCATATGGAATCGAAGACAAAAGCGCAAATTCCTTAATGATCGAGCTTACTGGCATTCAGCAACAGGTCATTTTTTGCGGACACTCACATGTGCCCAAATCCGTATGGCTGCCAGATGGCAAGCTCGTGGTAAATCCGGGGAGCGTAGGGCTGCCAGCGTATTTTGAGGAAGCGCCGTACCCGCATTCAATGGAATCGAAGACACCCCATGCCAAGTACGTCACGGTAAAAAAACAAGGCGGCTCGTGGTTGGTTGAGCATGTATTGGTTCCGTATGATTTCGAGCAGGCAGCCAGAAAAGCAGAGGAAAACGGACGCAGAGACTACGCCTATGCGATCCGAACGGGAAGAGCAGAGCTGTAGGGTGTCGACCGTCGAGCAGCCAGACATTCTTGCAGATTAACCCCATGAAAAAAAGGAAGAGGACAAGTGCCCTCTTCCTTTTCCTATTAAGCCTTTCCTGCTTCGCCCTCCGGCTTCTGTCCCATCTTCCCACTACGCAGTGGAATTTCCTTCAGGAACAGCGCGATGATGACCGCGATTCCTGCTACAATCGCCCCAGTCAAAAACGTAGTCGTAATTCCATAGCTCATCGCTTCCCGGATCATATCCAGCATGTGAGTAAACAGCGGCTGCAAATCCGGTGGCAGACTAGCCAGCGTGGCTTCAATTTTCGGCTGATCCAACAAATTTTGCGGATTCGTAAAGAGCGACAGCTTCTCTGCCAGGGCAGGATCAGCTGCTGCGGGATTGTTCACCTGACCCATGGCTCCCGACAGTTGCGTCATTTTCGCAGACATGCTGGCACTCATGACGGTTCCCATGACAGCAATTCCAATGGTCCCACCGAGGTTACGGAAAAGCTGCGACGTTGCTGTGGCGACACCCAATTGCTGCGGTGCGACTGCATTTTGCACCGTCAAAGAGAAGACTGGCATCGCAATCCCGATCCCCAAACCGAGAATGATCATGTAGATCACGAGCAAGTAAATCGGTGTGGTTGGCGACATGAAATACATCAGCACCATGCCCAAGGTCATGACGAGAAGTCCACCCAGCGCCATCTTTTTATATTTTCCCGTCTTGGTCATGATTTGTCCGGCGATTGCAGAGGTCGCGAGCATGGCAATCGACATCGGCATCGCCACATAACCAGCCATCGTCGGCGAGATGCCTTTGACCCCTTGGACAAAGAATGGCACATAAATGATAGCGCCCATCATCCCCGCGTTGAGGAAGAATCCGACTAGATTGGAGACAGTAAAAATACTGTTTTTGAACAAGCCCAGCGGAAGAACAGGAGTCTTTACTTTCCTCTCAATCATAATAAACACGATCAACGCAATGATTGTGGCGGCAAACAAACCAATAATTTGCCACGAGCCCCAGGCGTGTTTGCCCGGTCCATTACCTGCCCATGAGAAGGCGAGCAGCATCGGTACGATGGTGAGCGTCAAGAACAGCGAGCCGAAGTAGTCGACAGACTCTCCTTCTTGCTTCGGTACTCTTGGGAAATGAATCATGATCAACAGAAAGGCAATCACGCCAATCGGCAAGAAGATCCAGAACACCCAGTGCCAGTCGAGATGGTCGACGATATAGCCGCCCATCAGAGGACCAAGCACACTGGATACACCGAAGACGGCACTCATGATTCCGCCCCATTTGGCACGCTCGCGGGGTTCGTACAAATCACCCATGGCGGTAAAAGCAGTGGACATGATGATCCCTGCACCCGCCCCTTGAATGCCACGATACGTAATCAGTTGAAAAATATCGGTAGAAAACCCGGACAACAAGGCTCCGATACTAAACAACGCGATACCCGTCAAAATAAACGGTTTTCTTCCGTATATATCGGAGAGCTTCCCAACCAGCACAGAAGCGACGGTTGAGGTCAGCAAATAAATCGTAATCGCCCACGAATAGTAATCCATGCCACCGAGCTTCGAGATAATACGCGGCATGGCAACACCAATAATGGTCTGGTTGATCGCGGCAAAAAACATGGCTGTAATAATCGCGATCATAATCGTCACTTTCTTTTTCTCTGTCAGCTGTTGCAATCTTGATTCTCCTCTCTTTGTTGATCTATATTCTTCAGAACCTGGTGATAGATGCGGACTAAGTGTTGTTTGTCTTCATCAGACACGCCTGCAAAAAACTGTTCAATGGTATTTCTCACGATGATTTTATATTTCCGCAGGATTTCTCTTCCTTCATCGGTTATGTCCAGTTGGACGACGCGGCGATCCGTACTGTCACGATTTCGGGTGGCATAGCCGCAAGCAATCAATTTATCAGCGAGACTCGTAACGGCTCCGGGGGTAATATTCATTCGTTCTGCAATAGAAGATGCCTTCTGCGGGCCGCTCATATCTAGGATTCGCAAAAGCATCGCTTGTGATCCTGATACGAGTGGGTCCAAACGCTTGTGTGACTCAGCCGAAACCTTTCGCTGGAGTTGTATATAAAGTTCTTCAAAATTGACTTGGCTTTGCATCGTACCCTCTCCTGTTTTCATTGCTTAATTATATACGGTGTTAAATGTTTACCCCCTAAAACATTTATGAGTATACATCGATTCATGAAGGAGAGTCAAATTAACCTTTTACCAATTTGACCAATTCAAGTGGTCATTATGTGATCAATTTCGTCATAAATCGGGAAATAATACTATTTTTCGACCGGATTTCATGGAATTTTCAGAGTTGCGATGCTACAATCGGTTTTGGCATTCTTTTCATCTTAGATAAATAGATAGGTGGGATCTTAACGTGTTTGGAAAAAAATTAACCAGCGCCTTGCTCGCCACAGCGCTGATGAGCCCGATGTCGGCTTTTGCCGCCCAAGAGACAAAACAGCCAGCAGATGTCGTGTTAACGAACGGCGCGGTTTACACAGTGGACAATAAGAACAGCTGGGCGGAGGCCGTGGCTATTCGCGGTGATAAAATTGTCTTTGTCGGCGCAGATGAATATGCGAAAGCACACATTGGCAAGGATACGAAAGTAATCGATCTGAAAGGCCAAATGGTATTGCCGGGCTTTATTGACAGTCATACGCATGCAAGCAAAACGACGGGACTCATTTACTCCATTGATTTATTTAACGGAGGCTCTGTCGAGGAATACGTTGCGACCATCGAGAAATTCGTCAAAGAGCATCCAAATGAACCAGCATTGCAAGGACGCGGCTGGAGCAATCCGGTAGTGCCTGGTATTGGTCCGCGCAAGGAAGTTTTGGATAAAATCGTGCCAACGACTCCAATCGCGTTGACCTCCGATGATGGACATTCTTTGTGGGTGAACTCGGCAGCATTGAAGCTGGCCGGAATCAAGAAGGACACACCAAACCCTGAGGGTGGCATTATCGAGCGCGATCCGAAAACAGGTGAACCATCTGGAACGTTGCGTGAAAGCGCAATGAATCTGGTGCTGTCAAAAATCGGCGGATACACCGTCCAGCAATACAAGTCCGGGATAGAAGCCTACCAGGAAAAAGCAGTTGAACGCGGTGTAACGACAGTGCGCGACCCGGATATGCTACGCTATCCGAACGTATTGGAAGCGTACGAGGAGCTCGCGAAAGAGGACAAGCTGACCATCCGCTTCCGCAATGCGTTGACAGCGAATCCGGAAAAAGGACCTGAGCAGATCGCAGAATTCGTAAAAATCCGTGAGCGTAATCAAAATCAAAATCCGCTATTCCAGGTCAACGCCGTCAAAATCTTTTTGGATGGAGTCGTAGAAGGCGCCACAGCTTACTTGGAAAAGCCGTATGTCCATAAGGAAACAAACGGAGAATTAATCTGGAAGCCAGAGGTTTACAATCAAACCGCTGCCGCAGTAGACAAGGCAGGCTTCCAATTGCACATCCATTCTATCGGGGATGCTTCTACCCGCATTGCACTGGACGGTATGGAGCTCGCTGAAAAACAAAATGGCAAGCACGATGCTCGCCACTCGCTCGTTCACTTGCAACTGGTCAATGAGTCAGACATCGAGCGCTTCAAAAAGCTGGGTGCAGTCGGAATCGTGCAGCCATTCTGGTTTATGCAGGAAGAGGGCTACTACGATGAGATCGAAGTACCGTACTTGGGTCACGAACGCGCAGAAAAAGAATACCCGATGAAGAGCTTCCTGAAAAAAGGGGTGCATGTAGCTTCTTCTTCTGACTACATCGTAACGCCGGAATTCAATCCACTGCATGGCATTCAACAAGGCATTACCCGGGTCGAGGAAGGTGTAACCGATCCGAGCAAAATTGCCAACCCAGACGAGCGTGCGACGCTTGCAGAAATGATCGCCAGCTTCACGATTGATGGTGCTTACGCCAACCACGTGGATGACATCACAGGCTCGATCGAAGTCGGCAAGAAGGCAGATCTCATCGTGCTCGATAAAAATTTGTTTAAAATTCCAGCCACTCAAATCAAGGATGCGAAAGTCGTGCTGACCTTGGTTGAAGGGAAGGAAGTTTATCGTCAGAAGGAAGCAAAGTAAGAGAGGATAGGAATACCTCTCCTTAAACGCGAAACGAGCCTTAGAAGCGATTCTACAGGCTCGTTTTTTTGCAGGGCCTCTCCAAGTTGAAGGCCATTTTTTGTGGACTGACAATCGGGGAGGGGAGGATTCACCCCTGCTTTTAGGGAATCATTCATACGATTCAGATTCAAGCAAATACTGGAGGTGTCCGATTTGACCCAAACAGAAGGAATCAAAACGATCAAACTGGAGATGAACGCAGGAGGCAATCCATTCGTCGTCCACACCGCAGTGCTATGGGATGAGAATGAAGCCATTCTTGTGGATACAGGCATCTCCGGACAATTGCAACTGATTCAGAACGTACTGGAGCAAGAAGCGATTCCCTTTGAAAAGTTGACGAAAATCATCATTACCCATCAAGACCGGGATCATATCGGCAGCTTGCCAGAAATCGTAGCAGCAGCGGAAGGAAGCGTACAGGTGATTGCTCACGAGGTAGCGATTCCGTATCTGGCTGGAGAAACACCCCTGATCAAAAGTGGGGTACTGGCTCCTCCGGTAGAAGTCGATCATGCCGTACAGGATGGCGATGTTCTCCCATACTGTGGCGGTATACAGGTGATTTATACGCCCGGTCATTCCCCCGATCACATCTCTTTGTATCATATTCCGAGCAAGACGCTGATTTCTGGAGACGCCCTCACAGCACAAGATGGGGTACTGATGCCTTTCAATCCCGAATTCACACCAGATCAAACGACGGCACTGCAATCGATCCGCAAACTGCTCGAGTTTGATATAGAGACGGTGATTGCCTATCATGGTGGCGTTTGTACAGGGGGTATCAAACAACGGTTAGCAGAGATCGTAGCAAAGGAGGGCCTGAATTCAGATGAACATCCGCAGAGGTAAAGGACAAGAAGCAAGCGAACTGAGCAAGCTAGCCTATCGCTCCAAAGCTTATTGGGGATACAGTGATGAATTCATGGAGGCCTGTCGCGAAGATCTGACGCTATCATCTGCCTATATCGAGACACAGGAAGTATATGTGTTAGAGGATGAGGGCAGCATCAAAGGCTTCATGAGTTTGGAAAAGGATGCAGAGCAGGAGCACTGGCTATTAGGCTTTTTGTTCCTGGAACCGGAGGCAGTAGGAAAAGGTTATGGAAAGGCTCTGTGGCAGCATATGGTGGAGGTGGCACAAAAGCTGGGTATCCCAGTCATCACCATCCACAGCGACCCGTACGCAGAACCGTTTTACTTGTCGAGAGGGGCAAAGCGAGTAGGAGAAATCGCGTCTACCGTGTTCCCAGGAAGAGTATTGCCGCTGTTGGAAGTGGAGATCGGAAAGGTACAGAGTATGGAATAGCTGCAGTCTATTCCAATCAGTATCAACGCTCAAGCATGCTTTACATGCTTGGGCTTTTTTTGTTTCCTTCTCTATTTCACGATTTTATACCGGATCGCCTTGGCAACTGCTTGTGTACGATCTTCTACGCCCATTTTTTGCAAGATCCGATGGATATGCGTCTTGACGGTTCCCCCTGAGATGAGTAAGTGCTGCGCAATTTGATCGTTGCGTTTGCCGTAGGATAGCTGCTCAAGTACGTCCCGCTCTCGATCAGTCAACTGATCAAGCATGACAAGGGGTGGAAGCGCAGAGTCACAGTCAGCATCAGAGTCAGGTTCGTGATTCTTTTGTTGAAACTGTAGAACCTCCGCTAGAGCCTTGGCAGCTGTAGCCGTGTAAAACAGTGCCTCTCCCTGATGGGCCCTGCGAATGAGGTCCAACATATCCTGTGAATCGGAATCCTTTAGCATATAGCCGACAGCACCAGCACGAATACCGTCTACGATGTAATCGTACGTGTCAAATGTTGTGAGGATTAAAACTTTTATCGAAGGATGGAGTCGAGTGATTTCTCGTGTTGCATCGATTCCTGACATATTCGGCATTTGTACATCCATTAAGACTACATCAGGAATGATTTCTCCTACGATCTTCACGGCTTCTTCCCCATTGGAAGCCTCCCCGCTTACTTCCATATCCTTTTGCATACTGATGACATATCCCAATCCTTGACGGATCATCGTTTGGTCATCGACCAGGACCACACGAATGGTCTCTTTTTTGTTTTGATTTTCCACGCTGGCATTCCTCCTTATATACCGCTATTTGCTTTTCAAAGCGGAAAGCTGATGTCAATTTGAAAGCCGTGGGGCTCTCGAATGGAATAGGAAAGGTCCCCGTTTAGTTGCTTGGTTTGTTCTGCGATACCTGTTAAACCTGCGCCCAGCTTGATTTGATGATGATTCGTCATATTCCCATTGTCCCAAATAGCCAGGAATAGATAGTTTTGCTTTTTTTCAATCGTGATGAAAATTTCTGTTGCATCAGAATGTCGTATGGAATTGGTAATCGCTTCTTGGAGAATCCGGTAAAGCGTAATGGTCATCTGCTGAGAGAGAGGAATGTCTGGATTGGGACTGATCAGCTGCATTTTGATGTCGGTATGCTGTTGGGCTCGTGATAAGAGTATGCGCAGCGGTGTGATTCCCAGAGAAGATTTGTCTGCAGCCAATGTATGTACAGACGAGCGTATATCATCGAGGCTTTGCTTGGATACCGTAAGCATGTCTCGGACAGCCTCCTGTGCGTCACTCGGTCCTCCTTGCAGCATGTATTTCAAAGCATTCAATTGAACGATTAACGATGTGAGACTGTGCCCCAAGGCGTCGTGAACATCGCGGGCGATTCTGGTCCTCTCTTCGAGGACAGCGGCACGAAGTGTATTCACAGAGGCCTCTTGAAGTTCAGAATGAGCTTCCTGGAGTTCAACATGCGCCTCTTGCAATTGTTTTAGATGCTGTTGACTCGATTCCTTTGCTTGATTTTGAAGAGATAATCCTCGTGCGCCGATATACCATCCGATATAGGCCACGACATAGCCGATTACTTCCTCAAAAATATTGCCTTTATAAAAGTACATGTAAGAAAAAGAGCATGTGCCAAAAAAAATCGCATAGTACAATCCGCGGCGTTCAAGAATGTGATAACCAATAAAAGCTACCAATGGCAAGGATAGACCGATCTCTTCTCCTACATATAGAACTTTTATAAATGACACAGTACCAAGAACGATAATGGCGATGTCTTTTTGAAGTGGTTTCCAATTCTTTTTGGGTCTCAGAAACATCAGCAAGAAGCAGAAGATGATGATCAGAGAGATGATAAATGGAATGGGGGGTTCATGGATGTAAGCTGTTGGAATGAGAAAAAATGAGATCAATACAAAAAAACAAATGAGCAGGAAACGGGAGCGTAAAGATGCAGTTGAAGCGTTCAAGAAGACAACCTCCTTTCTTGGAATACGTACCCATTATAGTTTCATTTTAGCATGCGCTGTCGTCTATCTCCGGGTGTACGGTCTTCTATCTCTGGATAGATAAAATCAAATTCCACAATTTGACTGCCCGATAGACTTCGGGGACGAATCGTATAAGTACAATTTGATCTGTGGAGGGGAACACCCCAAACGATAGTCCGAAAAATAGACAATGGGTAGGAGGCTTTTATGAACGAACTGTTTCAGTTAGCGAAGATTCTACGTGAAACGAGCACCGTATTTTCCACTCTTTCCATGCAAGCATTGGATTCAAGTGATATCACTTGGCAACAAGTTCTCATTCTGGAGCAAATCGCGATCAGCCCGAAAACAATGGGAGAAATCAGCAAGGCGATTGATCTTTCCTATAGTACGACCTCAGGCTTAATCAGTCGGTTGGAACAGATGAACTTGGTGCGCAGATTTCGTGATAAATCGGATCGGAGAATTGTGTGGGCAGCATTGACGGAGCGTGTACCAGCGAATTGGACGTGTCAAGAAGGAAGTGCTTGCACACCTGCTTCCCTGCATTCCTTGCGCGAGCTTATTTTGGAGAAAGAAATACTGAGCTGATACGCTGAGCTCCCTACAAAAGAAGAGGTGAGAAAATTTTGAATATATCCGAACTGTCCATTAAACGTCCGGTCACGATGATTATGATATCCATAGCCATCTTCATTTTTGGTTTGGTTACCTTTCCTCGCTTGGCTATTGAATTGATGCCATCACTGACTTCACCGGTCGCCGTAGTTGTTACCTCTGTTGAGGGGGCGGCTCCAGCCGAGGTAGAAAAGCTCGTTACCAAACCGATCGAAAATGCATTAGGCACGGTTCCGAATTTAGACAAGGTCACATCAACCTCTGTGAACGGCTCCTCCTCGGTCATCCTCCATTTCAAGTGGGGAACCGACATGGATCAAGCGACACTGAATATGCGAGATAAAGTAGATTTGGTCCGAGGGAGCTTGCCTGAATCAGCTGGTTCACCAAGGGTTTTGAAATTTGATCCGACAAGCCAGCCGATCATTGATCTGGCTGTAACTGGCGATCAAGATGTCAACAAACTGAAAAAAATCGCGGATGATGTAATTAAGGCCCGCTTGGAACGAATTAACGGTGTTGCTTCTGTCACTGTCACCGGTGGGCAAGAGCGAATTGTCGATATCATCGTGGACCCAGCCAAACTAGCCGCCTATGGATTGACATTGGATCAAATAAAGGCAGCACTTGAAAACAGCAATGTATCCGGATCAGCTGGTGCGATTCGGGAAGGTGACGCAAAAACCAGTATTCGCGTGCAAGGAGAATTCACCAATGTGGACACCATTGCACTCACGCCGATCTCTGTCGGTGGGAGCTTCATCCGATTGAGTGATATTGCCAACGTAACAGACACCATCAAAGAAGTAACCAATCTGAGCTACATTGATGGAAAGCCAAGCTTGGGAATTTCCGTGATGAAAGGCACAGGCGGTAATACGATCAAAATCGCAAAAGACGTAAAGGCTGAGCTGGAGAAGATTAATAGCACGCTTCCAGCAAATGTAGAAACAAGCATCGTTCTCGATACCTCTACCTATATCCAGAGTTCCGTTGACAACACGATAGTACATGCTCTTGCAGGTGGTGCCATTGGCGTACTCATGCTGTTCTTCTTCTTGGGCAGTCTGTCGTCTATGCTCATTGCGGTCATTGTCCTGCCTGTATCGATCATATCAACCTTCCTCTTGATGTATATGACAGGTCAAACAATCAACTTGATTTCCTTGGCAGGTCTCACGCTCGGATTGGGATCATTAGTGGACTTCGCGGTTGTTATGCTGGAGAACATTTTCCGTCAGCGGGAACAAGGTAAGGGCATGATGGAAGCGGCATTGGTCGGTTCCAAAGAGGTAGGAACCGCGGTAATGGCATCCGCATTGGCACAAATTTGCGTATTCTTACCGATTGCGCTGACAGAGGGGATTGTTGCTGAGCTTTTCGCACCGTTAGCGTTGACGGTCGTTTTCTCACACATCGCAGCACTTGTTTTCACTTTCTTGCTGGTTCCGATGATGAGTGCTCGGATGTTAAAAACGGTACCGGAGCATACGAATCACGAAAACTATCGCGGCTTCAATCCAATAATCTGGTTTAATATCGGATTCCATAAAGTGGAGAAGGGTTATCAAAGGTTGCTCAAATGGGCATTGGGTCATCGGAAAACGGTGATCGGATCTGCTTTTGCCATGTTGATTGGCTCATTGATGTTAGTTCCCTCTCTCGGAGCAGGTTTTTTCCCAGATATGGACCAAGGGTTAATCCAGGTAGAGATCAAGTTGCCAAAGGGTACTGTCTTGACGGAAACAGAAAAAGTAATGAAGCAAGTAGAAGAAGTGGTCAATCAAGTGCCAGAAAAGAAATTGGTCAAGTCCTCTGTCGGGGGTAGCGACGGTATTTCAGAGAGCGGTGCATCTACTTCTCATAACGCAACGATCGAACTTCACGTAGGAGAGATTTCTACGAGACAGCGATCGACAGAGGAAATTGCTGTGGGCCTGCAAGAGCAAGTCAAGCATATTGCAGGTGCAGATATCAAGGTGAAATCCCTTTCCGGTGGTATGGGGGGCGGAGCAGCCATCTCGATTGAAATTCGCGGAGATGATCTGGACGTCTTAACGGAACTGAGTGAGATTGTGAAAGGAGAAATAGCCAAGGTACCGGGAACGATCAACGTATCTACCAGTGTTCAGGAAATGAGTCAGGAGTTCGATGTGAAGGTCAATACAGAGAAGGCGAGCTTGTATGGAGTGACAACAAATGAAATCCTTTCTGCTGTGCGAACTTCTTTCCAAGGTCAAACGGTTACCCAGTATCGTACGGGCGAAGATGAAATTGATATCAATCTCAAACTGCCAGAAGATTATAAGGAAGATATCAATTACTTGAAGAATCTGCGCATTTCCACGCCAACAGGCGCTCAAATCAGCCTCACTTCCGTGGCGACCATTAGCAAAGTCGATGTACCACCATCGATTGAGCGCAAAAACATGACGCGCGAAGTGACAGTCACAAGCGATTTGATTGGGGATAACCTGCAAGCGGCCGCGACGGAAGTTACGAATATCATCAATAAGTTGAATGTTCCAGACGGATATACCATCGAAATGGGCGGGCAGAGCGAGGATATGGGAAATTCTTTTGTGAATCTGGGTCTCGCGATTATCTTGTCTGTCGTGCTTGTGTACATGGTCATGGCTGCTCAGTTTGAATCGCTTTTCAGTCCATTTATTATCATGTTCTCGGTTCCTCCGAGCCTTACTGGGGTTATACTGGGGCTTTTGTTTACAGGCACGCCTATTACCGTATCTGTTTTGATCGGGTACATTTTGCTGATCGGTCTGGTTGTGAACAATGCGATTGTGCTAATCGATTTGATCAATCAGTTGCGTGCAAAAGGTTGGGAGCTACATGAAGCGATTTTACATGCAGGACCTGCTCGTCTGCGCCCAATTTTGATGACAACTCTCACAACCATTATGGCCATTGCTCCTCTATCGGTTGCTGCTGGGTCTGGTTTGGAACTGCAAGCGCCAATGGCTACTACCGTCATGTATGGTTTGATTTTCTCCACCATGATCACACTCGTACTCGTACCTGTGGTTACCGTATGGTTTGATGAGATGGGACAAAAGAGACGCAACAAACGCAAGCAAAAGCAGGAAAAGAAAAGCCTTACCACTTTGGAATCGACAAATGCATGAGAAAAGAGGAGGAACCATTCATGATCATAAATAAAAGAATCGCGATTGTGGCGCTACTTTCCCTTACCTTGATCACAGGCTGCGCAAGTCAGGAAGAGGCCGCGACGACTGCTGCCCCACCAGCAGAAACGGTTACCCCTGTACAGGTTGCAACGGTGGCACAAGGCATGGTCACTTCTGAGGCTGGACTCACTGCAAAATTGGCACCGAGTGAGGAAGTCCAAATGTCACCAAAAACCGGTGGGAAAATTGCGTCTCTGCCCGTAAAGCTGGGTCAGGCTGTAACAAAAGGACAATTATTGTTTACACTCGATACGAATGAGCTCTCTAACAGCGTAAGAGAACAAGAAGCAGCTCTCCGTGTGGCAAAAGCGAACTTAACCCAAGCAGGCAGTACTTCTAACCAAAGCTTGGTGGAAGCACAAAATGATTTGACAGAAGCAGAGCGAGCGCTTGCTGACGCCAAACTGAATCAACAACGTAATCAGAAGCTGCTCGCAGAGGGAGCGATTGCTACTGAGAAAATGGAAGAGGCTAATACAACGCTCACAAAAGCCCAAATTTCCTATGACAATGCCAAGCAGAAGCTGCAAAGCGCGAAACAAAAAACGGGTGTGCAAGTATCGGCGGCAAGTGTAACGGAGTCCGAGGTCAGGCTGCAAAACGCTCGTGAGCAATTGGCAAATGCAAAGGTTGTCTCCCCCATCGACGGATTTGTCGCAAGCGTGACTGGGGCAGTGGGACAGATGGCAGGCCAGCAACCTATTGTGACCGTCGTCAAAACGAATCCACTTGTGGTCAAAGCGAATTTGTCCGAAGCAGATGTGACGAAAGTAAAAGTAGGAGTATTCGTCAAAGTAAACGTGCAGTCTACAGGCAAAACGATTGATGCAAATGTAACGGCGATTAGTCCTGTCATGGATTCGCAGCTCAAGGCCTATCCAGTAGAAATCACGATCCCGAATGCTTCCAATGAATTGAAGTCCGATATGGTCGTGAATGTTACCTTCCCGCAAAGCTCAGAAGGAGCGAAGTCACTGGTCATTCCTCGCAAGGCCGTATTTGAGCGTGAAGGCAGACAATACGTGTTCAAGCTGGAAGGGGAAGCAGCCAAGCAAGTGGAAGTGTCGACGGGCAACTCGACAAGCGAGTTGATTGAAGTAGTATCCGGCCTAGCGAATGGAGATAAAGTCGTGGTAAAAGGTCAGACGCTGCTTGTGGATGGCGGAAAGGTGAGTATTCAGGAGTAGTTAATAGGAAAGAAAAAGGGGCGGAGCAGATCCGCCTTTTTTTGTTATGAAATGGAAAGAAAATCTACTCTACCAAAAATGCCAAACAGAGTATAATTTTAGCTATGATTAATTTCGACATCAAAGAAATGAAGGGATAAGGAGTCATACATGATTATATCCGCCAAACTATCCAAAGGAATGGCACTGCTCATGACAGTCGTGCTCGTCTCTGGATGCTCGATGTTTGCGAGCAAAGAAGAATCCACTGAGCGCCTGAAGATAGAGAAGAAACAGAAAATCACTCGATACACGGGTGAAAAAAGCAAGGCGCTACCTTATGTATACACGGGGCGCAAGGAACTGGCTCTGACGTTTAACGGCATGGGCGACGATAAAATGATGAAAAGTCTTTTGGAGCAGCTAGATGCTCATAAAATAAAAGCTACCTTTTTTCTCCCTGGTATGCGTGTCGCCGAGGAGCCAAACATCGCCAAGGACATTTTGGCCCGCGGTCATGAAATCCAAAACAACACATTGAATCAATTGGATATGAGCAAGCTCAGCTACGAGCAAATATATCGAGAGATTCAGTTGAGTAATGAGGTAATCAAACGCGAGACGGGTATTTCACCTCGCTATGTGAGGACCAAATCTGGCGATGTGACAGATGACGTTCGTTTGGCAGCCGCCCATCTCGGGATGGAAGCGGTCGTCAGCTACAACATCAACCCGAAGGACCGTGATTTGCAAAAAGACGCCAAAACCATTGGAGATTACATAACACGCTACATGTCCAGAGGCAGCATTATCTCACTCAATACAGACATCAATCCTGAGGTGATCCCAGCCATTCCGATGATCGCCAAGGCAGCAGCGGATATCGGCTATCAGTTTGTCCCACTCAGTGAGATGGTGAAAAACGGCGGTGAACGCAAGCCGCTGGAACAAATTCCAGGCTTTGACGCAGCAAAATTGAACCCGCAATTTGAAAATGCCGAGTACGAGATCATCTCTCAGGTCGACACAAATAAAAAACAGATCGCGCTAACCTTTGATGACTGGGGAAGCGACAAAACCGTAACGAAACTATTGGACATTTTGGCAGAGCATAATGTAAAAGCGACGTTCTTCTTGCGGGCAAAAGGGGTGGAGAACAATCCGAATTTGGCGAGAGCGATGGTAGAAAGTGGCCATGATGTGGCCAACCATTCGTATAGCCATCCAGTCATAACGACGCTGACACCAGAAGAATTGCAAAAGGACGTGGTCAAAGCACATCAAGTCATTACCGAAGCGATCCAACAGCAACCTGTCATGCTGTTCCGTCCGCCGACTGGCGTAGTAGACGATCACACAGCCAAAGTGATAGCAGCTACGGGATACAAGGTCATTGCGTTGTACGATGTCACCACATTGGATTGGGACAAGAAAAACAGCGCCCAAGATATTGTAAATGGCGTCATGAGCAGAACGAAAAATGGCAGTGTCATTTTGCTGCATATGCTCGATGACATCCACACGATTGAGGCACTCCCCGTTGTACTGGAAAGCTTGAAAAGCAAAGGCTACACCTTTGTAAAGATGGACGATATGCTTAAACAAAGCCGCTTTGGCAACTAATCTCTTTCTCAGAAAGGGATTTTTTTTGCCTTTTTCGCAAAGCTGGGGGCGATTGACAGTAAAAATACTCTTTGTTATAGTTTTGTCGATAATGATAATCAATATCGATAATATATCTATTTTACAAACGTACATAAGGGAGGCCCATCATGCTTACGAACAAAACAGTCAAAGCTGTCCTTGCTGTCATTTTTGTGTTCTCGCTTTTTTTGACGGCATGCGGTGGAGCAAATACGGCAACGCAAGCACCCGCCACGGATTCTGCTTCCAAGCCAGCTGACAAGTCAACAGAAGCCCCTACGGTAAACAAAATGCGCAGTATCGAAACACCAAAAGGGACCATTCAAATTCCTGACAAGCCACAACGTATTGTGACGGACTACTACGCAGGCGAGCTGATTGCAGTAGGTGGAAATGTAATCGGTGCAGAGACGGAAGCTTTCAAAAGCCCGTTTACCGTGGAACAATTAAAAAATGCGCAGGACGTAGGTAGCCCGCGGATCAATGTGGAGAAAACGTTAGAGCTCGCTCCTGACCTTATCGTCGTCATGTATGATGACAATTATGAAGCCTTGTCCAAAATCGCTCCAACCGTTTATCTCCCGTATGGTACGGCGACAAACATTTACGATACGGTCAAATTGTTCGGAGAAGTGGTTGGCGATAAAGAAAAGGCAGACAAGTTCATTGCAGACTTTGACAAGAAGGCTGCCTGGGGTCGCGAAAAGCTGAAAGGCATCGTGGATGAGAACGCGACGGTTGGTCTCTACGAGCTGACGAACAAAGGAGATTTGTGGATTTTCGGCGATCACGCAGGTCGCGGTGGTCAAACCGTGTACAATGCATTGAAGCTGAAAATGCCGCACGCAAACAAATCCAAAGAGCAAACCGTACAGCTGTCCATGGAAACCTTGCCAGAATACGCTGCGGATTACATGTTCGTGACTTTCTACAATCCGGAAAAAAATAGCGAAGCCTTGAAAACCTTACAGGAGTCCGCTGTCTGGAATGCCACCCCTGCGGCGAAAAAAAATCAGATTTTCTACAACGACTACGATACATTCTATCGCTATGACCCAATTGCGATCACAGCACATATCGATATGTTCGTAGATATGCTGATCAAAAGGCATGAAGAGAACAAGAGCAAAAAATAGATCACAAGAAAAGGTCATCCCTCGCCGGATGACTTTTTTTCGTCTCACGTAATAAACCTTACAAAATGTAAAGAAAACTGTAAGGAACATCAATAGCTCCTATTCTGGAATTTGGTTACAGTTGATAGCGACAGAAACAACGAGCGCTAGCCAATAGATAGAATGGAGGAACGTAGAATGAGTACTGCTGTACTAGAAGTGAAAGACGTTCAAAAAATATATGGGACAAAAGGTGAAAGCCAATCGCATGCCTTAAAAGGCGTATCGATGACCATAGCCAAAGGTGAATTCGTAGGAATCATGGGGCCATCCGGTTCGGGTAAAACAACTCTGCTCAACGTGATTTCTACACTGGATCGTCCAACAGAAGGCTTTATTGAAATTGCGGGAACGAACATTACACAGATGAAGCGTAATCAGCTTGCAGATTTTCGCTCACAAAAGCTCGGTTTCATTTTTCAAGATTTCAACCTGCTAGAGAATTTGTCCGTGTATGAGAACATTGCATTGCCACTGTCTCTGCAAGGAGTCCCTTCCAAAGAGATCAGCACCAAAGTAAGTAACGTAGCACAAACACTCGGGATCGAAGAGATTTTGCAAAAATATCCGGTTCAAATTTCCGGGGGACAAAAACAACGTGCCGCAGCAGCACGCGCACTTGTGCATGATCCTGCGATTTTGCTGGCGGACGAACCGACGGGCGCTCTCGACTCGAAGAATGCAAAAAGCTTGCTGGAAACGATGACAGATTTGAACGAGAACCACCAGGTATCCATCATGATGGTTACGCATGACGCCTTTTCCGCGAGCTATTGCAAACGGATCTTGTTCATTCAGGACGGCAAATTGTACACCGAGATTCAACGTACGGGGGATCGTCAGCAATTTTTCAAACAAATTCTGGATGTACTGGCCGAGCTAGGTGCATCACATGATGTACGCTAGGAGGTAACGTTTCATGCTTTTCAAGCTATCCTTGTCCAGTATGCGGAAGATGATGAAGGACTATCTGGTTCTGCTCGTGGGTCTGGTCATCTCCATTTCGATTTTTTACATGTTCCAGACGCTTGCCCTCAATTCTGATTACACGAAGAACAACGCGATGATCTCTTCGATTCAGATCGTTTTCAATGTAGGGGCATTCCTGCTGGCGTTTATCACGATTTTTTATATCTTCTATGCCAACTCATTCCTACTCTCACTGCGGCGCAAAGAGCTTGGAATGTACATGGTCTTGGGGGCGAAGAAGGGGAAAATCAGCCAGATTTTGTTCCTGGAAACATTGACGATGGGGATCATTTCCCTGGTGATCGGTAGTCTGGTTGGTATTGCACTTGCAAGCGGCATCGGCGTCTTGCTCATGAACCTGCTGGAGATTTCTACGGATGGGTACTATCCTTTTTATCTGCCAGCCGTTTGGATGACATGGGGATTCTTCCTCATCCTGTTTATCATCACATCCACGATCAATGCGACTCGTTTGGCTCGTGCTACTGAGCTCGCTCTCATCCGTGCCGAGCAACAAAATGACCAAATCAAATCAAAAGGAATCGGAGCCGTTTTGGTAGCCATCCTTGGCGTGATCCTGTTGGCTCTGGGCTATACATGCTTGCACTTGATTATGTACCTGCAAGCTCTCGGCTTTATCGTAGGCGCTATTTCATGCACAGTCGGGACGTACTTGATATTCATCTCGCTGTTGCCAGTGCTTGTACAGGCTTTGAAGAAAAATAAAAAGCTGAATGATAGCAAGTTGAACGCATTCACTTTTGCTCAGCTGCGTTTTCGGGTGAACAACCTGACCAAAATCCTTGGTACAGTAGCCATGCTGATCGGGCTTGGTGTCGGTGCGATGGCAGGGGGCTTGGCCTTCCAGCAAAACGTCAATTTGTTTACCTCGGTATTCCATGTGTATGACATGAATCTGCATGATCCGGTAGAAGCGGATTATGAAGCACTGAAAAAAATGAACGTCCTAACGCAAAATACGTATCGATACAAAGTCGACGACAAGGCGTATTACTACTTGAAGGAAGACTTGCTGGCAAATCCGCTACTGATTTCCACGAACAGCATTCAAAATTACTCTGCTGACAACAAGCCAAAACTTGTGACAGATCCGCTTCCAAAAGAGACGTATATCGTTAGTTCGTCAAAAGATGACAAAGGTAAGTACGATGCTGTTCCTGAGGATTGGGACAAAGCGATATTCACCAATTTTATCAACTACCAGATGATTGAGGGCAAATCTGTTTTGGTTGTGGATCAGGCGACGTATGAGAAAACCGCTGGAAGTGAACATAAGGTTCTCCTTGCCCAGGTTGACGACTATTTGAAATACACGCACGAATTAAAAGAAATGGATGAACGTCAAAAGCAGTTGATTGGGTCTATCGCAAATGTGGAAGCGAAAGACGTATACACTTCTTCCAAATACAGCACGTATGCGGGGATGTATATTTTCACAAGTGGAACGATGTTCATGGGCTTCTTCCTCGGAATTGCTTTCCTGGCGATGATGGCGAGCTGCCTGATGTTCAAAATCTTGTCCGGTGCTTCCCGTGACAAAGATCGTTACAGTATGCTGAGAAAAATCGGCGTACGTCGATCGTTGCTCGTAGGTTCGATCTATAAAGAGCTGTTCATGGTATTCATTTTCCCGGCGATCATCGGTCTGATGCACGTATTGATCGGTATGGAGATGTTCTCGTTCATCCTTTTGGACCCGTATCTGAACATTTGGATTCCGACGCTGATTTTCGTTGTGATCTATGCGATTTACTATTACATCACGGTTCAGCTTTATCGTGGAATTGTGTTGCCGAAAGAAGCGTAAAGAATCAATCCTCCTCATTTGAGGGGGATTTTTTTGTCTTTTATAACGGAGCTGTTGTGGGGAAGAAGCGTCTTTCCAGTCTACGCTTCGGCCTACGCCCCGCTGTGGGTTGGACTGTCCGCTCCGGGCTGAATGGCGGGAGCCGCTTCAAAAGTAGCAGTTTCGATGAGGTATTCGCAGAGTTGAAGCTAAAAGCACTCCCTCCATTCAGCCCTCCGCTTTGTCGGGCTCCAGAGGCGCTTGGACTGGAAATACGCTTCTTCTACGGAGCTATTGTTAAAAACGGAGAGCCGCTTCAAGAAGCGTTCTTCAAATCAAAACAGTTGGAAAGACAAAAATAATGAACACATCCCGCTGTTGACAAGGATAATGATAATCATTATCATAATCAGTGGTTGATTGGAAATCATGTCCATTATGCAACATCCTTTATCATTTGATGTAACACCTAGAAAAGTAAGGGGGAAATTATTCATGCGTCTTATGAAATTACCAGTGATGCTTGTATTTTTGTCTGCGATGCTGCTACTCGCTGCTTGCGGCAATGCAGGGTCATCTGCACAATCTGGTTCCAACCAAGCTGCTACAGCTCAGCCTGACGCGGCGAAGCCGGCTGAAGAGCAAGTGCGCACAGTGAAGCACATGATGGGAGAGTCGACTATCAAAGGCACTCCAAAGCGTATCGTTGCATTGGAATGGAGCTCAGCAGAGCATTTGTTGGCTCTTGGTATTCAGCCTGTAGGGATTGCAGATATTCCAAATATGAAAAAATGGGTCAAACTCCCGGTGGAGATTGCTCCAGAAGTAGTGGATGTAGGGAGTCGTACTTCCCCAAACCTGGAATCGATCATGATGTTGAAGCCAGATTTGATTATCGGTATTAAAAGAAACGTGGAAGCCAATTACGACGAAATGAGTAAAATTGCTCCAACGATTGCTTTTGATACGAATCCTGCTGAAGGTCAGGGATCACAGTATGATCGAATGATCGAGATCTTCAAGCAAATTGCGGATATTACGGGTAAAAATGCTGAAGCCGAAGCCGCTTTGAAAGACCTCGACAAGACTTATGCGGAAGCAAAAGAAAAGCTGACCAAGGCTGGTGCAGATAAAGTTCCATTCGTCCTTGCGATGGGGTACAGCAGTCAAAATGCGGTAGAATTCCGTTTGTCTACGGACAACTCTACAGCAGCAAGCATCTTGATTCATATCGGTCTGACAAATAAGTATAAGCCCAAGAAATTTGAGCAAACAGGAATGACACTGGCAGATGTGGAGGCACTTCCAGCGTTGCAGGATGCGAATTTCCTCCATATCATTCAAAATGATGATAACGTGATTGAGAATCAATTGAAGAACAACCCGGTTTGGAACGGCCTTACTTTTGTGAAAGAAAATCGCGTCTATGCTCTGGGCGGAGATCTGTGGCCGTATGGTGGTACCATGTCTGCAAAGATTCTCGCGAATAAAGCTGTTGATCTGTTGGCAAAATAATGAGTTTAGCCAAAAGTAAAATGTTTACACGATCTAACATCACTCCAGCCACTTCCTCACAAAGAGGGGGCTGGAGATTGTTCTTGATGGTAGGGAGTGGACTGGTCGCTCTGTTGGTGCTTATATTTGTCAGTTTGACACAGGGAATGGCAGACATTTCTCTGCGTTCTGTTGTTCAGGCCATTATTGCTCCACAAGACATTTCCGATCACCACATGATTCAAGGTGTTAGGCTTCCGAGAACGGTCATGGGGCTTTTGTCTGGTGCAGCCTTGGCGATTGCCGGAGCTTTGATGCAGACAGTGACACGAAACCCGCTTGCTTCGGAAACGACATTGGGCGTAAATGCAGGTGCTTATTTCTTCGTGGTGTTCGGGATGGTTTTCTGGCCATCATTCTTGCATGACCATCCGCTTCCATTTGCGATGGCGGGCGGAATACTTGCAGCTGTTACCGTATATTTCATGTCTGGCGGGCAAAAAGGTACGCCTGTGCGTGTGGCTTTGTCCGGGATGATTGTCACCTTGGTGTACTCCTCCTTGACAAGTGCCATCATCTTGTTTAACGAAGAAACGACAAATGGCATTTTCCTCTGGGGCTCAGGCTCCTTGAAGCAAAATGACTGGTCGGGTGTAGAATTCAGTTGGCCTTGGATTGTAGCGGGGATTTTGGTCAGCTTTTTCATGGCCAGGCAGCTTGATGTACTTAGCCTTAATGAAGAAACGGCGAAATCCTTGGGGCAAAAGGTAGCAAAAACACGGCTTTTCACCATGTTTATTGCGATCCTGGTTACGTGCGTCAGTGTCAGTGTGGTCGGGCCAATCGGTTTTATCGGACTCGTCGCTCCGCATCTGGTGCGATTGTCAGGCATCACCCGGCATAGATGGCTGCTGCCGCTATGTGCCATCTGGGGGGCAGCGCTACTTGTGGCTTCTGATACGATTGCACGTATGTTTATCAATCATTATGGTGAACTTCCGGCAGGAGCCATCACGGCTGCTATCGGTGGCCCATGGTTGATTTGGCTGGCTTTGCGTGTTTCGCGCAGCATGAGTGCTGGTACTGGAGGCTCGATGAGTGTCGGTGGAGCACAACGCAAAGTTTCGTATCCGTTGATTGTGTGCATTCTTGCTGTGTTGCTTGTGGTCGTTTGGATGATCAGCTTGTCTAGCGGAAACATGTACCTGCCGTGGACTGAGATCATCGCCATTTTCATGGGACAAGGAAACGAGATGTACAGTCAATTGGTGTTTGAGCTTCGGATGCCGCGACTGTTGACAGCGATGTTGGCAGGTGTGGCACTCGCGATCAGCGGAAGTCTCATGCAGAGTGCAGTACGTAATCCACTAGCTGATCCGCAGATTGTCGGTGTCACGAGCGGTGCGGGTGTAGGGGCGATTATCGTGCTCCTCGTGTTTCCTCAACTCTCGGCTTGGATGCCGCTAGGGGCCGTGGCAGGTGGGATCATCTCTGCTGCGATTGTGTACGCGGTCTCTTGGAGAAGAGGGCTCAATCCAATCATCTTGACGCTTGTAGGTATTGCGGTTTCTGCCGCAGGTGCCGCCTTGATCAATATCTTGATCGTACATTCCATGATTCTGGCAGCGCCCGCACTTACTTGGCTGGCAGGAAGTACATATGGGCGGGGATGGATGGAAGTAGGCCGCCTTTTGCCTGCGATCCTCGTTTTAGCACCGATCGCATGGTGGCTGGGACGTCGGGTGGACCTTTTGTCATTTAACGACGAGAGCTCGACTGGATTGGGGTTAAAGGTGCGGATGACGAGGTTGTCTGTGGCAGTCATCGCAGTGTTGCTCGCTTCAGCGGCAGTTGCCAGTGTCGGAGCCGTAGGATTTATCGGTCTTCTCGCTCCGCATGCAGCCCGTATGCTGGTTGGACCGCATCATCGCCGTGCAGTTGTCGTCTCAGCCATGCTTGGAGCTGTATTGCTGGCTGCTTCTGATTTGTTGGGAAGAACCGTCATGATCCCGAAAGATATTCCGGCGGGAGTAGTGGTGGCGTTGCTAGGTGCGCCTTATCTGTTCTTGCTGATGTTTCGTTCAAATCGTTCCTCACAATAACGTAGGCAAGGTAAGTACTTGCCAAATACAGAGATCTCCAACATGATAAAAGTAGAACAGGCTGATTCTTGCAATCAGCTTGTCTACTTTTTCTTGCTATTTTCCGGTGATAGAAGGATGTGAGTCTGTTGACGATTAATCAAGATTATCCTGGCTTCTTGATGACCGCCTTTCGCAAACAGCGATTGAAAAATTTTCACCTGCGTCATGTGGAGGTAAACACCCATGTCCTTTGTTATGTGGCAGAAGGACGTGCGGAGATGACAGTTGATGGTCAAAAGCAGGTGCTCGACGCCGGAAAGCTCTTGTTGTTTAGCCCGACGACAAAGATAGAAGAATTGCGGTGCCAATCAGGACCGTTGCACATATACAGGCTGCATTACGCGGAAACGAGACACGATCAGCACGAGAGCGCTCCCGAGAGGAAAGAAGTCGAGGTTTTGGCTGTCTCTACTCCCGCTTCATTTCTGACGGTATTGGAGGAACTCTCGCAATTGACACGGAAGCGGGACTACTCTTCTTTTTTGCGGAGCCAAGCGCTGCTATACGAGCTGCTTGGTATTGTTCATGATGAACAGAAAAAGAATGAGGAAAAAGGCATTGGAGCGATTGAGGAGACCATCGCTTACATGCAAAAACACTACCGTGAGTCATTGGAATTGGGAAGCTTGCCAAAACTGGCGGGGTTGACCCCCAGCTCTTATTGCCGTGCTTTCAAACGTGCGACGGGAATGACACCTGGGGAGTATTTGACTGGGCTGCGGATGGAGCATGCCAAGGAGCTGCTTGCCCATTCTGGAGGAAGTGTGAAGGATGTAGCTCGTAACGTGGGTTATGCCGATGAGCTGTATTTTAGTAGACTCTTCAAAAAACGCGAAGGATTGTCGCCGCAAATTTATATGAAGCAAGGTGACCAGCGGGTAGTCGTGGTCAGCAAGCTGTTCTTGCAGGATCATTTTCTCGCGATGGGAATTCAGCCGATTGCAGCCCCCTCCTTCCCGAACTACTTTGAAACGAGGACGGGCTTTCCTTCTTATTTGCAGCAAAAGCTGCGCGGGACAAAAGCACTGAATGCAGAGCGGTTGATTGATCCGAAAGAGATTTTGACTTTGTCGCCTGATGTGATTGTCAAAATGAATTTTTTTCACAATCGGGAGGCAGGAGACTGGGAGAAAATAAAAGGAACGGTCTTCTTTGACGGCTATCCGAACTGGATTGACTACCAAACGAGATTGGCGACGCTTTTCAAGAAAGAGAGTCTGACAGAGAAAATCATCAAGCACATCGACATAGTGGAAAAACAAGCAAGGGATGCACTGTTACCGGTTACACGCACGGGTGAATGGACGATGATTCGCGTCCTTGCAGATGAGGTGCGCCTGTATGGTGTAGAGGGGCACGCCCTCGCTGACTTGTTTTATCACAAGCTTGGGTTTGCGCCTGATCAGAATGTGAATCACGCAGCCTATAAACCAAATGCGCTCAACGATCTGATCGAATTGAACCCGGAGAGAATCATCGTGTTCTGGAGTGAACGGGAGCATGTGGCAGCGCTGTGGAACAACCCGCAGTGGAGAGAGATGCGTGCGGTGCGGGAAAACAAAGTGTACCATCCCGCCAATCACGAATGGGACCCATGGGGACCGTTTGGCAGAGAGCATACGATTCAAAGGAGCACAGCGTATTTTCTCCAGGTCGCACAGAGATAATCTGGTCCATGGCAATTGGACAATCACGTCCATAGAAAAGGAAGAGGAGTCTCTATATACTATCAATTGATAATTGTTATCACTAAGTTGATAAGCAGAAGTGGGGGCATTCTCGATATGAAAAGTAAGACCAGTTTATGTACCATGCGCCACCTCATGACCAGCTTCTTCGCGCTGTGCTTGCTGGTTGTCCTTGCCGGTTGCGGAGGCAATGCCAATCAAGCTCAACAGACGCCAGCTGCATCGGGCACGACGACTGAGGCTACTCCGGCACCAGCACCAACCGATTCCATTGAAGTACGTGAAGTGAAACACGCAATGGGTACCACTCCGATTAAGGGAACACCAGAACGCGTAGTTATTTTAACGAATGAAGGTACGGAAGCTTTGCTAGCACTTGGCGTTAAGCCAATCGCTGCTGTACAGTCCTGGGATGAAGATCCTTGGTATCCTCACATCAAAGATCAGATGACAGGCGTAGAAGTGTTGGGCTTCGAAGACCAGCCAAATCTCGAAGCGATTGTAAGCCTGAGCCCTGATTTGATCATCGGAAACAAAGTACGTCATGAAAAGATTTACGATCAACTGTCCAAAATCGCTCCAACCGTATTCTCCGAAGAGCTGTCCGGTAGATGGAAAAGCAACTTCACACTCTATGCTGAAGCACTGAACAAAAAGGCGGAAGGCGAGCAAGTCCTGAAAGAATTCGACGACCGCGTAGCTGCTGTGAAAGCAAAGCTGGGTCCTAAAGCTTCTACCAAAGTATCCGTAGCGAAATTCTCCAAAAAAGGTGTACAAATTTATCAAAAAGATACATTTAGCGGTGTGCTGCTCGATCAGCTGGGACTCGCACGTCCAGCTTCCCAGGACGTTAATAACTTTGCAGAAATGATCAGTGAAGAAGGCATGTCTGCTATGGACGGGGACATCCTGTTCTACTGGGTAACGGAGCCAACAAAAGAATCTCAAGACATTGCGAACAACGCAAAAAAATGGATGGAAAGCCCGGTCTTCCAATCTCTGAATGTGGCGAAGACCAATCAAGTTTTCCAAGTAGACGAAACGGTTTGGAACAAAGCAGGCGGCATCAAGGCAGCGAATTTGCTGCTCGAAGATATCGTGAAGCGCCTCGATGTGAAGTAAGAACAATACGGCGTCAAAGCGAGAGACCTCATCCGAAGTATGGATGGGGTCTTTTCTTGGCATAATATGGGATGACTGCTTAGTTTATGTACCTTAAATTTTCAAGTCGCTTGTTCAACCATGACATTTGTCATGTCCTCGACTTGACGTTTATGACTACAGCGGCCAGACGCTATTTTCTACAATAAAGATAGAATAAAGTGTCCGGCGCACTCCACGTCTCTATGCGCTTCGGTCGAGGAGGAAACAATTGATGCATCAAGCCAATATTGCCGAGTTGAAAAAGAATGTTGCCCCCTTTGAAAAATCAGACATGAAAAAGAGTATCCGACAGCTAATCAATACGCTAGTTCCGCTGATTCTTCTCTGGTACGGAGCTTATCTCAGCTTATCTGTGTCCTATTGGCTGACGCTGCCTATCGTCATTGTCGCAGGTGGCTTCGTCATCCGTACCTTCATCATTTGCCATGATTGCTGCCACCAATCCTTTTTCAAAAATCGTCGGGCAAATGACATCGTGGGGACGATTACTGGTGTGCTTACCCTCATTCCGTATGAACAGTGGAAAAATAGTCACAATATTCACCATGCAACGAGCAGCAACCTCGACAAACGAGGTGTAGGCGATCTGTGGATGCTGACTGTTAATGAATATCTCGAAGCTCCTACCTGGCGTAAAATGGCTTATCGGCTGTATCGTAATCCAATCGTTATGTTTGGTTTGGGTCCTATTTTTGTCTTTTTGCTCCAATATCGTTTTAATGTAAAGCGAGCTCGCCGCAAAGAGCGGTTGAATACGTATTTGACGAATGTATTGCTGGTCGGTCTTTATGGGCTCTTAATCTGGGCGGTTGGCTGGCAAGCATTCCTGCTGATTCAAGGTCCGATCTTTTTTGTCTCGGGATTGTTTGGGATTTGGCTGTTTTATGTGCAGCATACGTATGAGGATTCGTACTTTGAGAACGAAGAAGAGTGGAGCTACGTGAAAGCAGCAGTAGAAGGAAGCTCTTACTACAAGTTGCCGAAGGTTTTGCAATGGATCACAGGCAATATTGGCTTTCACCACGTCCATCACTTAAGCCCACGTGTACCGAATTACAACCTGGAAAAAGCACATAACGAGACACCGCCGCTTCAGAAGGCGACAACGATTACACTGGCGGCAAGCGTGCAGTGCCTGCGTTTTCATTTGTGGGATGAGAGCAACAAGCGCTTTGTGAGCTTCAAAGGCATCAAGCGATTGGCTGCTGCTCGATCTGAAGTGATCATGGATGCACTCCAAGGCTCCAAACCGAGTTTGGAAGGAAAATAAGCCTGCCATAAACCCTTGATTTCCGATACACTTGAGAGAGTGCCGAAGAAAAGGTGGGCAAGCATGCAAAAGCAGAAGTGGTATCACATTCTTCAAAAAAATACGGGCTTGAGCCCTTATGTGTGGGTTGTCTTCTACATCCTGCCATTCTATTTCATCTTCCGGTCATCATCGACGTACGAAGCGGTGATCGGAATCATCATGATCATTCTGTTTTTTATTTGCTATGTATTCTCCTTTCTGTCAAAGGGCTGGCTGATTTACTTTTGGACGGGTGTGCAGATCATCATATCCATCGCGATGACCTTGATGTTCGGCTATGTGTATTTCTCGCTCTTTCTGGCGTTTTTTATCGGGAATATCGAGAACAAGATCGGCTTTGTTACGCTGTACACGGTTCATTTGATTAGCACCGCCATATCGGTCAACATCGGCTTTTTCACCAAAAACGCGCAATTGATTAGCCAGCTTCCGTTTGTTTTGGTTAGCATGGTTGCTGTCATTCTCTTGCCCGTGACTACGTACAACTGGAATAAGCGAGAGAAGCTGCAAGGAGAGCTGGAGCATGCGAACAAGCGGATTTCAGAGCTGGTCAAGCTCGAGGAACGCCAACGCATTGCCCGCGACCTGCACGATACGTTGGGGCAGAAGCTCTCCCTGATTGGGTTGAAAAGCGATTTGGCGAACAAGCTGATCAACAAAAATCCTGCTCTGGCGAGAACAGAGCTGGAGGAGATCAGGCAAACAGCGCGAATCGCTTTGAAGGAAGTACGGGAAATGGTCACGCAAATGCGTGGGACGCGGCTAGAGGATGAGATGTTTCGGATCAAGCAAATTTTCAAGGCAGCGGATATTGAATTCGTGTTGGAAGGTAACACGAATCTGACCAACACTTCGCTGATGACAGAAAACGTGTTGTGCATGTGCCTGAAAGAAGCGGTCAACAATATTGTGAAGCATAGCAACGCCACTGCCTGTTCCATTGTCATTGAACCCGCTCGTACCGATCTCGTCGTAAGCGTAACGGATAATGGCATCGGAATGGCGGAGGAATTGGTTTACCGAGGCAACGGTTTGCGTGGAATGAAGGAACGGCTGGAATTTGTCAACGGAAGCATGGAAATCCAGTCCTCCGTGTCTGGAACACAGCTAGTGATTCGGGTACCCAACATCTTCAAACAACCGGAACAGGAGGCGGGAAGATGATTCGCATTGTCATTGCAGAGGACCAGCGGATGCTCTTGGGAGCCCTTGCTTCCCTGCTCGATTTGGAAGAGGATATGAAGGTCGTCGGAAAAGCAAGTAATGGTGAGGATGCGGTCAAGCTCGTGCATCAGCATCAGCCCGACATTTGCATTATGGATATCGAAATGCCAGTCAAAAGCGGATTGGACGCTGCCGAGGAATTGAAAGGTAGCGGGTGCAAGGTGATGATTCTTACAACCTTTGCTCGCCCAGGTTATTTCGAACGAGCACTGAAGGCAGGCGCAAACGGCTACTTGCTCAAGGACAGTCCGAGCGAAGAGCTGGCCAGCTCGATTCGCAGCATTATGGCTGGGCGGCGGATCTATGCGCCTGAGCTGATCGATGAGGCGTATGGGCAGGAGAATCCACTGACGGAGCGAGAAAAGGAAGTCCTGCTTTTGGTCGCTGACGGGAAGAACACCAAGGAGATTGCCAGTCAGCTGTACATTACGACAGGGACTGTGCGGAATTACATCTCCGTCATTCTCGACAAGCTCGGTGTGAGCAATCGGATCGAGGCTATTATGCATTCAAAGGAAAAAGGCTGGTTTAAGTAGCAGACCAGTTGAAGGAGGCCCTTTCTGTTTTGGCAGGAAGGGTTTCTTTTTTATGGGGTTATGATTGATGATCTGGTATATTTAATATGATTTCATCCACTATCGTATAGGCATGCTACTAGCATATTTTTTATAGATTCCATCTATAGTAAAGGGAGGCTTAAAATGAATCCAGAAACCGATGACCCTAAACAAGTTGTTCTTCAGGTTGGAGGGGTATTAAAAAAAATCCGTAAAGAGAAGCATTTGAGCCTGGAAGATTTATCAGAATTATCCGGTGTGAGCAAGCTGACACTTGGAAATATTGAGCGTGGAGAAACCAACCCAACAATCGGGGTGCTGTGGAAAATTTCGAAATGCTTATCTATTCCACTCTTGGCGTTATTCTCAACCGAAAACAGTGTGAATCTGTCCAGAGCCGGGAAGGGACTCAGAATTGCCGGGGATAATAAAGAGTGGGTCATTGAGCCAATCTTTCAAAACGTAAGCAATGAAATTGAAACGTGTAGAGCTTATTTACAACCGAATAGCTCATACCATCCAGAGAAGCATCACCACAATACAACGGAAATTGTGACAGTAATGTCAGGAACCCTTTCCATCCATGTAAATAATGAGTCGTACACCTTGAACCAATATGATTCGATTAGTTTTAGTGCAGATGGCACACATTCCTATATAAACCAGTCTGACGAGCTTGTTGTGCTCCATATTATATTGAAATACGGGGTCTAAAAATCGATCCCCTGTATGTTCATAGACTACCACGACTATGACCCTTTATCGACCGAATGGTTGCTAGAGGGTTTTTATTGTATTATAATATACGATATTGGTGTAAAAGTATATTATAATATATTTTTCTTTGGTTTCGAATGAACTCCTGTATTCAATCTAATAGACAAAGAGGGAAAATAATGAGCACGCAAAAGATTAAATCAACTTCAAATGTTACTAGATCAGCAGTTTGGGTGGTTATTGTAGGGATCATATTTATTGCAGCTAATTTACGGGCCCCTTTAACCTCGGTGGGGCCTCTAGTTGGTCTTATTCGGGACGATGTTCATATTTCGAATACGCTGGCAGGTATGATTACCACGTTGCCCCTATTAGCTTTTGCACTTTTTTCTCCCATTGTTCCTAAATTAGGACGAAGGTTTGGCGTAGAAGTAATGATTCTAATTTCCATCCTCCTTCTTACTTTTGGGATTATTTTGCGTTCTCTCCCAGGAATCGCTACCTTATATATCGGTACTGCTGTTCTTGGGTTGGCAATTTCCGTTTCTAATGTGTTGTTGCCTAGCCTTATAAAGCGGGAGTTTCCTGGACAAATTGGTTTAATGACTGGTGTATATTCCATTTCTATGAATATATTAGGGGCAATCGCATCTGGCATTAGTGTTCCCATTGCAGTTGGATTAGGAGTTGGATGGCAAGGGGCACTGGGAATATGGGGCATTCTTAGTGTGGTATCCGTATTATTTTGGTTACCTCAAATGAAACGCCGCACTAGGGAAACAGCCACCGTTCAAAATCAATCGGCGGATAGTGGTGTGAATTTATGGCGTTCCGCACTAGCGTGGCAAGTAACCTTGTTTATGGGACTTCAATCTACGTTTTTCTATGTACTGATTACATGGCTACCTGAAATCTTAAAACAGCAAGGAACAAGTTCAGATCAATCTGGTTGGTTCCTATCCATTATGCAGTTAGCCTTGCTTCCCTTTACTTTTATCGTTCCGATTATCGCGGGGCGTATGTCCAGTCAACGTTCATTAGTTACGATTACGGCAATTTTACTTTTCATGGGAACGCTTGGATTACTTTACGGAAGCGCGAATTTCATTGTTTGGTGGATCATCATGCTTGGAATTGGCGGAGGTTTTGCATTTAGTTTATCGATGATGTTTTTTGGTTTACGTACAGAGAATGCTCAACAGGCTGCAGAGCTATCCGGTATGGCTCAATCAGTTGGTTACCTACTTGCCGCAATAGGCCCGACCCTTTTCGGATATCTGCATGATGTAACGGATAGCTGGACGGTTCCCCTGCTACTTTTGGTCGGTGCGTCAATCTTGCTCTTTATATTTGGGCTAGGCGCAGCCAGAAATCGCTCTATTGGTTCAAAAGCGACATAAGCAAACCATTTCACAGGTATGGTGGCTTATTGCGTTGTGAAAGGCGTAAGATCTTTTACTTTTCCAACGTATAAAAACAGTCATTCACCATCTTGCCAGCGATTTCAGTGCTTTCGGGCACGATTTTATCCAGCTTCATTCCAGCCTTCTCCAAAACACGGCGTGAAGCGGCATGCTCTTCGGAACAAACAGCCGTAAATTTTTTGAAGCCAAATGTATCTACTGCAAAATCAAATACGCGTCTGATTGATTCCGTTGCATAGCCTTTGCCTTTGAATCCGTCCAGTATGATGAAGCCGACTTCCGCAGTGAGGGTTTCTCGGTTACGGGTGCAGATACTAATCAAGCCAACGTCGCTACCGGAGTCGGTTTCACGTATGATCCAGGTCAGCCAGTGGTTCGATTCGAGACTCCACGGAGCGAGTTCTTTCTCAAAGTTACGGCGGATATCTTCGTCACTCATGGTTGCTCCGATATGCTCCATCAGTGTCGGGGTGGAATAGATGGAGCTGATCAGCTCCCAATCGGGTAATGCCACTTTAGTGAGAGTCAGGCGTGCACTGAGAATTTGATTATTCATGGGGATTCTCCTTTGGGAATGGTAAGGAATATTCATAATCGTATACGCTGATGCATGAGAAGGAAAGGGGGGATTACCAAGAGGCGGGCTGTTCATCAAAAAAAGCCGTCGATTTTTTCGACAGCCAAAAGAGTGCCTTGTATAGTCTATTTTGTGGGCAATAGCGTTATCGACTATAGATGTTTCGAAGCTCATTGATGTCGTTTTGGGTAGGAGTAGTGATTCTCGTTAACCAAGAGTTATTCATGATGGAGTGATCCGACCTATGATTTAGTCGTAATACATGGCCAATCTCATGAGTAGCCAAGGCTTCTAAATAAGCGGCGTTTCTGTTGCTTACTCTGTTCCATTGAATGACTGTGCCACCGGTAACTCTGGAGCCATTCGATTGCCACCAGCCAAATCCATCATACCCCCTTGCATAGCCTTCACCTAATGTAATGGGGGCGTTTTGTGTTGGTGTTAAGGAAACAATGCCTGTGTTGTTCCAGTTTTGTATGGCATTTTCATAGGCCTGTCTAAGAGCAGGGATATTCGTCGTAATGGTTACCTGATACGAAACCAAGACCTTGTTTTGATCGGTGGCAGGTGGGTTTCCGTTAATAAAAGCAGAAGCAACATAGTATTTCATGCCGTTTTTCTCGTAGAAGAACCATCTATTATCAGGGGAGCCTGTCCAATAGTCGGTTAGCGAGGTACCTCGGGTCCAACCAGAAAATTGTACTCGGGTATTTGGTTGAAGACTGTCGATGATAGCAGCAGAAGTAGTCGGTCCGGTACGGATATTGACAGGGATCGGTGCGGATACACCGCTAAAATCCACACGATATTCGGATTGATCCTGTGCGTTTGTCGGCGTAACAAAATATCCATTTACAAGAGTGACAAGAGTAATGGTGAGCAATAAAAGTTTACCCAATATTCGTTCTAACATCATGAGGCTCCTTTCCAAATAAGAGTTTTCATTGTTCCCAGTACAGTTCTCTGTGGACCTCCTTCTCATTTTTTTGATTACAAAAACAATTCCATTCCTACTAGTCCATCTCTTTTTAGTAATTTGAAATTGTTTTCCCAATGGTAAAATAAGCATCCAGTATTTTCAAGGCAGTTACGAAATAATTAACAATTTATACCATATTTAAACTAACAAGAAAAGTAAAAAAGCTGATGTCGATTGAGTTTCGACGTCAGCTTGTGGACAGGATGCATGCCATGAGTCTAGCTATTGGGGAAGCGGTTTATCCTATTATTCTGATTAGTCTATAGGCGCTTGATCAGGTTCATTGTTCCCGATGACCTGACAACAATCCATCCGTCAGGAATAGGCGAGCCTAGCATCACCCATACCTCCTGACCAGAGGATGCGTTGTTCAGATTTTTAAGCAGGTTCATGGTTCCAGTACTTCTGATTACAACCCATCCGTCAGGCATAGGGGAGCCGAGCATTACCCAAACTTCCTGATTAGAAGAGGCGCTGTTCAGGTTTTTAAGCAGGTTCATGGTTCCGGTACTTCTAATCACGACCCATCCAGTTGGCATAGGGGAACCGAGCATTACCCAAACTTCGTAACCAGTCGGAGCGTTGTTCATATCTTTAATCAGGTTCATATTGCCGGAAGATCTGATGACGACCCATCCGGTTGGAATAGGCGAGCCGAGCATTACCCAGACTTCTTGACCAAATGCGGCATTTTTGATTATTGTTTTTGAGGAGGCTGGTGCCTTCTCCTGTGAAGGTAGAGCGGCCCCGTGGGCTGTTACAGCTAAGCTTGGTACGGCGACAACTGAGCTTAATGTCAGGATGATCAAGGCTTTTTTAAACATGAACATCAACCTTTCATGACAGAGGTAATGTAGCTCTGAAACGCTCATCGAGTGGATGCCAGAAGTTGCGGTACTCCATCAAAAATAGTAGATGGATATCATTGCTTCCCTCCAACAAAAGCTATATATACCATTTTATAGGATATATTTTCTTTTTACTTTAGGAGATATTGTCGAATGGTAGACAAATTAAAAAGCACCCAAAAAAGGTGCTTTCACTTCACGAAAGATTTAACGCGGTCTGGATATTTTGCTGATCCAACTGAATCTGCTCGGTAATATTCCATGGATGATACCAGCCACGCTCAATCATGTACAGGCTGATCTTTTCATGCAAATCGATTGCTTCTTCCAATTGCTTGGTTAGTATTTCCTTAATTTCTGGGGTGCCTGTTTCCGTCAGTGCCATCGCATAGTTCCGCACACCGCTCTTTGTGGAGATGAGAAAGTCCATGGCGATTACTTGATCCGTGAGGCCACCCATACCAGCTAAGCTTTGAAGAATGCCAGTCATTTGTTGTCCCCCTATGAATTTGCTTTTGTCAGTAGAGAGCTCAGTTCCTGGAGCTGTCTGGTGGATACGAGAACATCGTCAGCCAACAGCTGTCCCAACGTCTCATCGGAAACCAGGCCTTGCATTGTCTTGGACTTGGTCATGCAAATGGTTTTAAAAGTAGCAATTTCGTGTAGTTCAAGCTGTTCATGCAATCCGTAACTCATCGCAGCAGCACCCTCCTTCTCATTTCATCAAGGCTTCAAAACGACTTTTATGCAATTGTCTGTTTTGGTATCAAATACTTCGTAGCCACGCTTTGCTTCACTCAAGGGAATGACGTGCGTAATGATGTCGCCTGGATCGACTTTTCCGGTGGTAATGAGCTCGTACATATAAGGCATGTAGTGGATCACAGGAGCTTGTCCGGAACGTATGTTGACATTGCGTTGCATGATGTCTCCAAGAGGGAAGGCATTATAGCGCCCGCCGTAAACACCGGTAATTTGGATTGTGCCGCCTTTGCGAACTGCTTGGGAAGCGATGACGATTGCCCCCATGGCGCCTCCTTGCAGCTTCAAACCACTTGCCAAAAACTCCAGATCGGACATTTTTCCATCCATACCAACAGCATCGATGACAACATCAGCGCCACCCTTCGTGATTTCTTTCAGGTAGTTACCGATATTTTCCTTTTGCTCAAAGTTAACGATTTCTACGTTGTTTGTACGCTTCGCATGTTGCAGGCGGTAATCGATATAATCAACCGCGATCACTCGTTTTGCACCTTTCAGCCAACAAAACTTTTGGGCGAGGAGGCCTACGGGGCCGCAGCCCAGAACAATCACGGTATCTCCGTTCTTGACACCAGCGTTATCTACGCTCCAATAGGCAGTGGGCATAGCATCGGCAATCAAGCATAGCTTTTCATCTTCTACTTCACAGTTTTCGGGGAGCTTGAAATGGGTAAAATTCGCAAAGGGCACCCGCAAATACTCCGCCTGCCCCCCAGGATAACCGCCAGTTGTGCCGGAATATCCGAAAAAACCACCCATATCGCCATTCTCATTTGAATTGTCACATTGGCTTTCTAAATCGTTTTTACAATAAAAGCATTCGCCGCAAGCAATCGTAAATGGAATGATGACGCGGTCGCCCTTTTTCAGCTTGGTTACACCGGGGCCTACCTCTTCAACAATACCCATTGGTTCGTGACCGATAATATAATCCTCTTGCAAATTGGGGATCATGCCATGAATTAAATGGAGATCGGACCCGCAAATGGCGGTGCTTGTCAATTTCACGATCATATCATCGGGCTTTTCAAGCTTCGGATCGGGCACCTCTTTTACCACTACGTTTTTAATGCCTTGGTAGGTAACGGCTTTCATCGATAAGTTCCTCCATCATTGGTGTTCATCTGGTGTCCGATCGAACATGCCTTTTCGCGAAGTATCTTCTGGGAAGAGATTCATTTGCCCGATTTGAATCGTTTCCAAGGCTGAGAGGTGGTCTAGTTGATATTGTTCATGAAGCTCGTAGGGATGGAACCATTTTTTACTAAGCATCAGTTCCGCGATTTCTTGATGAAGAGCAATTCCTTGGTGGAGCTGTTTCCGCAATATGGCTCTCGCTTCCGGAGTAACGGTTTCAGTTAGAGCGATGGCTGTGTTTCGGACGCCTTCTTTGGCTCGCATGAGGAAGTCCATAGCAAAAGTCATATCTGCCTTTTCCGGCATGTTTAATGCATTTATGGGATCTTGATAATCGTTGTTCATCAGATTTTCACCTTCAGTTTATGATGGGGGTCGGACGAGTTTGCGGGATCGGTGCCTGAAAGGGTGCGTTCTTGTAAATAGCCTGAAGCTCCGCGATTGCTTGCAAGGATTGCTCTACATCTTTTTGCATCAATGCTCGTAAATCCTGATCGAATACGATGCCTTGCATCAGCTTGGATTTGGCGAGGCAGAGTGTTTTAAAGTTAAGTACTTCATGAATATCCAGTGATTCATGGGCAGCCAGCGTCTGTTTATTCATGTACCATCCTCCTTTTGGGCGTTTTAACAGTTTTATTCTGTCCTATGTACTTCCTGGTATTCGAAAGAAGTTTCCGGGCGAGGTGGATTTTTTTGAATAGTCTGGACGTTTGGAGGTGTGTGTGCTACAAATAAAGCTAAGTTACATTTATAAAACCATTGGAGAAATTAATATCATGCGTTACGGTAAACAAAGGAGAGACGAGCATGGCAAAAGAGGAATATGCGATTGGGCTGGATCTGGGTGGGACAAAAATATTGGCTGGCCTGGTGGACCGTACTGGTCGATTGATTGCACGAAAGCAACTGCCTACGTACGCGGAAGAGGGAGAAAAGGCAGTAATTGAAAGGGTGTTGTCCGCCACGCACGATGTCCTGTCAACAAGCGGCATCAATTCCGAAGAAGTATGCGGGGTTGGAATCGCTTCCGCTGGTGTGATTAACAGCGATAGTGGCGAGGTCATTTTTGCGAGCAATCTGGGCTGGCGAAATGTTCCGATTGGCACGTTGATTGGGCAAAGATTCGGATTGCCTGCTCGACTGTTCAATGATGCGAATGCTGCGGCGGTTGCGGAGTGGCTATGGGGTGCAGGTGTCGGTACACGAAATATGATTTACGTCACAGTCAGCACAGGGGTTGGGGCTGGAATCGTTAGCGACGGACGTTTGGTTTCAGGTAGAGATGGAAGTGCGGGTGAGTTCGGCCATATCTCAATCGATTGGAACGGACCGCCATGCCGCTGTGGTAATCGTGGATGCCTGGAAAACTACGCTTCTGGTACTGCTATCGAAAACGCCGCCCGTCAAAAATTGGCATCTACGAAGGAGCCCGGTACCAATCGAATCCTTGTTGAAAAGGGAGAGCTGTCGGCAAAAGAGATCAGTGAAGCTGCGCTGGCAGGAGATCCATTTTTCGCGCAAATCGTAAAGCAAGCCGGGTTTTATTTAGGCATAGGAGCAGCCAATCTAATCTATATGTTTAATCCGGAGGTCATTGTCTTTGGAGGCGGGGTTATGAACGCATCTGGACTAATGCTTCCAGAAATCGAAAAGAGTATGAGAGATAGATCCATCTCTGGATTGGCGAATGAAGTGCGGGTGGTCACAAGCCAAATCGGGGTGGAGGCCGGAGTGATGGGAGCGGCAGGGGGAGTTTTTGAATCCAATTTTTAATTGAAATCCGTATTGCAAAAATTAAAACAATTTTGTATCATTTTATTAATTACTCCACTGAAAAAATTAATTAACAAATGAGAACCAAGGAGGAAGACAGCATCATGGCAAAAGTGAGAGTTGCGGTGATTGGTGCAGGATCTATTTCAGACATGCACTTGCAATCGTACCAGCAAAACGAGCGTACAGAAATTCGTGCCGTCGTCGACTTCAACGAGGAGCGCGCTCGGGAAAAAGCTCAGAAGTACGGGGCCGAGACCTATTACAGCAAGCTTGAGGATGTTTTTGCAGATGAGCAGGTAGACGCAGTGAGTATTTGTACGTGGAACAACACGCACGCTGATATTGCCATTGCTGCCCTTAGGGCGGGTAAAGACGTGCTTTTGGAAAAGCCTTTAAGTACAACAGTTGAAAGCGCTCTCCTGATAGAAAAGGCCGTAAAAGAAAGTGGCAAGCTTCTCCAGGTGGGCTTTGTGAGAAGGTACGATACGAATGCGCAATTGCTCAAGCAGTTCATCGATGCGGGCGAGCTGGGCGAGATTTATTACGCGAAGGCATCCTGTCTGCGTCGCTTGGGAAATCCGGGAGGCTGGTTCGCTGACAAGGACAGATCTGGTGGAGGTCCGCTGATCGATCTCGGGGTACATGTCATTGATCTGTGCTGGTATTTGATGGGCTGCCCAAAAGTAACGACCGTCAGTGGCAATACATACAACAAGCTGGGCAATCGCGCCAACGTCAAAAATCTTTCCTTTTACAAAGCCGCTGACTACGACCCTTCCCAAAACACTGTCGAGGATATGGCCAATGCACTCATTCGCTTTGAAAACGGAGCGTCTCTTTTCGTGGATGTGAGCTATACACTGCATGCAAAAAAAGACGAGCTGGCCGTCAAGCTGTACGGAGACAAGGGAGGCGCAGAGGTAGAGCCAGAGTTGTCCATCATTGCAGAAAAGCATGACACGATCCTGAATGTCAGCCCGCAGATGGATAAACTATCGTTTGATTTCAAGCGAGGCTTCCAAAATGAGATTGATCACTTTATCGCATGTATATTGGGTGAAAAGGAAACGCTTAGCCCAGTGCAGGACGGTGTGGAGATGATGAAGATTCTGTGCGGTATTTACGAATCAGCTGCGACCGGAAGAGAAATCGTATTTACCCGATAACCGGCAGGCTAGACCTATCCATGGACATCCAGATAACACCCATAGCGTACATGAAGACAAGGGGGAAAAGAAAATGAAAAAAGCATCGTTTTTGCGAACCGCATCCGTCTTACTTTTTTCAGTGGCTTTACTTTTCGGATGTTCCAGTGGCGGTGGCAATGGTAGTGGAACTCCTGCAGCTTCCAATGGGGGGACAACGACGGGAGCGCCGCAAAAGGATCAGATGGTCATCGCCGTAAACGAAAACTTCATCACGATGGACCCGCAAAATACAGGGGATGCACTGTCATCAGGTGTCCAAAGCGCGATGTTCGAAGGGCTTTTGATTTACGACAAGGATTTGAAGCTCATGCCGGGTTTATCGACTGAATATTCGGTGAATGAAGATGCGACAGAGTACACCTTCAAGCTCCGGCAAAATGTAAAGTTCCATGACGGCACACCTTTCAATGCCGAAGCAGTCAAAATCAACTTCGACCGGATGAGTAACAAAGACAACAATCTGAGAGCTTATCGTAACTACAAATACATCAAGTCCACAGAGATTGTCGACGAGCACACAGTAAAAGTGACGCTGAACCAGCCGTTTTCCGCGATGATCAACAAGTTCACGACCGGAATCATCAGCCCGGCGGCTCTGGAGAAGTACGGCAAAGACATTACCAAAAATCCAGTCGGTACAGGTCCATATAAATTCGTGGAATGGGTACAGGGTGACCATCTGACGGTAGAGCTTAATCCGGATCACTGGAACAAGGGAGCTGCCAAGGTCGGTAAAATCGTCTACAAACCCGTTCCTGAAAACGGTTCCCGCGTAGCCATGCTGAAGACGGGTGAAGCCGATGTCATCTATCCGTTGCCAGAGCAGCAAGTAGAGACACTGAACGGTGAAGAGGGAGTAAAGGTAGAGCGCACACCTTCCACTATCACCCGGTATGTTTCGATCAATATGCTGAAAAAGCCGTTTGATGATCCACGCGTTCGCCAAGCTATCAACCATGCAGTCGATAAAAACGCGTTCATAAAAGTCGTGAAATCCGGGTATGGCGCACAACTGGAATCCGTGATGTCCCCGACGATTGCCCACTATGCGAAGCAAGGCGCGTATGAATACAACATCGAAAAAGCGAAGCAGCTTTTGAAAGAAGCAGGCTACGAGAACGGCTTCACTACCGATATCTGGGGCAATACGAACTCGGATACGATGAAGGGCATGCAATTCATTCAGCAGCAGTTGCAAAAGGTCGGCATCACCGTTGAAGTGAAATCGATGGAAGAAGCCACGCTATCCGATGAAATCTACGGCATCAAGTCGCCAGAAGAAGCGAAGATGAACATGTGGTACGTAAGCTGGTCCTCTGCTGATCCAGACAATGCGATGCGTTCGTTGTTTAGCAGCGAGAACTTCCCGCCTGCGGGAGCGAACACGGCTTTCTACAAAAATGACCTTGTCGACCAAAGCATCAAGGAAGCGACACAATCGTCAGACCAAGACAAGCAAAAACAATTGTATGGCGTCGTGCAAGAAAATGTGTTTAAAGATGCACCATGGATTTTCCTCGCAGTCGATGAAATCTTGTACGGAAAACGCGCGAACGTGAACGGTGTTTATATCACACCAAGTGGCGGCATCTATGTAAGGGAAGCGGCGTTCCAATAATACTTGAAGCAGCGTTCGGGCATTGTCTGCCGCTGGGCGCTGCTTTTCTTCTAGGAGGAACCGTACCATGTTCCGTTATATCGTGAAGAGACTCATCGAGATCATCCCGATTATTTTTGTTGTGTCGTTGCTCATTTTCTTCTTTATCCATCTGGTTCCGGGTGACCCTGTTCGCTTGGCGGCGGGAAAAGAAGCGACCTTGGAAGAGATCGAGCGGGTGCGTCAGGAGCTGGGCTTGGATAAGCCATTGCTTACCCAGTACGTCAATTACATGCAAAACCTGCTGACAGGAAATTTGGGACACTCCTTGAAGACGGGGCTTCCTATTAGTGATATGTTTGAAAACCGTTTTTCCGTAACGATGACGTTGACATTTATGAGCCTGGGTTGGGCCTTGGTGCTCGGATTGCTGATTGGGACGATCTCTGCTGTTTTCCGCAATAAATGGCCGGATTACGTAGGAATGCTGACGGCGATATCCGGTATTTCCTTGCCTGGATTTTGGCTGGGGCTCATTCTCATACAGGTTTTTTCTGTCACGTTGGGCTGGTTTCCCACAGGTGGGGTCGAGAGCTGGAAGAGCTACGTGCTTCCTTCGTTAACCTTGGGAGCTGGAATCATGTCGATGCTGGCTCGTTTTACACGTTCCTCCCTGCTCGAAACATTAAAGGAAGATTTTATTCGAACAGGTCGGGCAAAAGGGTTGAAGGAATCTGTAGTCGTTCGCAAGCACGCCCTGAAAAACTCGATGATTCCGGTCGTGACCATCGCCGGATTGCAATTCGGCTTTCTCTTGGGCGGATCGGTTGTCGTGGAGACGGTGTTTAGCATTCCAGGTATGGGGCGTCTGTTGATTGATTCCATTGCTTTTCGCGATTATCCGGTCGTACAGGCAGTCATCCTGTTGTTTTCACTGGAGTTCATTCTCGTGAATCTGCTGGTAGATATTTTGTACAAGGCACTGAATCCGAAAATCCGTTATGACAGCTAATGGCAAGGAGGTGACGTAAATGGAGGTAGTAAAAGAAATCGGGCATAACGTAGCGGTTTCCAACAAAAAGAAATCAAGAGCCCGCGAGTTTTGGAAGAAGTGGAAGAAGCAAAAGACAGCTTTCTGGGCGGGGTTTTTTATCTTGTTTTTGTTTGTCATCGCGTTGTTTGGCCCGTGGATCGCGCCTTATGATCCGTACGAGCCGAACTATGATGTGACGTTGCATACTCCTTCCATGCAGCATTGGGCAGGGACAGATGAATACGGTCGAGATATTTTGAGCCGTATCATCGTAGGAACGGGAATCTCTCTTGGCGTCAGCTTTTCTTCTGTGCTGGTCGGTGCAGTGGTTGGAACGGTATTCGGTTTGATTAGCGGATATTACGGCGGGTGGATGGATCGCCTCATCATGCGGTGGAGTGACGTCATGTTCGCCTTTCCTGATTTGCTGCTGGCAATCGCCATCGTTGCAATTCTCGGTCCGGGATTAACGAATGTCGTCGTAGCGGTAGCGGTGTTCAGTATTCCATCGTTTGCGCGTTTGATCCGGGGCAATACATTGGCTGCCAAGGAAGCGGTGTTTGTAGAAGCGGCGCGGTCCATGGGGGCAAAAAGCAGCCGAATTATGTTTCGTCACATCTTTCCAGAGACCGTCTCCAGTATGATCGTCTTTTTTTCCATGCGAATCGGTACCTCGATCTTGGCAGCATCCAGTCTCAGCTTTCTCGGTCTGGGAGCCGCGCCCGAGAGTCCCGACTGGGGGGCGATGCTCAGTATGGGTCGTGACTATCTCGCCACTTCTCCTCATGTGGTCATCATTCCAGGGATTGCGATCTTTTTGACCGTGCTGGCGTTTAACCTGGTTGGGGACGGCCTGCGCGATATTTTGGACCCGAAAACGAAGAACTAAACGAGGGAGATGGGGCAGATGAGTGAGAACATCATGGAAGTAAAGCATCTGCAGACGCAATTTACGAGAGACAACCAGAAGACAGTCGTCCTCGACCATGTCAGCTTTCATATAAAAAAAGGCGAGGTGCTTGGACTGGTTGGCGAATCGGGCTGCGGCAAGAGCGTGACTTCCTTGTCGATCATGCGCCTGTTCAAGGACACGACTGGTGAGATTACCAATGGCGAGATTGTTTACAACGGTACGAATTTGCTCTCGATTTCGGAGAGTGATATGCGCCGTATTCGCGGAAAAGAAATCTCGATGATTTTTCAGGAGCCGATGACCTCGCTCAACCCGGTGATGAAAATCGGAGAGCAATTAATGGAAGCCATTCGTTTGCATCTCGGCTATTCCGACCAAAAGGCGCGAGAACAAGCAGTGAGCATGCTGACAAAGGTGGGGATTCCGCGCCCGAGCGAAATCATGGGTGAGTATCCGCATCAGCTCTCAGGCGGTATGCGGCAGCGCATTATGATTGCGATGGCGATGTCCTGCAATCCTAACCTGTTGATTGCCGATGAGCCAACGACGGCACTCGATGTCACGATTCAAGCACAAATCCTCGACGTAATGAAGCAGCTTCAGGCTGACGAGCATATGTCGATGCTATTGATCACGCATGATCTGGGCGTCGTGGCAGAGATGTGCAACCGTGTCGTGGTCATGTACGCAGGGCGTGTCGTGGAGGAAGCATCTGTTTACGACTTGTTCGACGAACCCAAGCATCCGTATACAAAAGGCTTGATCGGCTCCGTCCCCAAAATCGGGCAAAAGCGCGTGCGGCTGGATTCGGTTCCGGGCAACGTACCGACACCAAACAATATGCCGAAGGGCTGCAAATTCGCTCCGCGCTGCAGGGATGTCATGTCTGTCTGTTGGGAAAAGGAGCCCGCCATAACGACGGTGGGAGAGGAACGTTCTTGCCGCTGCTGGCTCTATCAAGAGGAAGGTAGGGATGTTCATGTCTAACTCACTGGTCGTGGTAGACGGTATTAAAAAAACGTTCCCGATTGATAGCGGTCTGTTCAGCAGCAAAAAAAGCGTAAAGGCAGTGAATCACGTTTCGTTCGAGATCAGGGAAGGCGAGACGTTCAGTTTGGTCGGAGAGAGTGGCTGCGGCAAGTCGACGACAGGGCGCTTGGTTACACGGCTTTTGTTGCCAGATGAGGGCAAGATTTGGATCAATGGCGAGGAAATCTCCAAGATGAACGAAACAAAGCTGCGGGAAGTGCGCAAGCAGGTACAGATGGTTTTTCAGGACCCGTACGCCTCACTGAATCCGCGGATGAAAATTCGCGATGTGGTAGCAGAGCCTCTTCTCATTCATACGAAGCTGTCTGCCCAAGAGCGTGATCGGATTGTCGCAGAAATGCTCGAGGTCGTCGGGCTCTCCAGCTATCATGCGGAGAAATTCGCCCATGAATTCAGCGGAGGGCAACGGCAGCGCATCGGAATCGCTCGCGCCTTGATTTTGAAGCCGAAGCTAATCGTCGCGGATGAGCCAGTCTCTGCTCTCGATGTGTCGATTCAATCGCAAATCTTGAATTTGCTAAAAGATTTGCAGGAAGAATTTCATTTGACCTATTTGTTTATTTCCCACGATTTGAGCGTGGTGGAGCATATTAGCGACAAGATCGGCGTGATGTATTTGGGGAGTCTCGTAGAATCCGGCCCGAAGGAAACAATTTTTGCCAATCCCCGGCATCCGTATACAAAAGCGCTGCTCTCTTCGGTTCCGATTCCTGATCCACGGGCGAAGCGGGAGAGGATCATTTTGCAGGGAGATGTGCCGAGCCCGGTGAATCCGCCGTCAGGTTGTCTGTTTCATACGCGATGTCCGTTCGTGATGGATAAATGCAAGACGACACCTCCAGCATTGAGGGAAGCGGCAGACGGAGATCATTTTGTCGCTTGCCATTTGTGACTTGAATAAAAGGGATGGTTACATGCGTAGGACGGGTGATTTAAAGCTGATCCAGGAACTGAATCGCTCCATCATATTCGATACGATCCGTCATTACGGGCCCATTTCCCGGAGTGAAATAGCGAAGCGGAACAAACTGAGTCCTACTACCGTGACCTCAGCTGTCAGTGAGTTGATTCGTGACGCGTTCGTATCCGAGGTGGGAACAGGGGAGTCAAATGGCGGACGCAAACCGATATTGATCCAGTTTTCTCCTGATAGCCGTTTTCTGATAGGCATCTCGATCTCTGGCTCGAAGATTACGATTGCCGAAATGAATCTGGAAGCCGCGGTCAAACGAAAGGAAGTTCACTCGATCAAGCCGTACCAAGGGGAGAGTATCCTTGCTTTTTTGCTGGAGGTTATTGAGCAATTTTTGCGTGGAGCCGCGAGTCTGGAGACATGTATGGGAATCTCGATCGTCACTCAAGGTATCGTGGACTCGGTTCATGGAGTGATTCGCTACAATACGAAGCTCCGCTTGCAGAATTCTCCTGTTAAAGAAATGATCGAGCGGAGGTTCCAGTTGAAAACATGGCTGGATAACGACACGAATGCGTACTTGCTAGCCGAGAAGACCATCGGGGATTTCAGTCATTATCAAAACATGCTGTACGTCACAATTGGGGATGGATTGGGAGCCAGTATTTTGATGAACGGTGCCATCTACAGGGGCTTTAAAGGCGGGGCCGGTGAGTTCGGTCACACCACGATTGATCGGGCAGGTGTGCGGTGCGACTGCGGAAATGTTGGCTGTCTGGAAAATTACGTGAGCTGGCCAACCATTTACTCCAAGCTCGTCTCCTCGCTTGCGAAAGGAAAAGCGAGCCGCATCTCTGATTTGGTGGAGCAGGATGTTGGCCGGATTACTCCTGCGGTGTTTCGTCAGGCGTTGGCAGAGCAGGACCCGCTTGCCATCAGCATTTTGGAGGAAACCGCTTCTTATTTGGCTTCGGGGTTGGTTAATCTGATTCATTTGTTCAATCCGGAGGTCATTATTCTAGGCGGTGAGATTGCCTTCGAAAATGAGCTGTTGATCGCCAAAGTAAAAGACTACGTGGGGGAATATGCGCATGGAATCCTGACGGAGGAACTGGAGATTCGGCCGAATTCGTTGGGTGAAAATGTAGAGGTCGCAGGAGCTGCCGCTGTTTTATTGCAGGATACCTTTCAGTTTTCGCTATAAGAGAGGGAGCGGGATCATGGTAAAAGTTGTAGTCGCAGGGGAAGCGGGAACAAGCGTCAAAGAATCGCAGGCTTGGCTTCGGATCAAAGAGGCAGAGATTGTAGGTGTGGCCGACAGCTTGTCTTCTTTGCGCGAAATCTTGCAGGGAACAAAAGTGGATATCGTGGATATTGGCTGGGTTGCGGACAGCGCTGACCCATGGGTGACGCTTGCGGCCCAGGCGGGAAAGCATATTTTATGCGCAGACGGTACTGCTCTAGGACGTGATGGAATCAGTTTGTGCGATCAGTATGATATCGTGCTGCAATTCGCCAATACACTGCGTTTTGCTCCGGAATACGAGCAAGCACAGGAGCAAATAAAGAATGGGGCAGTAGGCAAAGCAGGCGTCATTCGCTTGCGAAGAGGTGCTCCTCCATCATCCCGGAATGCCGACAAATGCATTTTTCAAGCGCTTGGAATAGGTGAATTCGACTGGCTGCGCTGGACGTTCGGCGAGGTTGAGCGAGTGATGGCGCGAGAGGTCAAGCACATAAATGAGTCAGGACAGATCGTCCATTATGCGTTAGTCATGCTTCGAATGGCAGGCGGGGCAATTGCGCATGTAGAGCTATCTTGGGCCGAGGAGACAGAACATGGTTCCTTTGAGCTTACCGGTGATCAAGGTATGATTGCCCATGATAGCCGGGAAAGCACCCCCATTCGCTGGAGTCGGGGAGAGCAGTTTCTTTCGACAACATTCCTACGGATGGATCTGATGCAGCGACAGCGGGAGCATTTCGTTCGCTGTGTACAGAAACAGGAAGTACCACGTCTGCATTCTCGAGATCTGCTCGCGGCTCTCGATATCGCTTCGGCGGCGAGAGAATCGGTCAGGACGGGACAACCTGTGAGTCTCATGCTTGGAGGTGGCGAAGGATGAAAGTAGGAATTATCAGCTTCGCCCATATGCATGCCCATAGCTACGCTACTTATTTGCAGAAGCACCCGGATGCGCAGCTGATAGCAGTCTGGGATGATGATTCTCGCCGTGGAGAGGAAGTGGCCACTGCCTACCAGCTTAATTTTTATCAAGATCTGCATGCCTTTTTGCAATCCGGTATCGACGCGGTCATTGTTTGCTCGGAAAATGCCAAGCACAAGGAGCACGTGATTGCGGCAGCGCGAGCGAAAAAGCACATTCTCTGCGAAAAACCAATTGCCACTGAGATTGCGGATGCACGCGAAATGATTCAGGTTTGCAAAGAGGAAGGTGTCATGCTTCAGGTTGCCTATCCTGTCCGATTTGCACCCGTGATGGAAAGTGTCAAGCAGATCGTTCAGTCGGGTGCTCTTGGAGACATTCTCGCCATCGATGGCACGAACCACGGACAAATGCCAGGTGGCTGGTTCATTGAAAAGGAGCTGTCTGGCGGTGGAGCAGCGACGGATCACATCGTCCATCTGATGGACCTCGTCCGCTGGATGCTCCAGGACGAAGTAAAAAGCGTCTACGCTGAGCTGGACACACGTTTTTACGAGTTGGAGGTAGAGGATTGTGGACTGGTTTTTGTGGAAATGGAGTCTGGCGTAATTGTTGGAATCGATCCGAGCTGGTCGAGGCCGAAGACGTTCCCGACGTGGGGAGATGTGATGATGCGGATTGTCGGCACCAAAGGCACGTTGGAAATCGATGTCTTCAAGCAACACGCGCTCTATTACAATGACCGCGATTCGAAGCTGCAAAATCTGCCTTGGGCTGTGGATATGGATGAACGGCTTATATCTGATTTTGTGCAAAATGTCATGGAAAGCCGACCTCCGTCTATTACAGGAGAGGATGGACTGCGGACGCTAGAAGTGGTGAAGGCAGCCTATGAATCTCATCGTCTGAAGCAAGCCGTGACTATCAACAAGGTGCATTTCTCATCATGATGAGCTGTAGCCTTTCTATACAAATAAATCAAACGAGGTGGAACGGATGAAAATTGGATTGAGCACTTACAGTCTACTGACAGCAATCCGAGCTGGGGAAATGGATGTACTGGATGTCGTGCAATGGATCGCGGATAACGGCGGTGAACACATGGAAATTGTGCCGTACGGTTTTACACTAGTTGATAACTACGAATTGGCAGACGCTGTTCGGGATAAGGCAAAAGCGGTAGGGATTGAGCTGTCCAACTACTCGATGCCGACCAACTTTATTCAACCAGACGAAGAAGCCTTCGAAGCAGAAGTCGCACGTGTAAAAACACATGTCGATCTGCTGCACCGCATGGGTATCAAGCATATGCGCCACGACGTGTCTGCTTTTACTGTTCCCGTAGAGGAGACGACGATCGAATACTTTGAAAAGCATTTGGCTGAGATGGTTGAGGGCAGCTGTCGAATCGCTGATTATGCCGCGCAATTCGGAATAACGACGACAATCGAGAATCACGGCTGGCTGGTGCAGGCAAGTGATCGTGTGCAGCGTGTCTTGCATGAGGTCAATCGCCCGAATTTCAAAACAACGCTCGATATCGGAAACTTCATGTGCGTGGACGAAGCTTCGCTGGTTGGTGTGCAAAAAAATCTGCCTTATGCTTCGCTCGTCCATTTTAAAGATTTCTACTTCCGTCCGTCCTACCATGACCCAGGCGCTGGCAAATGGTTCAAGACCGTGAATGGCAACTTCCTGCGTGGAGCGATAGTCGGACAAGGCGACATCAACATACGCGAAGTCGTCAAGCTGGTCAAGCAGTCCGGCTATGATGGCTATATCACGGTTGAGTTCGAAGGCATGGAGGAGTGTCGAGAAGGTTCCAAGATCGGGATGGACAACCTGCGACGTTTTTGGGACGAGGCGTAAAACGGTAGTGGAAAAACGGCATTTGGGGAGCCCCGAACTGCCGTTTTTTCTTTGGGCCAAAAAAATAAAACACCTCTCCCTTATGAGGAGAGGTGTTGAAGACATTAGAAGGATTGCGAAGTTTTAGGATTCGCACCGTATTGGTTGTCTCCTTGGCTGTCTTGGCACAAGAATACGATCAAAATAATAGCACCGATAAAAGGAATTAATCCAAGAAGGACCCACCAACCACTTCTTCCTGTATCGTGCAATCGGCGAACAGTTACGCCCAAACTAGGCAGTAATACTGCTAGTGAATAAATCATGCCCAAAACAGATGCTGTACCAATTAATGAGTCTACGAGAGCAATTACCAGAGATACGATGATGTTGAACAAAGTGAACATCCAATATTCTTGACGTCTAGCTCTTCCTGTAAAAGCGACGTATTTTTTCAATACGCTTGTATACCAATGCATGATAATTTCCCCCTTTCTTCTAAATTTTGACACACTTCGATATTTTATCACTAAACCAAGGGGATTAGAACCATATTCTGTTAAGTTTCCCTGATGCTATTGAATCAATTTTTGATAGGACAAAAGTAGTGGGTATTTATGAACGAGATGGAGGAAAAAGTAAGACCAAACGAGTTTTGGATGCTACTACAGGGGGAAATGACGCTTGGAACAAAAAACAGAACAAAACGTTACGCTGCATGGCTTCAACAATTTGACCAAGTCACTCAGCTTCAACATGTACGACATCTGCTACACCAAAACAAAAGCGGAACGGGAAGCGTATATCGAATACATAGATGAACAATACAATGCAGAGAGATTGACGAATATCCTAAAAAACGTGTCGGATATTATCGGCGCACATGTACTGAATGTCGCCCAACAAGATTATGTACCTCAAGGCGCGAGCGTCACTTTTCTTGTATCCGAGGGGCCGGTCGTAGAAGTCCCTAATGAATCTTATGAGGAATCTCCCGGGCCTTTACCTGAGAATGTAGTGCTACAGTTGGACAAGAGCCATATTACGGTTCATACGTACCCAGAGTACCATCCAACAGAGGGCATCAGTACATTCCGGGCTGATATCGACGTGTCGACTTGTGGCGAAATTTCTCCGCTCAAAGCACTCAATTATTTAATTCGTTCGTTTGATACAGACCTGATGACAATTGATTACAAGGTGCGGGGTTTTACCCGGGATATACATGGATACAAGCTGTTTATCGATCACGACATCAGTTCCATCCAAAATTATATTCCCGAGGAAATTAAGGACTTGTTCCACATGATTGATGTGAATGTGTACCAGGATAATATTTTCCATACCAAATGCAAACGCAGGGAATTTGATCTGAACAATTATTTGTTTGGATACACGAAGGATAGGCTGACACCGGAGGAGCAGGAGGATATTGCGAAGCAATTGCAAATAGAGATGGACGAGATTTACTATGGGAAAAATTTTGTGAATTAAGGAGGAAGCCTTCCTACTTGGGGAGGCTTCTTTCCACGTAGCTTTGTGTGCTTCCCTGAGCGTTCATTCAAAAGATTTAAATCGAAATACTTTCTACAGATTACCCAAGATGATGAAACAAAAGAATATCTCCTCCAAAAGACTTCCAGACATAACTACCAAAAAGGTCTAACCCCCGAAATAATCATCTGCTGTTCGAAAGACTTGTGGCATGGCTTCTCCCGACCTCAACAGTTGGAGGTGAACCTTTCACTTGCAGTAGGGTTAAGGTAGAATGCCCGAATTTCCTCCAGCGTTTTTCTAGCAGGTTGCACGAATTCGCGATCCCAATCTTCCGGAGGGGAATCCAGCGAAATCCCCTTTTCCTGTAAGGTTCGAAACAGCTCCTTATCCGCTTGTGTAGGGATCCACCACGTGTAGACGGGATTCGTTTTGCCATTGAGCAACGATTCGAACATAAATTTCACATAGCTAGCTGTAGAGAGTTCGCCGTAATTGACGTCGAATTCAGGCTCGGGAGCCGGATAGTCCTCTGGATAGCGGAACGGGCCAAAGTGAATGGAAATACCGAGAAAGCCGACGGGTGGAATGTTGTTTCCGTACCCGGGAAGGGAGAACGGCAGATCAGCTGCGAAGTGCAGACGAATCATGACAGAGTTGATGAATTGCCGTTCGAAGAAACTTTCTTTTTGCCAAATGCCGAGCTCTCGTGAAAGAGTATCCCAGTGAATAATGGACGTATTGTGCGCGAGCCAGAAGGCGGACGACATCTGTTCAAACGTTTTGTAAAACTCCTCGTCGTGATCATGGAACGGATCGAGAATGTCAAACAGGCTGAAGCACCCGTGTTTTCTTCTCCATTTTTGCGCGATGATCAGAAAATCAATCAATCGTTGGATCCGCAGCTCCGGGCTGCTCTCATTATTGGCAAACAGATACGTCGCTTCTATCAAATCAGCAGTGAAGTTGCCGTTAACAAAATCCCAGTAATTGATTTCGCCAGCTTCTACACGTTCTTCGTTAATCCGCTTCGTATCCGTTTCCCATCGCGCAAAGGTGGCGACATCAATGCCGAAATAAAGCTCAGGCAGGAGGTCGCTAAAAATATGGAAACGATAAGGGCTGGACTGCTGGAACCAAGTTTTGATGAAGTCCAGGCGAGAAGAGGGAGATATGACTGCGGCCCGCTCCACATAGTTCGCTTTGGCAACCGTTGACTCGAATTCCTCAACGGATGAGGCGATTGCCACGAAAGGGGCCGCTGAGGTCAAGAAGTCCACGCCGTCTTCATCGTTGTCGTATTGCACAATGATGTGCTGGAAGGTTGCCTCAGCCAAGGGAGATAAAACGAGCTGATTCCAACGGTGCGGGGTTGTATCGTCTATGGCGCCGATGACGACGACAGGTTTGTCCGGTTCCCCGCGAAAAGAAATAGAAGCCCCGTTTTGGACGACGATCTTGTTTTGGCAGCGTACGTTGATGGATGTACCTGCTTCAAAGCTGATGGAGGTCCCAGCAGCTATGATGGCATCCTCTGGTCCGATCATGTACGGACCATTTTCTGCGGAAAATTCCTCCGATTGATGGATGATTCCCGATAGGCGTTTGTACTTATCCACATGCAGTTGGTAGGTGTGCTGCGGGTCCGGATCAGGTCCAATCGTCAGCTGCACGTAGTAAAGGCCATCTTCCTCCGGAAAAAACGGAAGGATGATGGGGGCGTTCGGACTATATTCAGCTTCTGCAAGTTTTGTTCGATGGATGTCATAGATTCTGATGGTAGTCAAAGGATGCGTCAGGTTACTCATATGGATTTCAATAGCGTCTGTAGAAGCAAGAAAGAGCTTGTACATCTCCACCTTAGCTTCAAGGTTAGGAGAAGCTTTTCGGATGCGTTTGTCCGTTTCCAAAATCGATGTATACGAGCTGACGGTCATGTAAAACAGGCTCCTATCAAAATGGTGTAGGTATAATGGAATAGTCCACTAGTAATTGACGCCTGAATATGGAAAAAGTTTTGAGTTTTGCAGGGGCTTTTGGTCTAGGAAATAAGAAAAAGGATAGGGGTCAGATGAGTTCTGACGATCCTATCCTTTGTTTCTTCCATTATAGATGTTCTTATTTTCCACCAGCCTGCGTGAGCATTTCGATCATTTCTTTGTAGCCATGCTTCTTCGCATGTCCCAGAGGCGTCACACCATCGTGATCAGCGAGATTGACATTGGCATTGTGCTCGATCAGCAGCTTAACGATTTCCTGATGCTTCTTGCCACCATCGCCCAAAATCACTGCTTCCAAGAGAGCGGTCCAGCCCAATCTGTTGACATGATCAATGTTGACATCGGAGGTGGTGAGCAGTTCCTTGACGATCTCGACATGTCCACGATCAGCCGCAGGAATCAAGGCCGTTCCGCCAAAACGGTTCGTAATGGTAGTGTCGGCACCTGCTGCTATCGAGGCTTTTACGAATGCGAGCTGGCCTGCTGCGCTAGCGAAGAGCAAGGGATTGTCTAAGTTGTTGTCTCGGATGTTGACGTTGGCTCCGCGTTCAACCAACAAGTTGAAAACGTCTAGTTGACCGGAGTGGACCGCGATCATTGCAGAGGTCCGGCCCCTACTATCGGTGGCGTCAATATCCGCGCCTTCTGCAAGCAGCCTCTCAATCGCTGCTTTGTCTCCTTGACTGGTTGCTGTCAATAAGGCTTGATTCAGCTTATCCATTTCAACTTTCACCGCCCGGGTTGCTTGCTGCTCGCCACTCGTCAGGATGGTATTCCAATTCATTTCACACCCTGACAGAATAATGACGGCGGTCAAAAGACCTGCATACAGCACAGCGAGCCCACACCTTTCTTTTGATTTGGATACCTGCATCACACAAAAGAGGTAGTTCATAAAGTCAGTTTTTGAACACTTACAAAGACTACTCGACTGTCAGCTCGGCAGAAGATTTGCCAGCCCAATCGCCGACAGGTGTTACCGTGTATGTGGTACCTGCTTTCAGTTTACCATCTTGCTGGATGTCAAACACGCCTGTTGTACCTTTGCGGCTGGAATATTTGTACGTCGCCAGCAGTTTTTCTCCGTCTGCACTAGTGAGTTCTACGCTGCGTCCGGAGAACAGCTCGTCACCCGGGTCCTCTGTGAGGGAAACGGTGATAGAAGTTTCATTAACTGCTTTGGCTTCACTAATTTCGAGCGGAGCGATTTCTTTTGCGACGAAGGTTGGATTTGCGATATTCGCCCAGTCGGACGTAATGGTGTACGTAACGCCTGGAGTCAGGACTTGGCCTTCTGGGAGACGGAATTTAATTTCTTGCTTGCCGTCTGTTGATTGTGTGAAAGGCACGTACTTCGCTACGATTGGTTGTCCCCCTTCCGGTGTAATGATCACTTGTCTTGCTTGCATGGAAGAAATGATTTGATACGTTTTACCGTCTGCACTGTTGTTTTGATCCAGCACCAATGCATTTGCACCGCGCCCTCCACTGTAGGCAGAGATGACATATCCGTAATCAATGACACCATTTGCTCGCAGGGACTCGACTTCAAACGTGTCGTTTGTTACTTGTCGCACTTCTGTCATGTCGATCTTGGTTGCGTTACCTGCGAATGTGCCCGCCTTTTTCCCTTTGTATGTCAGGGTGTAGGTGGTTCCTGGCTTTTGAACCGAGGTCGGCACGATGTAGGTATTGGTAGAACCTGTTTTCAGACGTGGCATATTGGTCAGTGTCAGCCCATCGCTAAAGACAAAGTCTTCTTTTGCTTTGGCAAATGCTTCGTTTTCTGCTGTCAACGGAGCGTCGAAAGTCACAATCAATGTAATTTCGTTCAAGGATTGTACGCTCGTGATGGTTGCTTTATCAGAAGGGATTGCCTGGCGAGCCACATTCAACAGATAAGCGGCTTCACCGCGCGTAACGTTGCTGTCTGCGGAGAAGAAGCGTTCCGCCCAGTAGTTAACCGACTTCACATCACGTTTGAGCGCTTTTGCGACGATTTGCACGAATTCAGCATCTGTTACGGTTCCGCGTGGATCAAATTGGCCATCTTTTGCTTGCATGATATCGAGGGATACCAGATCAACCGCGTATTTATAGAACCAGTCATTTGCTTTCACATCCGTAAACGTTACGGATTTATCTGTTTTGCCGCCTTGCAAGCCAAAGGTGTGTGCGACCATTTTTGCCAGCTCGGCACGCGTAACTTGATTGTGAATGTTACTGCCTTGCATAACTTTCAGCTTGGAGAGTTCAGTAACGGCTTGTTGAATTTCTTGTGCATTCAGGGGAGTGGAAGCCGCTTGTACGTTTAATGCAGCGTAAGGAAGGGATGCTGTGCCCATAATAGTTGCGAGCATCATGATCGCGATTTTATTGGAAAACTTTTTCATCAGTTGGTCCTCCTTTAGATTGGTTGAATGGGTGTTGCTTGACTACTTGTAGAATAGTCGAGAGACCTAAACTGCCAAGAAACAAGAGATTAATAGAATCTAAAAAGGTTCTTAAAAAAAGATAAACTGACCTTTATTGAAAAAAAATCCTCCAGCTTTGACGTGGAGCGGAAAATCCGTCCTCGTTTTCACTGAAGGTTTTTGTAATAATCATGGTATTCGCGTTTACGCTTAGACAGTAAATCGGTAACCGGCACCCCAGACAGTCTCTATGTACTGCGGATTGGATGGATCGACTTCGATTTTTTCCCGCAGCTTGCGAATATGCACCGTAACGGTCGCGATATCTCCGCTGGAATCCATGCCCCAGATTCGTTCGAACAGCTCATTTTTATTAAAAACCCGATTCGGGTGAGTCGCTAGAAATTCAAGCAGATTGAATTCTCTTGTCGTGAAAATAACTTCCTGATTGCGTACATAGACTCTCCGCGATACTTTGTCGATGACGAGACCGCGAATGTGAATTTCTGCGTTCGTTGGTTGAGTTTGTCGGGCTGTCAAACGCTCGTATCTTGTCAGATGGGCTTTGGCTCTGGCTACTAATTCGCTGGGACTAAACGGCTTTGTAATATAGTCATCGGCACCGAGATTAAAGGCGCGGATTTTATCGATCTCTTCTTTTTTGGCGGAGACGATCAGGATTGGCACTTCCTTGACTTGTCTGATCTGGCTGCACAATTCGAAGCCGTCCATGCCCGGAAGCTGCAAATCAACGATGATCAAACTGTAGTCGCCATTGATGGCAAGCGGCAAGCCTTCGCTGCCGGAGTGGCATAAATCGACCTGAAAGCCGTTCAGTTCAAAATAATCCCGCTCCAGTTGAGCGATGGTCGTCTCATCTTCAATGATGAGGATGCGTGAAGACATGGGAATGTGCACCTCCTATTGTTTGTGGGTACGTTTTAACGTAAAGAACAGGCTGGTACCTACACCTTGCTTGCTCTCCACCCAGATTCTGCCGCCGTGACCCTCGACGATCTGGCGCGCGATGGACAGTCCGAGACCACTACCGCCCGTGGAAGAATTACGGGATTGCTCCACTCGATAAAATCGTTCGAACAGGTGAGGAATGGCTTCCTGCGGAATACCGGTGCCGTTGTCTTTTATTTCAATGGTGGCCCAATGAGGGTCTGCTTGAACCGAGACGCAGATGATTTTTTCAGGTTTATCCATGTATTTTTGTGAGTTGCCAAGGATGTTTAAGACGGTGCGCTTGATTTTTTCCAGATCGGCGATGACCAGGGTGCCTTCTGCTGCGCGTTGATTCCACTGAATCGTGATGCCCTTCTTTTCCAAATCGTAGTGCAGCTCGTCGATGCAGTCATCCAAAAACCGCACGATATCTACATGTTCAAATGTAAAGGGCACTTGCTTCAGATCGAGCTTGGAGTAGAGAAACAGCTCATCGACGAGCAAGTCGAGGTCTACTGCCTTGGAGTAAATGATATTGACGTACTTGTCCATTTTCTCCGGGGTATCAGCTACGCCATCACGGATTCCCTCGATGTAGCCTTTGATATTGGTAATCGGTGTCCGTAAATCATGCGAGATGTTGGAAATCAACTCTTTGCGGCTTTCTTCGTCCGCAAGGCGCAGTCGCACCGATTCCTGCAATCGTTTGCGCATGTTTTCGAAAGCTTCGTTCAGTTGTCCAATCTCGTCTTTCGTGTACAGATGGAGCTCAAAGTCCAGATTGCCTTCCTTGATGTTCTCAGCCGAATTGCGCAGTAAATCGAGCGGTTTTACGACGCTACGAGTAATCCAGCGGTACAACAGGACGTTTGCGATGACAATGACGCCGAGGAGGAGGAACACGAGCATCGGCAGCAGTTTGCGGATAACCTCACCAAATGGACTGCGTTCGCGGATCACAAAGACACTGCCTTTTGCGCCATCTGAAAACTTGAAGTCAAACTTGGCATACGCATAAAATCTTTCGCCGATGTTGAACGTGTTGCGAATCTGGTTGTTGTTCAAGTCATAGGGCGGCAAGCTGTTTTCTAGCTCGGGCTGATTGATGGTTGGAGAGGTAAAGACTTGATTGCTCTCTCTGCGGACATACAGGCCGGCCCGTACCGTTTTGAGCTTGAAATCGTAATCGGCAAGCAGCTCCTGATTTTGCAACTGATCCGGCTCATTCTTGGCGAGATATTTCAATTCAAGGAAAATATTCTCTTCTTGTTCTGTCAGCGGATTGAGCTGATAATGCACTTTATAAAAATCGCGAAAGCTGTTGAAATCGCCTGTCGCCGCAATCGTAAACAGGCTGGCGGCTACAAAAAACGTCAGCAAGCTGATGACTAGCATCCCTGTGTAAGAGAGCAGCAGCTTGATACGGATGGACATGGACTCACCTGCTTTCAATAGGGTGAAAATTTATACGCAAGATGACAAGTCCATTATATACAAGACGTCCAGTTGGTAAAGCAGATTTACTTGGAACTCTGTCAAAATCAGTTATACTAGCAAGTAAGAAAACGAGAGCTTTGTATGAATGGGAAGGACGGGGATATTCGTGAAAGTAGCCATTGCACAACTGACAGCGACGATGGATAAGACGCAAAATTTGCAAAAAGCAGCCGATTACATTGCCAAAGCAAAGGCAGCAGGGGCAGATTTTGTCATCTTGCCTGAAATGTACAGCACACCTGCCACGCCAAAGTCGGGAGTAACCCCAGCGGAGGTAGCGGAAAAGCTGGATGGTCCATTTGTGTCCGGCTTGGCAGAGCTCGCTTCGGAGCACGGAGTTTATGTGGTTTGTGGTGTGTTCGAATCCATCGAGGGTGATGAAAATCGTGCCTACAATACAACTGTTTTTCTAGGACGTGATGGACAGCTGCTGCATGCGTACCGCAAGACACATTTATACGATGCCTTTTCCTACACAGAATCGGACTTCATCGCGCCTGGGGATAATCCGTATCAAGTGGTGGAAACGGAATTCGGCAAAATCGGGCTGATGGTATGCTACGAGGTGCGCTTCCCGGAAATCGCGAGACAGTTTGCGCTCCAGGGTGCCGATATTTTGTTTGTGCCAGCAGGCTGGGTAGCGGGAGCGATGAAAGAGGATCACTGGGAGACGCTGGTTCGTGCGCGTGCCATTGAAAACACAATGTTCGTATGTGCGGCTGACCAGGTCGGAAATATTTTTGCCGGACGCAGCATGTTCGTCGATCCGATGGGTGTCGTGATAGCGAGTGCAGGGGAAGAAGAAACGTTATTGATCGCAGAACTGGATGTAAGTCGGATTGAGCGAGTACGGGGCAAATTGCCAAGCGTAGCCAACCGCCGAGCGGAACTGTATACCAATTAAATGCCTATGCACACTTTCTCTTTTGTTCAATATGATGGTAACAGATAATCAGTCATTATTTTGGCCCTTATGTAAGCGTCACCATCATGAGAGAGGGAGTGTGTACGAATGTTCTGGTTCGTATGGGCTGTCGTCGGTGTGGTCGTTTGGTGGGCAATGAGCTTGATCTGTACAGGAAAAGCGGCAGGATCAGGCTGGTGGGCTTCGCTCATTGCTGCTCTTTTGGGTAGCTGGCTGGGCGATTTGGTACTGGGTGATTGGCTGTGGATGTGGGCCGGCTTCAACGTCATTGCCGGAGCCATTGGTGCGGTCGTCATCACTTGGTTGTGGTGTTTGGTGGTGAAGCAATTAAAATAAGCGAAACAATTTCGTATTACTAACGAACCAGGGATCGTCCAAATGGGCGGTTCCTGGTTTTTTATGCGGAGCTGTAGTGGAGAGCAGAATATTTCCAGTCTAGGCTCCAGGCTCCGTCCTGCTGAGGGTTAAGACTGCCCGCTCCGAATGGATTCGCGGGGAAACGCAAAAGTGGTAGCCGCTCCGTAGCGAGAGCACGTTGCGTTTCTTTTGCCCGCGAATCCCTTCTCCGCTCGGTAGGACTCCACAAGTCGCTACGTCTGGAAATATTCTTCTCTGACGTAACGAGAGTGCATTCTTCCATCTTTTAAAGCATTAAAAACGATAGCTCGCAGAGGAAACAGGGGAAATAAGCGAAGATCTTAGGGACGCTGACCGAGACGCAATGCAAAAAGCGAAACACGCTTTTAAACGTCCACCTCTGAAATAACTTCGAGAAAGAGACCACTTTGGACGCGGTTTCGCTTTTTGCATGGAGTCGTGCAGTCAATCCGCAGGGGGTGGCCCTAGAATCTGAGCGTTTTCTTCTGTTTCCTCCCCACCACTGCAGCCGGACATTATGTACCTCTGTAAGACAGTTTGGAATAATATAAAAACAATTCTTACTTGACCAGTAGGGATTGTTGGTAATATAACTATATCTATACCGAATACAATAATGAGAGGTACATAAAACGAAAGGGAGGGGAATATATGTCGACGTTATTGATCATCGTAAACATTGTTTTATTGCTCTTATTCATTGCTGGATTGTATGCCATGCAAAAGAAGCATATTTCTTTTTCCAAGCGGGTATTTGTCGGTCTCGGACTCGGGATTTTATTTGGACTCATTTTGCAATACGTATACGGAGCCAAATCGGATGTACTCAAATCCACTATCGAATGGTACAACATAGTAGGGAAAGGCTATGTGAAACTGCTTCAAATGATCGTAATGCCACTAGTATTCATCTCTATTTTATCGGCTTTCACCAAAATGAAACTAACCAATAACATTGGGAAAATCAGTACGCTGATTATCGGACTTTTGGTAGGGACGACTGCTGTCGCGGCTGCGATCGGGATTTCGGCTACCTTGGCATTTAATCTCGACGGGGCACAATTCCAGCAAGGGGATGCGGAATCTGCTCGGATCGAACAGGTGGAGCAGCGCTTGGGTGATATCGAGAACTTGAGCATGCCGGCGAAAATCCTGGAACTGCTTCCAGCCAATCCTTTCCTCGACCTGACTGGAGACCGGGCGACTTCTACAATTGCTGTTGTGATTTTCTCCGCGATTATCGGTGTAGCATATTTAGGGGTAAAGCGCAAAAATCCGGAGCAAGCTGAATTGTTTGCGAAAATCGTCGATGCATTCCATACGATCACTATGCGTATCGTGACATTGATCTTGCGCCTGACGCCATATGGTGTACTGGCAATCATGATCAGAGTCGCAGCTACCAGCGATTACAATGCCATCTGGCAGCTGGGCAAGTTCGTTGTCGCATCGTATGTGGCGCTGATCATCATGTTTATCGTTCATTTGCTGCTGTTGACGTTTGCGGGATTGAATCCAATCACCTATGTGAAAAAAGCATTCCCTGTCCTGACGTTCGCCTTCACTTCGCGTACGAGCGCGGGCGCGTTGCCACTGAATGTAAAAACGCAGCAAAGCATGGGGGTTCCTGAGGGAATTGCCAACTTCGCAGGCTCCTTTGGACTCTCCATCGGACAAAACGGCTGCGCCGGTACGTATCCAGCCATGTTGGCTGTCATGGTAGCACCTGTCGCAGGAATTGATCCGTTGACACCATCGTTCATCCTGACACTGATCGCAGTTGTGGCACTCAGCTCCTTCGGGGTTGCAGGCGTAGGTGGCGGGGCGACCTTTGCAGCACTGCTCGTCTTGTCCACGATGAATTTGCCAATTGCCATTGTCGGTCTGCTCATCTCCGTTGAGCCGTTGATTGACATGGGCCGCACAGCACTAAACGTAAGCGGCAGCATGACGTCCGGTCTCTTGACGAGCAGAGTGACAAAAGAGCTGGATACCAATGCTTACCACGGAACCGACCAAAAAACGCTGACTGTGTAATTGTAATAAAACAGGCTGTACCGTCTCTTGCGACAGGTACAGCCTGTTTTGTTTTGATTTATGTGGTTTCAAGAAACTAACTCGTGTATACAAAGGCTACGGAGAGGAAGAGAAAAACGGAGCGACTGGAGGCCTTGGCGGGCCTACCCAGTCGGAACGGAAAAAAGTGGTACACGCTTTTCGACCAACCTCTTCGCTGAGAAGCTTCCGCCCATCGGGTGGCTTTTGGTCGACGTACCGCTTTTTGGAGTGGAGACGGACATCTCCGCTTCCTTGTTGGCGTGCCACGAACGGAGGAAGCCCGTTTTTCTCTTCCCCACCACTATGTTCGCACAAACCAAAGATGTTTTCATTCCCTACGGATTAACCGAGGTGTACTTAAAGTAAGCGCCGCCCAGCGGGAAGATGATGAAATCCTTCACCTTGTCGTTTTTCACATAAGGGCTTCCACGGAAGTTGATTGGAGCCAGCGGCATTTCTTCCATAAGAATCGTCTCAGCTTCGAGCAGAATTTTTTTGCGCGCGTCCAGATCAGGCTCGTTGTAACTCTTATCGATCAGCTCTTTAAACTTGGCATTTTCCCAATCCGGGTGGTTGTTTCCGCCCGTTTTATCACGGAACATCTCCAGGAAGTTGATCGGGTCATTGAAGTCTGCGCCCCATTGGAAGCGGATCATGTCAAAGTTCGCTTGCGATCTCATGTCCCGGTACACCTTCAGCTCCGCCGTGTACAGCTTCACGTTGACACCGAGTGCCTTTTTCCACTGATCTTGCAGGGCTTCTGCCAGTTTTTTGTTGGTATCATTTGTGTCAAAGGTGTAGGTAACAGTCGGGAAGGTCGAGAGTCCGAGCTCCTTCATACCTTCTTCCAGTAATGCTTTTGCTTTCGCCTGATCTTCTTTAAAGTAGCCGTCTGGCTTTAATCCCATGGAAGTCGGTACCCAACCATAGGCGGCTGGAACACCCGTCTGCAAAATATTGTCGATGATTTCCTGACGGTTGATGGCATACGCGAAGGCTTGGCGAATTTTTTTGTTATTGAAAGGTGGTTTGTTTGTATTAAAAACAACGGATTGCGTGCCCGGATTATCCGCGACCATCAGCTTGCCAGCATCTTTGAGTGTAGGGATTGCGTCGGTCGGAAGAGTTGAGGCAGGATAGCCGCCCCAGTCGATGTCGCCATTTTCGAACATCGAGAACGCTGTATTGTTGTCCTCGATCATAGCGATTTCAATCCGGTCGAGCTTGACGTTGTCTTTGTCCCAGTAGTTCGGGTTTTTCGTAAAGACGATTCTGCTTTTGTGCTCCCACGTGTCCATGATGAAGGGACCATTTCCCACGATGGTTTTCGCTTCATTCGCCCATTTCGGGTTTCCTTCCAGCGTTTTTTGATGCAACGGGAAGAGGGTCGGGAAGAAGGTTAGTTCACGGAAAAACGGAGTCGGGGCCTTTAGGTTAAATTCGACGGTGTAGTCATCTACAGCTTTGACGCCTACATCCTCTGCTTTGCCTTTCCCCGTATTGTACTCCTCTCCTCCTTTAATGTAGTAAAGCTGATAGGCGTACTCGGACGCTGTTTTCGGATCGAGATTGCGCTTGATCGCATAGACGAAATCATGGGCGGTGACAGGATCTCCGTTGCTCCATTTGGCGTCCTTGCGAATTTTGAAGGTGTAGTTCATGTAATCCGGCGAGTTGGTGAAGCTCTCAGCCGTAGCATTGACGAGTTGTCCATTCAGGTCATAGCTGGTCAAACCCTCAAAGGCAGCGTAAATCATGTCAAACGAATCCGCGTCGACGGCGATCCCAGGGTCCATCGAAGGAGGCTCGCTGTTAATGCTCCATTTTAACACCATCGGCTCTGTTTTTGTCGCTTCTGCAGGTGTAGTGGAGCCAGTGGGTTCAGCAGGTGCGGAAGAGTTCGAGCACCCCGCTAGTACCCCGAAAAGCAAGGTAAGACAGGTTGCAATTGCCAGTCCCTTTTTCATAAATACCCCCCTTAAAATGATAGAAAACGTATATTCAGAATATTTGCTGAGGGTTTCGATAGCAAAGAAATTTTTTTAGTTTCTCGATAAAAAATATTTACTTAGATTATTGATTGATAGGAATACTGATAGGGAGTTAATTGATTTTTCTTAAAAATTTACTCGTTTTTAAATTTATGGTATATTTTGGTAGATATTAATGATAGGAGAGGTGGGAATCACTATGTTCAAGAAAATGGTTTTTTCAGCATTAAGTGTAGCCGTATTTTCTGCAGTGCTAACGTCTCCGATTCAAGCCGCAAACACATCAACTAGTGTTGGCGAGCAGAAAGAACAATCTTTCGTTTCTGCCAGATGGAGCTCAGATGAGGAATGGATTCGAAAATCTGCTCCTGTCCCGGCAGGTTGGGTCGTCATCCGTGAAGATCTAGGCTCCAAGCTCATTAAAAATACAGCAGGTGCTCCCTATGGTGAGGAATTACGAGTTAGCAAATATTCTCCCGTTCCAGCGGGATGGGTAGTTTTAAGAGATGAAGTAGCTGGTCGAGTGATCAAATATGTAATAGGAGCATCTTATCGTACGGAGTTCAATGTGACCAAGTTCTCCCCCATTCCAACTGGATGGGTTGTATCGCGAGAAAATTATGATAGCAAGACCATCATGAATGTCGTTGGAGCTCCTTATGGAACCGTATTATTAGTAAGCAAATATTCACCTGTTCCGCCAGGATGGGTTTACGAGGGACAAGTGGCTGCTGGCATGTACATTAAAAACTTGAATCGCTAGTAGTCCTATTCAAATAAAGTTCGAACTGATGGTTAAGGGGTATATTGCCATCAGTTCTTTTTTTCGTTCAGTAACGCATTTGGCATTCGATGGACAAAGAGAAGCGTACATGATATGAATGAGGAAAAGGTGTCGATCAAGAACAGGTAGGAGATAACGCCCTTATGTATAGAATCGGTGTTGTAGGACCGCTTCCTTCGGTGGAGCGGATACTGGCGGTCGCCAATGAATTTGAGCATGAAATCGAATTTGTCCCCTTTCGTTATGAAGACGTACGTGAAGTGAGCAAAATCGTCCGGGAGCATCATCCAGAGTTAAACGGATGGTTTTTCTCAGGGCCGGTTCCGTTTACCATCGCCAAAAACGTGCTCACCCCGGATGCCAATATCGTCTATTGCCCGCCGAACGGTTCGAATTTGTATCGCTGCTTCATTCAGATGTCGATTGACCAAAATACAGCCGTGAACCGTGTTTCCATCGATATGATTGAGTCGGAGGGGACACATTTGCGAGAGTCGATGTCGGAGCTGGACATACCGGACGAGGAGATTTACGTTACTACGTACGACGAGCATTTTGACCTCGATGCGATCACGCAGTTTCATATATCGCTGTGGCGTGAAGGCAAGACACAAGGAGCATTCACTACGTTTTCTGTGGTTGAACATGCGCTGCGCGAGGAAGGTATTCCTGTCTATCGTGTCCTGATGACGAAAATGGAGATTCGTCAGGCGATGAAAATCGTCATTGAAAAGGTGAAAAGCTCCTATTTCAAGGACACACAAATCGGGGTAGAAATCATTGAGCTGGAACAGTTTGACAAAATTCCTGAGCGGGCCAGCACGCGCTTTTACTTGCAGCATCTGGAGCTGAAGATCAGACAAATTTTGCTTGCGCTCTGCGATCGGCTGGACGGCTCCCTGTTGGCAAATGGCAACGGACGCTACCAGATTTTCAGTTCGCGTGGTGCGATACAACGAGAAATTGAAATGCTCCGACAAACAGTGGAACAGCTCTCTTTGGAGGCAGAGGTTCCGGTTGCAGTAGGTGTGGGCTTTGGGGATACAGCTTTTTCTGCGGAAAACAATGCGCGAAAAGCAATCCAGCATGCAAAAGAACGACCGGGGGCGGGCATTGTCGTCGTACAGGATAATGGCGTCATGATGGAATCGGTGGGAGAAACAGAGGAGCTCGCCTATTCGTTCCGCTCCAGTGATCGCGAGTTGTTGGAGAAGCTAAACCGGGCCAATGTAAGTGTCAAATCGTATCACAAGCTGCGTGCGCTGGTTCAGCGTATGGGCTGGAAGTCGTTTTCGACGACGGATATCGCTTCGCAACTGTCGATGACGGTACGAAATGCCCAGCGGATCATGGGCAGCTTGTGCGAAGTGGATTTGGCCGAGTTCAGCGGGGAAGAGCAGCAGGCTGTGCGTGGGCGTCCGAAGAAGCTTTATCAGTTAAAGAAATGAAAGCACCCGACGAGAGGTTTCGGGTGTTTTTTCATGTCATGGGGCTGCAGTGGAGAGAAGAACATTTCCAGACTAGGCTCCAGGCTCCGTTCTGCTGGGGGGTTATGACTGTCCGCTCCGAAGGGATTCGCGGGGAAACGCAAAAGTGGTAGCCGCTACGTCGTATGGGCACGGTTGCGTTTCTTTTGCCCGCGAATCCCTTCTCCGCTCGGTAGGACTCCACAAGTCGCTACGTCTGGAAATATTCTTCTCTGTCGTAACTGATGATATTTCTTCATTCATATAAATCTTTAAAAGCTCGTTTAAACATGGAAAGCTCGTAGAGGAAACAGGAGAAATAAGCGAAGAGCTTAGGGACACCGACCGAGACGCAATGCCAAAAGCGAAACACGCTCTTAAGCGTCCACCTCTGAAACACATCCTGATTGGACCACTTTGGACGCGGTTTCGCTTTTTGCATGGAGTCGGGCAGTCAATCCCCCAGCGGGTGGCCCTAGAATCTGAGCGTTTTCTCCTGTTTCCTCCCCTCCACAACAACGAGACGAAATTTTTCTATTTTTCAATAAGTCTAACAACTCCTATTGAAAAAAGAACGAGCCAACTATATAATTCAATTAAGCGAAATTGTCTTTTAATATTCGTATATTGTAAGGGTTTACATTCGCCAGTCTTCTCATATTTCTACAGCTTGCCTATCGGACCTGGGCATGGAAAAAGACATGCTCCAGAGTTAACAGGAGGAATTGAACGATGTTGGATCTGGTTTCGTTGCGAAGAGATTTTCATAGACATCCAGAGGTGGGGTTTACGGAGTTCCGTACCGCTTCCAAGGTAGTAGAGATTTTGACGTCCCTCGGCTATGAGGTCATATACGGACAAGAAGCAATCGATGGAGATTCCCGTCGGGGCTTGCCCTCCGAGGCGGTTCTCCAGGAAACGTATGAAAGAGCTTTGCGTGACGGTGCAAACCCGGCGATCGCTGAAAAAATGCGCGGTGGCTATACAGCAGTGATCGGTGTAAAGAAAGGGAAGGCACCTGGACCAACGGTTGCTTTCCGTTTTGACATGGATGCACTGCCTGTATTGGAAAGTAGGGAGCAAGACCATTTTCCACAAGCGAATGGCTTCCGCTCCCACTATGAAGGCAACATGCATGCCTGCGCTCACGACGGTCATACCACGATTGGCTTGGGACTGGCAGAAGCGCTTGCAGCAGGAGATTTTTCCGGTACACTCAAACTGATCTTTCAACCAGCCGAAGAAGGTGTTCGCGGTGCATACGCAATCGTGGAGAAAGGTCATTTGGACGATGTTGATTATATTTTCTGCAACCATTTGGGTGTCAATGTACCGCTGGGTGAGGTACACGGCGGTTCCTATGGATTTTTGGCTACCACGAAAATGATGGCGCATTTCTACGGTGTTTCTTCTCATGCTGGTGCGTCGCCAGAGCAAGGGAAAAATGCATTGCTCGGAGCGGCTACTGCCCTGTTGAACATTCATGCGATTCCCCGCTTCAGCACGGGTGATACGAGAATCAATGTGGGTGTTTTAGAAGGCGGAACAGCAGCGAACATCATTCCGGCCTATGCCAAGATGGTTGTAGAGACTCGCTCCATTACCGAAGAAGTAAATGAAGAAGTAGAAAACCGTGTACGCAACATCATCGCGCATAGTGCCGCTATGCATGAGCTCGATTACAAGATCGAAGTCGTCGGGGGAGCAATCCCGATCAGCTACGATGTGGAGATGGCAGAACTGGCACTGGAAGAAGCACGGCAAGTAGAAGGCTTCCATTCCTTTAAGCACGGCGAGTACAACTCGATGGGCAGTGAAGATGCCAGCTTTATGATTAAACGCGTTCAGGATCGTGGCGGAAAAGGAACGTATATGGCAATCGGTACGGATATCCCGGCGCCTCACCACCATCCGAAGTTCGATATACAAGAAGAGATTTTGCCACGCAGCGTAGCGCTTTTGAACCGAATTGCCAGACGATTGCTGACGTAAAAAACGTTCCTACCTGAGCGAAAAAGCATGTGGACAACGAGGTCAGAGGAGGATGTTTGCGAATGCATACCGAGCGAATTGCAGTAATGATTGAGAAAAAACGAGATGCCTTCATCAAGGTGAGCGACCAGATTTGGGACTTTGCGGAGACGCGTTTTGAAGAGTACCAATCGGCTGAACTGCTGGCTCAAACACTCGAAGGAGAGGGTTTCAAGGTTGAACGCGGTGTAGGTGGGATCAAAACAGCTTTCATCGGAAGCTTTGGCAGCGGTAATCCCGTCGTGGCGATCTTGGGCGAGTTCGATGCACTGTCGGGCATGAGCCAGAAAAAAGGTCAAACTACGGAAGAGCCTCTCGTAGCGGGGGCAAACGGCCATGGCTGCGGACATAACTTGCTCGGTACCGCTTCTCTTGCGGCAGCCGTTGCCGTGAAAGAGTACATGGAAGAGAACAACATGACAGGGACAGTTCGTTATTACGGCTGCCCAGGTGAAGAAGGCGGCTCCGGGAAAGCGTTCATGGCGCGAGCAGGATTGTTTGACGACGTGGACTTCGCACTTTGCTGGCACCCAATGGGGTATAACAGTATCATGTCCATCGATTCACTTGCGAACTATCAAATTTACTTCAAGTTTAGAGGAAAAAGCGCCCATGCGGCAGCAAGTCCACATCTCGGTCGAAGCGCATTGGATGCGGTGGAATTGATGAACGTCGGCGTGAACTACTTGCGCGAGCACATCATCCCGGAAGCGCGTGTGCATTATGCCATCACGAACGCCGGCGGCTTGTCGCCAAATGTGGTTCAACCAAAAGCAGAGGTACTGTACCTCATACGTGCGCCAAAGGTTGATCAAGTACAGGAGATTTACGAACGCGTATGCAAAATTGCCCAAGGCGCTGCGCTCATGACCGAAACAAAGGTAGAGATCGTATTCGACAAAGCGTGCTCAAATCTGGTGCAAAACAAGCTGCTCGAAGAGGTCATGTACAAAAACTTCAAGGAGCTTGGCGTCCCTGTGCATGATGAAGCGGAACTGCAATTGGCAAAAGAAATGCGTGCGACGCTGTCCAAGCAGGAACTCGCTACTTCGGAAAAACAGTCACCGGACATGCCTGCACCAGACATGGTGACATGGCTCAATCCATACGACGGATCAAAAATCCCGCTGAACGGCTCCACAGATGTAGGGGATGTGAGCTGGATTACGCCAACTGCGCAATGCACAACTGCGTGCTATATAAACGGCTCCACCCTGCACTCCTGGCAATGGGTGTCCCTCGGGGCGACATCCATGGCACATAAAGGGATGCTGCATGCGGGGAAAGTCATGGCTTCCACAGCTATTGACATGCTGAAAAACCCAGAGCTGATTGAACAGGCAAAAGCTGAGCTGAAACAGCGTCTGGGCGGTCAAACGTATGAGTGCCCGATTCCAGAGGGTGTTATGCCTTCTGTAAAAAAATAAGAGACACACGGAAATAACACACCGACGACTTCCGAGCGATCAGAGGTCGTCTTTTTTGTTCAAGAGCAAGGACTTCATGTAAAATAGCCAAAAGGAGCTGCGAAAATCAGATGAAAGCCCTGCTCATGTTGTCTTACGCCTCACTGCAATCAATCGATGATGTACTGCCTTTTTATACCCATCTGTTTCACGGCAAAGTTCCTTCGTCGGATACGTTGAAGGCTGCCAAGACACGCTTTCAATCAATTGGCGTTGCAGATCCGCTTGGCTCGGTAACAGCTCGGCAAGCGCTGGCCTTGGAGCGGCGGTTGAATCAAACTGAAGGCGGCGAGCGAATCAAAGTCTATCAAGCTACGAAGCATACGTCTCCTTTTGTGCACGAGACGGTTCAACAAATGGTCGCAGACGGTGTTACTGAGTTGTACGCGTTTCCGACGTCCCCCTTGTATTCGAGAACGGGAACAGCAGCCTATTATCAAAGTGTCCGAAAAGCGCTCGAAGCTAGCGGTGCAAACATTCCGGTTGTGGAAATCAATCATTGGCACCGCTATCCGGGGATTGCAGAAGCGATCAGTCTTCGTCTACGAACGGCACTGCAATGGCTCTCCGTGGAGAACCGTTCCGAAGCGACTGTGTTGTTTACAGCCCACAGTCAACCGGGGGTGCCAGAAGTGAACAACGAGTTCATCCAAGCTTTTAAAGAATTGGCTGAAGAGGTCGCCATGCGAGCTGATTGCAAGAAGTGGCAACTCGCTTACCGAAGCGCAGGCCCGGCCCCGCAGAAATGGTTAGGACCGGATGTGCATGCAATGATTGAAAAAGTGCCCGAGTCAGGCGGCAAGGCAGTCGTTGTCTGTGACTTGCTGTCTTTGACCGAAAATGTAGAGGCGATTTTCGATTGCAGAATCCATTGCCGGGTGAAAGCAGAAGCTTGCGGGCTGGAGTTTGTCTCCACTGAATTTCTGAATGATTCGGCTGACTATATGGACGCTCTCGTGGAGATGATTCGTGAGAGAATGGAGCGGTCCGAAGAGAGGAAGAGTTGATATTCTTTCTCTTCTTTAATAGTTGTAGCGTGAAAATCTATTGACGGAGAAAATAAAGTTGGAGACTCGTGGGGCATCCCTTTGCTATTAAGACGGGCTTCCAGTCTCTGTTTTATCTGTAGTCAGACGGAGGCATCTCCTGCTTCTCTTATGATGTAGCCTTCTTCTATAACTAATTACCAAATATTGCATTTGATCAAACGAACCGCTCATGTTATATTAAAAATCCGCCTTCCAAAAAGAGCGGAACAAAATGAAACACACCAATTATTACCTGTTGATTTTAAGTAATGATACATGGTATATTGTGAATCTAGCGCTTTTGAAGTGCTAGTGAAAATGCTCTTTGAAAACTGAACAGCGAAAGCGTTAATGAGTCTATCATTAAATGATTTGCCAGC